>CAIWZS010000070.1 GCA_903917235.1 uncultured Planctomycetaceae bacterium | reverse complement strand
GTCGTGGACGTGACGAGCCTGCCGAGCCAGCATCGCGACCACGCCGTGGCGGCCGCCCGTGCCGGCAAGCACGTCATCCTCGAGAAGCCGATGGCCAACTCGCGGCAGGAGGTGCGGGACATCGTGGCGGCGGCGGCGGAGCACGGCGTGCGCGGATGCGTCTGCTTCGAACTGCGGTTTTCGAACCAGATGGACGCCACGCGCGGCCTCCTGCGCGAGGGACTTCTCGGACGTCTTCACTACGGTGAGGTCGACTACTACCACGGCATCGGACCGTGGTACGGCCAGTTTCGCTGGAACACGGGCGTCAAGGACGGCGGCAGCGCCCTGCTCACCGCCGGCTGCCATGCCCTCGACGCCCTGCTCATGCTCATGGGGGACGGCGGCCGGAACCGGGTCGAGAGCGTGTCGAGCCTGTCGACCCGGTCGTCGAGCGGCACGTTCGCGCCGTACGAATACGACACGTCGAGCGTCACGATCCTGCGGTTCGCGGACGGCGCCATCGGCAAGACGGCGGCGGTCGTCGACTGCCTCCAGCCCTACTACCTCCACACGCATCTCGTGGGCAGCGAGGGGAGCCTGCTCGACGATCGCTTCCACTCAACGAAGCTCGCCGCGGACAAGTCGCGATGGAGCCGTCTCTCGATGAAGCTCTGTGACTCCGGCGACGTCAGCGACCATCCCTACCAGTCGCAGTTTCAGGCCTTCTTCGACGCGCTCGACCGCGGCGAGGAGATGCCGCTGACGGGCTTCGCCGAGGCCGCCCGCACGTTCGACGTGATCTTCGCGGCCGACGAGAGCGCGACGCGGGGCGGGGCGCCGGTGGCGGTGGCCGCGTCGGCCTGAGCGCCGGCGTCGGGAGGCGGGGCATCCACGCGGGGTCGGGAGAACATCATGCAGCGGCGCTGGATCATGCGAGCGGCCATGGTGGTCGCGGTGGCGTGTGCGACGGCCGGCGCATCTGGGGACGAGCGCCGTCCGAACGTCCTCCTCTTCCTGGTCGACGACCTCGGCCGCCAGGATCTGGGCATCGAGGGGAGCACGTTCCACGAGACGCCGCACATCGACGCCCTCGTGCGCCGGTCCGTCCGCTTTTCGCGCGGCTACTCGGCCTGCCAGGTGTGCAGCCCGTCACGGGCGGCGATCCAGACGGGCAAGGCTCCGGCACGCCTCGGCATCACCGACTACATCGCCGTCAACGGGGCCAACCAGCCGGCACAGTGGAAGCGGAACACGAAGCTGCTGCCCGCGCCGTACCGGCAGGAACTGCCGCTCGCGGAGGTGACGATCGCCGAGGCCCTGCGCGAGCACGGCTACCGCACGTTCTTCGCCGGCAAATGGCACCTCGGCGGCGAGGGTTTCGCACCAGAGGATCAGGGCTACGAGATCAACAAGGGGGGCTGGCACTTCGGCACGCCGCCCGGCGGATTCTTCGCGCCGTACCGCAACCCTCGGCTCGACGACGACCCGCCCGGCACGGAGCTATCGCATCGGCTCGCCCGCGACACCGCGACGTTCATCCGTGATTCGGCCGCCCGCTCGGCGCCCTTCTTCGCGATGCTCTCCTTCTATGACGTGCACGCACCGATCCAGTGCGCGGAGGCCCGCTGGCGCACGTTTCGCGACAAGGCCGAGCGGACGGGGCTCGCGGCACGGGCCGAGCCGCGGTTCACACTCGACCGCACGCAGGACGTGCGGCAGGTGCAGGACCACCCGGTCTACGCGGGCATGATGGCGGCCCTCGACGACGCCGTGGGGCTCGTCCTCGATGCGGTTCGCGAGGCGGGCATCGAGGACGACACGGTCGTGATTTTCACGTCGGACAACGGTGGCGTCTCCTCCGGTGACGGCTACGCGACCTGCTGCCTCCCGTTTCGCGGCGGGAAGGGCCGCCAGTGGGAAGGGGGCATCCGCCAGCCCTTCACGATTGCGTGGCCGGGAGTGGCCGAGCCTCGCACGACCGACCATCCCGCGATCGGCACCGACCTCGCCCCGACGATCCTCGACATCACCGGCCTACCGCCGCGGCCGGAGCAGCACGTCGACGGCGTGAGCCTCGTGCCCGCCTTGCGCGGGACGGTGACGGCCGACGAGTCCGCCGACCGCGCGCTCTACTGGCACTACCCGCATTACGGTAACCAGGGGGGCGAGCCCGCGGCGATCATGATCCGGGGCGACTGGAAGCTGATCCACTACTTCGAGGACGGCCGCGACGAGCTCTACGACATCCGGCGGGACGTCGGCGAGCAGGACGACCGCGCCCTGAGACACCCCGATCGCACGGCGTCCATGCGCGCGTCGCTCGATGGCTGGCTCCGCGACGTCGGCGCGGTGCGCCCGACGCCGAATCCGGGATACTCGGAGGAGAAGGCCGTGGCCGGGTTACGGCACCTCGTCGACGTCGTCATGCCGAAGCGCGAGGCCGAACACGCCCGGTTTCTCGAGCACGACTTCGTGCCGGCCGGCGGCTGGTGGGACGATCCAGCCCGCGGTGGCAACCCTCCGCGGCGTCCCTGACGCCCGCCCGCCGTCGCGCCGCGTCGCTTGCCTCCACGCGTTTGCATCCGCGTGACGTCACCTGCCTCCC
>CAIWZS010000069.1 GCA_903917235.1 uncultured Planctomycetaceae bacterium | reverse complement strand
GTCGCGGCCTGAACAAGCCGTTCCTCGGGGACGCTTGTTCCCAACTGCTGATTCACCTCCCGGGCGAAGTCGGAGGTTTCGATCAAGCCGGTTTCGTAGGCGACCTGATTGGGGCCACCAAAGATCGTCGCCAAGAGTTGTGGAATTGGCTTTCCGGTCAATTCCGATAGCCTGCGGGCGCCGATTTCGTAAGAGAAGTCGATCAGAACCTTGCCGAGGTCAAAATAAAGAAAGTCGACTTGGGGTGATTGCGGCATAAAGGAGGTTACTGCTGGGGGAAAACGAGAAGCTTCATCGGCACTCGATCCTCTATCATCGAGTTTCTCCGAGGGGCGGTCAACTTCGGCCGGAGGCCAACGCTCACTACCCGGCGGTCGACCATCTGGCCGCCCTGTTTTCGTCTCATGGCGGCTGGTCAAAACATTTGGAGACGAGCGGTGGAACGGTCAATTTCGAAGCTTCCGATGTTAGTTGGCGGGCGAGAATCCGGTTGTCCGAAAGTGTCTAGTTCTGAGCTCGGTATTTTTACTGCAAGTTTGGATTGATTCACGTCGACGCGAGACGGTTAACGAGAGTCCAAACTCGATATCGCAGAGGCCAGAAAATGGCCCTCATCTGAATGCGTTGACGCAGCATGACAACGGTCGCTGGGCACCGCGTGGGCGGCAACTCCTTGCTCAAAACCCACAGCGTCAGAGGTAGCTGACAAAAATCGTATAATGTGGACTCAAATTTTTTCCTTTATCGGTATTGGTGAGTGAACATGGCAGTGGCAACCGTTTCTCGTCCGACTAATCTTCGAGACTTAATTGCCGCAGGTTGGGTTTCAAAATCGGTCAAGCAGGAGCTGCGCGACAACTTCCTTCGCGCACTGGAAAGCGGCGACGAGCTGTTTCCGGGGATCGTCGGCTACGACGACACGGTGATTCCCGAGATCAACATCGCGCTCCTCGCCGGGCACGACATGCTCTTCCTCGGCGAGAAGGGGCAGGCGAAGAGCCGGCTCATGCGGCTGCTCGTGCGGTTTCTCGACGAGTCCCTGCCCTACCTCGACGACCCGGCGATCCCGCTCCACGACGACCCCGAAAAGCCGATCACGTCGGCCGGGAGGCGGCTCGTGGCGTCGCGAGACCCGCAGGACGTCCCGATCGCCTGGTGGCCCCGGGCTGAGCGCTACGCGGAGCGGCTCGCGCCCGGCACGAAGTTTGCCGACATCATCGGCGAGATCGACCCGGCCAGGCTGGCGGGCGGCACGAGCATGTCGAGCGAGGAGGCCCTGCACCTCGGCCTCATCCCGAGGCTCCACCGCGGCATCTTCGCCATGAACGAACTCCCCGAACTCGACGAGCTCGTCCAGGTCGGGATGTTCAACATCCTCGAGGAGCGGGATGTGCAGATCCGCGGCTATCCCGTCAAGTTCGACATCGACGTGATGCTGCTCTTCTCGGCGAATCCGTCCACGTACAACCGGTCGGGCAAGGTGATTCCGCAGCTCAAGGACCGGATCGGCGCCGTGATCCACACCCATTATCCCCGGGAGCGCGACCTCGGCATCCGCATGGTCGAGCAGGAGGCGGGCATCGACCTCGGCGGCGACTGGCCCGTCGTCGTCCCGCCCTTCATGAAGCAGATCGTCGAGCAGGTCACCATCGCCGCGCGGAAGAGCAAGTTCATCGACCAGCAGTCGGGCGTGTCGGCGAGGTTCTCGATCGCGAACTACGAGACGATGGTGGCGAGCGCCCGTCAGCGGGCGGTGCGGCTCGGCGAGACGCCGGCGGTGCCCCGGATCAGCGATCTCGGGCACCTCTACACGTCGAGCCTCGGCAAACTGGAGCTCGACCTGATGGGCAGCCATCAGATGACGGAGCGGCAGGTGCTCGATGCGGTGATCGCCGAGGCGATCGCGTCCGTGTTCGAGGAGTACGTGGAGAGCCACGGGCTCGATTCGATCGCGCGGGTCTTCGGGGCGGGCGTGAAGGTGGAGGTGGGTGACATGGTGCCCAGCGCCGCCTACGAGGGAATCGTGGCGGAGGTGCCGGCGCTCTGGGAGCGGGCGCTCGAGGTCAACGTCGCCCGCGACCCGGCCGTCCGCGCGAGCTGCATCGAATTCGTGCTCGCGGGCCTGTACGCCACCGACCGGATTTCCCGCGTGCAGTCCCACGGCCGCACGGTCTACGACACGGAGGGCTTCCGGTAGCGGCCATGCCCACACGCCAGACGCTCGGCGGCATCGTTCACTCGTACCAGCGGTACGACCCGGCCAGGATTCCGCCGCCGCGGGGCCAGGCCGCCGATCTCGTCTCCGCGGCGTTCGAGCAGCTCCTGGAATTCGGAGACGGCGGTGAGGCCGAGATCACCGAGGAGCAGCTCGCCCAGGCGATCGAGATCGATCCTTCGCAGCTTCGTCATCTCGGCCCGTCCCTCGAGAGCCTGAAGCGGAAGCTCGAGGAGCACCGGCGCCGCATCCTCGAGCGCTACGAGACCGACTCCGTGCGGAAGCGGGCGCGTCGCGACTTTCGGGAGTCGGCCGCGCGGATGGAGCCGCCGTCGCGGCATCGCGCGGAGTTCGACCGCGCGGTCCAGGGGGAGCAGATGCGGAGGCTGGAGCGGCTCTGGTACGCGCAGGACGACGAGCAGGGGCGGTTCGCCACGCAGCTCGTATCGCTCATCGAGCGGCTCGGCGATCTCTACCAGGTGGACGAGCTCGCCGCGAAGTGGACGTTCACGGGCCGGGAGCGGCTGACGGTGGAGCAGGCTCTCGAGGTGAAGCGGCAGCTCGAGGAGATCGACGAGCTGCTGCGGCAGGTGGACGAGGCGCGGGCGAATGCGAAGCTCTTCATCATCAACATGGAGGCCCTCTCGCGCTGGGTCGAGCGGGGCGATCTCGACGATCTCGAGCATCTGCGTCGGCAGGTGCAGGATCTCGTCGAGCAGCTCGCCGCCCAGCAGGGGCTCGAGCGCACGAAGCAGGGCTACGCGCTCACCCCCAAGGCGCTGCGGATCTTCCAGGGACGGCTCCTCGAGCGGATCTTCTCGGCGCTCGACCCCTCCCGCACGGGGCGACATCAGGTCAACGTCACCGGGGACGGCGCGGTGGAGATGGTGCCCACGCGACCGTACGAGTTCGGCGACTCGGTCGCCCACATGGACATCCCGGGGACGCTGACCAACGCCCTCCTGCGCCGGGCGAGCGAGCAGGTCGCGGGGCGCACCCCCGCGGGCCCGCTCCGTCTCGATCAACGCGACATCGAGATCCATCGCACGCGGAACACCCCGAAGTGCGCGACGACGGTGGTGCTCGACATGAGCGGGTCGATGCGCTACGGCGGGTTGCACGTGAGCGTCAAGCGGATGGCGCTCGCGCTGCAGGGCCTCGTGCAGCGCGAGTACCCCGGCGACTTCCTGCAGTTCATCGAGATGTATTCCTTCGCCAAGCCGCGGCCGGCGGGCGAGATCGTGAGGCTCATGCCGAAGCCGGTCACGATCTTCGACTCGGTCGTGAGGCTGCGGGCCGACATGGCGGACCCGGCCATGAGCGAGGGCGACATCCCGCCGCACTTCACGAACATCCAGCACGCGCTGCAGCTCTCGCGGCAGCACCTCGCGCGGCAGGACACGCCGAACCGGCAGGTGATTCTGATCACCGACGGGCTTCCGACGGCCCACTTCGAGGGCAGCCAGCTCTTCCTCCTCTACCCTCCCCACCGCCGCACCGAGGAGGCGACGCTGCGCGAGGCACGGGCCTGCCGACGCGACGGCATCACGGTCAACGTCTTCCTGCTCTCGGGCTGGTCGCAGTCGCGGGAGGACATCCAGTTCGCGTACCGGCTGGCCGAGGCGGCGCGGGGCCGCGTGTTCTTCGCGAGCGGGGGCGACCTCGATCGCTTCGTCGTGTGGGACTACGTCGCCCGTCGCCGCTCGATCATCGGGTGAGCCCGCAGACCTTCACGGGGAGTCTCGCCGAGGACCGGTCCGCTCCCGCCAGAGCATGGCCGCGGACGTCACGGCGGCTCCACCCGCGGCCAACCCGAGGGTCCAGAGTGGGATGATCCGCTCGGGGGCCATCGGGCTCGTCAGCGGTGGCGGTTCATGGGCCGTGGCGGCGAGGTCCTCGGGATCCAGTCCCGCCGCGCGTCGAGACCGCTCGACGGCCGCGCGCTCGCGGCCGAGGTAGCGTCGCTCGAGCTGACCCTGCCGTTTGGCAAACTTCGGGCCGATGAGAAGGAGGCCGACGAAGGCCATCAGGGAGAACATCAGTCCCCAGAACCAGGGACTGTCCGTGAGCCGGCGCCCTGCCGCCGGTGGAGCGTCGTGGTGAGCGGGCGGCGGGATCGTGTCCGGCGACGTGGTCATCTCTGGAGCGTAGGTCGCGCGCGTCCCACGACAAAACGCCGACTTTTCACATGTTCGCTTGTCAGAATTCGTGGCAGGCGTAAAGTACGAGCGTACACGCATGATTCCTCGCGATCCCGTGCCCGAGTCGCCCATGCCGCTTCCCCAGGTCCCGTCAGACGGTCAGGTCGCCCCGCCTCGTGCGGTGGATCATGCCGTGATCGACCTCCTGCGGGTGGACGACGGCCTGGGGATCGGTGGCCTTGCCTCGTCGCTGGGGGTGACGGCCACCGCCGTCCGGCAGCGGCTCGACCGGCTCATGCGACAGGGCCTCGTGGAGCGTTCGACGACCGGCGGGCGCCGCGGGCGGCCCTCCCACACCTATCGCCTCACGGAGTCGGGCCGTCGCATCGGCGGCGACAATTTTCACGATCTGGCCATCGTCCTCTGGCGCGAGATCCGCTCGGTCAGCGACGCAGAGGTCAGGCGGGGGCTCATCGGTCGCATCGGCACCTCGCTCGCCGGCCTGCATCGCGACGAGGTGCGCGGAGCGACGCCGCGGGATCGCCTGCACGACGTCGCGGCGCTCATGCGACGCAACCAGATCGCATGTGTCGTGGAAGAGCCCGCCGGGCCGGACGATGCGGCCCGGACGCCGTCGGGCGACGCCGCGGGCGGCGGCTTGCCCGTGCTGACGAGTTACGCCTGCCCCTATCCGGATCTCGCAGAGCAGGATCGGGGCATCTGTGCCGCCGAGCGCGTCATGATCGAGGAACTCGTCGGCCGCCCGGTGCGGCTGGCGGAATGCCGGCTCGACGGCGGGACGTGCTGCCGCTTTTCGATGGCTGAAGCCGGTCCCGCCGGCCGGACCGGGCGCGGCGGCGTCGGCACCTTGCGAGCCGAGGCGGCACCGCGTCGAATGCCGTCCGAACGCCCGCCCGGTCGCGACCGCGAGCCTCGACGCGGCCGTTCGTCCCGTTCATCGTCCAATTCCAACCCGGAGTCCGTGTCATGACCGTCACTGCCCCCGCCAGTCCCGCCGCCGCCGCACCCTGGATCGAGGGCCGTTTCGAGGAGAACCTCGTGCTCACGACCGTCGAACAGGCGATCAACTGGGCCCGACAGTCGAGCATCTGGCCCATGACATTCGGCCTCGCGTGCTGCGCCATCGAAATGATGGCCGCGGGGGCGAGCCGTTACGACCTCGACCGCTTCGGAGCGGGGGCCTTTCGGGCCACGCCGCGGCAGGCCGACCTGATGATCGTGGCGGGCACGGTCACCTACAAGATGGCCAGCCGCGTGCGCCGACTCTACAACCTCATGCCCGATCCGAAGTACGTCATCGCCATGGGCGCCTGCACGACGGGTGGCGGGCCGTACTTCAAGTGGGGCTATCACGTCGTCAAGGGCGTGGATCTCGTGGTCCCGGTGGATGTCTACGTGCCGGGCTGCCCGCCGCGTCCCGAAAGCCTGCTCGAGGGGCTCATGCGGATTCAGGACAAGATCCTCGGGCAGCGGATCGCCAAGCGCAAGGACGGTTCGGGAAAAGTCGACGACGAGCTGCCGGTCCCCCACCACTCGGGCTACGTGACGTCGCCGGTGGGTGATGGAGATCTCGTGTTCGATCATCAGAAGCTCACCGGTTGATGGTGCAGCGGTCGGAAGTCGGAGGAGGTGCAGCGGTGGAACGACTCGTCATTCGCGGACTCCACGTCGCCGTCGAGGGGCAGGAGATTCTCAAGGGCGTGGACCTCGAGATCGGTCGCGGAGAGGTGCACGCGCTGATGGGCCCGAACGGGTCCGGCAAGAGCACGCTCGGCTACGCGATCATGGGCCACCCTGCGTACGAGGTGACCTCCGGCACGATCGAACTCGTCGCGGCCGACGGGACGCGGCGGGACGTGCTCGCCATGGAGCCCGACGAGCGGGCACGGGCCGGGATCTTCCTGGCGTTCCAGCGGCCGATGGCGATCCCCGGCGTGCGGCTCGCCGACTTTCTGCGGCACTCGGTCACCAACGTGCGGAATCCCGACCGCAAGGAGGGGGAAGAGCTCATGCCGATGCGGGAGTTTCGTGCGGAACTCAAGGCGAAGATGGCCGAGCTCTCGATGGACCCCGATTTCGCGCGGCGGTACGTCAACGACGGGTTTTCGGGGGGTGAGATGAAGCGGGCCGAGATCCTTCAGCTCGCAATGCTGCGGCCGGGGTTCGCGATCCTCGACGAGACCGACAGCGGACTCGACGCCGACGCCGTGCGGCTTGCCAGCGAGAGCATCGCGAAGATCGGTGGCGCGGAGATGGGCATCCTCATCATCACCCACCACGAACAGCTCCTCGAGCACAACGTCCCCTTGCGGACGCACGTGATGCTCGGTGGACGAATCGTCGAGTCTGGCGGTCCGGAGCTCGCGGCGGAGCTTCACAAGAAGGGGTACGAGCGGATTCGGGTGGCGTATCCGGACGCGGCGGCGGCGGAGCGGGCGATGGAGGATGCCGCGGGGTTGGCCGGTCGGGCAGTGCCCGCCGGGGCCGGGGCCTGAAACGAGACCACGAGCAGCGACGGGAGACGATCCATGGCGACGGCACTCGAAACGACCCCGGTGAACGGGGGCCCGTCCGACGAGACGGCGGCGCTCAAGAGCGTGGAGATCAACAAGTACGACTTCCGCACCGACTCCCCGGCCGTCTTCAAGGCCCGCAAGGGGATCGACGCGGAGATCGTCGCGCAGATCTCCGAGATGAAGGGGGAGCCGGCGTGGATGCGCGAGTTCCGGCTCGACGCGTTCAAGATCTTCGAGTCGAAGCCCATGCCGAAGTGGGGAGGCCGGCTCGGGATCGACTTCCAGGACATCTATTACTACCTGAAGCCCACCGAGCATCAGGGCAAGACGTGGGACGACGTTCCCGATGCGATCAAGGAGACGTTCGACCGCCTCGGCATCCCGCAGGCGGAGCGGCAATTCCTGGCGGGCGTCAAGGCCCAGTTCGAGAGCGAGGTGGTGTACGGCTCGTTGCAGGAGGATCTCGCGAAGAAGGGCGTCATCTTCACCGACACCGATACGGCGGTGCGGGAGCACGCCGACCTGCTCCGCGAGTATTTCGGCACGGTCATTCCCCCGAGCGACAACAAGTTCGCCGCGCTCAACTCGGCGGTCTGGTCGGGCGGCTCGTTCATCTACGTGCCCAAGGGCGTGTCGATCGAGTTTCCCCTGCAGGCCTACTTCCGGATCAATGCGGAGAACATGGGGCAGTTCGAGCGCACGCTGATCATCGTGGACGAGGGCGCCCACGTGCACTACGTCGAGGGCTGCACGGCCCCGATGTACTCGTCCGAGAGCCTCCACTCCGCCGTCGTCGAGATCCTCGTGAAGCGGGGCGGTCGCTGTCGGTACACGACCATCCAGAATTGGGCCAACAACATCTACAACCTCGTGACGAAGCGGGCCATGGCCTACGCGGACGCCACGATGGAGTGGATCGACGGGAATCTCGGCAGCCAGCTCACGATGAAGTATCCCGCGGTCTACATGATGGAGCCGGGCGCCCGCGGCGAGATTCTTTCGATCGCGTTCGCCTCGGCGGGACAGCATCAGGATGCGGGGGCGAAGCTCGTGCACGCGGCCCCGAACACGAGCGGCCGGATCGTCTCGAAGAGCATCTCGAAGAACGGGGGCCGGGCGAGCTACCGGGGCCTCGTGAAGGTGGAGCCCGGGGCGACCGGCAGCCGCTCGAGCGTGGTGTGCGACGCGCTGATCCTCGACGAGCACAGTCGCAGCGACACCTACCCCTACATCGAAATCGAAGAGCAGGACGTGTCGATCGGACACGAGGCGAGTGTCTCCAAGATCGGTGAGGAGCAGCTCTTCTATCTCATGAGCCGGGGCCTCACCGAGGCGGAGGCGAGCACGATGATCGTCGGCGGATTCATCGAGCCGCTCGTGAAGGAGCTGCCCATGGAATACGCCGTCGAGATGAACAAGCTCATCCAGTTGCAGATGGAAGGGTCGGTGGGGTGATCGGCATGACCGCAGCCACGCTCCCCCACCGCTCCCCTGCCCCGTCCGTGGCCTTCGGCGCCGAGGCGCTCCACGCGGTCCTCGCCGCCTCGCCGGCGCCGGGGTGGGTCTCCGATCTGCGACGGTCGGCGTGCGAGAGGCTCACCGGCCTCGGCCTGCCGGACCGCCGCGATGAGAACTGGATGCGCACCGACCTGCGGCTCTTCAAGCCCGCAGCCTGGGGTCCGACCCGGTCACCGGGCACCGGAGCGGTCGTCGACGAGGGCCTGCTGGCCGAGGCGATCGTCTCGGGAGAACTCGTCGACACGGCCGACGGGAGCGGCCACCGCGTCGCGGGCCGGCTCGCGGGCCGCTTCGCGTCGCTCGACGGGCACGTCATGCGGGAGGAGCTCGACGCGTCGCTCGCGGCACAGGGCGTCGTGTTCGGCTCGGCGGAGCGGGTGCTCGCGGAGCGTGCCGACGTGCTCAAGGCCCACTGGTTCTCGTTGATCGATTCGTCCACCGACTGGTTCGCCGCGCTCCACGCCGCCTTCCACGCGGCCAGCGTCGTGCTGTACGTGCCGCCGCGCGTCCGGATCGCGGATCCGCTGCACGTCGTGGCCGGCCTGACCGACGGGGGCGTGGACACGTCGCACGTCCTCGTCGTGCTCGGCGAGGGGGCGGAGGCGACCGTCCTCACGGAGACCGCCGGAGGCGGAGCCGCCGGCTCGACCGGCGGGTTCCACTGCGGCGGCACCGAGATCGTCGTCGGTGAAAACGCGTTCCTGCGGATGGTCAACCTGCAGAACTGGAACACCGGCGTCTGGCACGTCGCCCGACAGCGGGCGGTGGTGCGGGCGAACGGCCGGCTTCAGTGGACGCTCGGTGCCCTCGGAAGCCGGCTCTCACAGGTCGCACAGGACGTGGCCCTCGTGGGCCGCGGCGCCGATGCCCAGGTGAACGGCGTCATGTTCACCGAAGGCCGCCAGCAGCTCGTCTTCAACACCTCCCAGCACCACGAGGCGGCGGCGTGCCGGAGCGACCTGCTCTACAAGGGCGCCCTGCAGGATCGCTCGCGGCTCGTGTGGCGCGGCATGATCAAGGTGGACAAGGCCGCCCAGAAGACCGACGGCTACCAGCGGAACGACAACCTCATGCTGTCGAAGACCGCGCGAGCCGACTCGATCCCGGGACTCGAGATCGAGGCGGACGACGTCCGGTGCACGCACGGCGCGACGAGCGGTCGCGTGGACGGCCAGCAGGTGTTTTACGCACAGGCCCGCGGACTCACCGCCGACGAGGCCGCGCGACTCGTGGTCGCGGGCTTCTTCCAGCAGGTGTTCGACCGCATCACGATCGCGCCGGTGCGCGAGGCGCTCGCCCGTGCGATCGGCCGCCGCATCCGGCGGATTTCGTGACGGGCCGGGGGCGGATCGCGTGCCTGCACGTCGGCCGGATGGTGCCGCACCATCGACGTCCGGGCTGCGGGCCGCGCCGCGGGCGGTGTGTCGACAGGCCACATGAGGATCGCGACGATGCATGAGTTTCGGCGAGTGCTCGATGTGAACGAGGTGCCCGACCCGGGGAAGACGCTCGTGGAGGTGGACGGCGAGATGGTCGCCCTCTTCCACGTCGAGGGGGCCTGGTATGCCATCGACGACGTCTGCACGCACGACGGGGGTCCGCTCGCCGATGGCGAGCTGCGGGACTTCCGCATCGCATGCCCGCGGCACGGCGCGAAGTTCGACATCCGGACCGGCGCCGCGCTCACGATGCCTGCCGTGCGGGCCACTCGCGCACACGACGTGAAGGTCGAGGATGCCGCCGTCTGGGTGCGTCTGCGATCCTCGAGCTTTGCGGAGGGGCCGGCGGCCCATGCCGCGGGATCGGCCACGGGGCGGTCCACCGGGGCTGCGGCGCCTTTGCCCGCGACGCCCACGGCCCCCCCGCTGGTGACGGACGGTCCCGTCGCCGCCGGCGAAGGCACCGCCGCCCCCGCCGGCCCGCTCTGCGAGGATGTGGTGCGCGAGATCCTCAAGGAGGTCAAGGACCCGGAGCTCTTCGTCAACATCGTCGACCTGGGCCTGATCTACGGCGTCACGCTCGCGCCGTCGCCCGACGTCCCGACCAAGCAGCATGTGTCGATCGACATGACGATGACGAGTCCCGCCTGCCCGGCGGGGCCGCAGCTCATCGCCGACACGAAGCGGGCGCTCACGGCCCGGCCTGACGTGTCGCAGGTGGAGGTGCGGATCGTGATGGATCCGCCCTGGACGCCCGACCGCATGACCGATGCCGCGAGGGATCAGCTCGGCATCTTCTGAGGCGGGGCGCCGGGCCGCTCGACGGGGCGACCCTGCGGGCCGGCGGCGGATCGGTTCGCCGTGGCTGGCTCAGGCCGCCGTTCATCTGGCAGACTGCCGCGCATGCGAGTGCTCCTGTACGAATGGTGCTGCTCCGGCGGACTGCACGGGCCCGATCGCGGGGTGTTTCTGGCCGACGATGCCGTTGCCGACCATGCCGTGGCGCTCGCCCGCGAGGGTCGCGCGATGCTGCTGGCCGTGCTTGCCGACGCGGCCCGGTCACGAGCGCTCGAGGTCACCGCGCTCATCGATGACAGCGTGCCGTTCGATCTCCCCGTGCGAGGCGCTCGGGCGGCCGTGCCATCGGGCGAGGAGATCGGATCCCTCCAGGAGGCAGCCGCGGCGTGCGACGTGGCGATCATCATCGCGCCGGAGACCGCCGGGATTCTCGCCGGACGCGTCGCCGCGGCCCGCGCCGTCGGGGCCGAGGTGATCGCACCGGATGCCGCGTGGCTCGCGCTCGCCGCGGACAAGCAGGCGACGGTGCTCGCGCTGGCGGCAGCCGGCGTGCCGGTGCCCCCTGGGCGTGCCCTCGACGTCGGCGCGGCCTGGCCTCAGGGGTTCGTCCGCCCCGCCGTGCGGAAGCGGCTCGACGGCTGTGGCTGCGATGGCTTCACCGTCGTGGAACCGCATGATCCCCCTCCTCACGCGGCTGAGCATGCGGCGCGCATCGAGGAGGCGGCGGCGGGCAGGTCGGCGGGTGTGGCCTGCCTCTGCGGAGCGGGGCGCGTCGTTCCCCTGCCCCCGCTCGAACAACGCTTCACGGCCGGCCCGGACCCGGCCTATCGCGGCGGTTCGGTGATCGACGATCCGGGGCTCGAGTCGCGCGCGGCGGGGCTCGCCTGTCGTGCGGTCGCGGCGCTCGAGCGTGCCGCTGGATGCAGCGCGCGGGGCTGGATCGGCGTCGATCTCGTGCTCGGGGTGCGGGAGGACGGCCGTGACGATCGCGTGCTGGAGGTCAACCCGCGTCTGACGACGTCGTTCGTCGGCCATTCGCGCGGCCGGGACCACAGTCTGATCGAATGGGTCATTACGATGGCGCGGGGTACGGCACCGCCCGGTGTCCGGCTCCCCCATCATGCCCCGGCGGCCTTCGAGGTGGAACGTGCGGCTCCCGTCGTCCCCGTCTGATCGAGTCGTCGCACTCGACGTGGGCGGGGCCAATCTGAAGGCCGCCGACGGCCGGGGCTGGTCGCGGAGCGCCTCGTTTCCCCTCTGGCAACGTCCCGAGGACCTCACGGGAGCGCTGCGTGCGCTCGTGGCCGACCGGCTCCCCGCGCGGGTCGTGGCGACGATGACCGGTGAGATCGCCGACTGTTTCTCCTGCCGCGCCGCCGGTGTGGCCCACATCGTCGCGGCGCTCGCCCGAGCGGCGGCGAGTCCGCCGAGCGACCTCGCGATCTACGTGGTGGATGGCCACCACCGGGCCGGACTGGTGCCCGCGGAGGAGGCGCTGCGGCGACCGCTCGATGCGGCAGCCTCCAACTGGCACGCCTTGGCCCGCCTGGCCGCGCAGCATGCGCCCACCGAACGAAGCGTCCTCATCGACATCGGGTCGACCACGACCGACATCGTGCCGCTCGTCGCTCGCATGCCCGCTCCCATGGCTCGTCATGACGCCGATCGCATGCTGTCCGGGGAACTGGTGTACCTGGGCGTCGAGCGCACGCCGCTGCCGGCGCTCAGCCGGACGCTGCCGCACCGGGGAGTCGCACGGCCGATCGCGGCGGAGCGGTTCGCGGAATCGCGCGATGTCTGGCTGCTGCTGGGCGACCTGCCCGCCGACGCCGACTGCCGCGAGACCGCCGATGGTGGACCGGCCACCGTGGACGCGGCACGGGTGCGGCTCGCCCGGAGCATGCTGCTCGATCCGGAATCCTTCACGCCGTCCGATGCCGTGGTCGCGGCCAGACACTGCGCCGCGCTGCAGGCACGACGCATCACGCGTGCGCTGGTCGCGGTCATGGACCGGGTCGGCTGGCGGCCGACCGGGGTCGTGCTTTCGGGGCATGGCACGGCCCTCGCACGCCGCGTGATACGACGCACGGGCTGGCTGCCCACCGTCGTGTCGCTGCCGAGTGTGCTCGGTGCCGACGTGTCACGCAGCGCTCCGGCGCATGCGCTCGCATGCATCGCGAGGGGCTTCCTGCCATGACCTGGGCGTGGCGGCAGGGAATCCTGCGGCGACCGACGGGGATCGTGGCGGGGGGGGGCGCCGGGCCCTGCCACCCGGGGCGGCCGTCGGGGCGGGTCGTGGTGAAACTCGGCGGCAGTCTGCTCACGGTTGCGGGCTGGCCGGCGGCGGTCACGTCGCTGGTCGTGTCGCTCGGGCGTCCCGCAGTCATCGTGGTCGGCGGCGGCGCCGTGGTCGACGGCGTGCGGTCGCTCGACGAGGCGGCGCGGCTGCAGCCGGTCGTCGCCCATCGCCTCGCGATCGATGCCCTGCGGATCACCGCGACATCCGTGGCGGTCTCGACGGGCCTCGCCCTGAGCGCGTACCCCGAGAGAGAGAAGGACGGGACGGTCCTCGACACGCCGGCGTGGCTGGACGAGGCGGGCCGGTTTGCAGCGCTGCCGGTGGGGTGGCATGTGACGAGCGACTCGATCGCCGCGATGGTGGCGACGAGCCTCTGCTGCCCGCTCGTCCTCGTGAAGCGGGTGCCGCCACCTGGCGACGGTGGCATCCAGGCCGCCGCGACCGCTGGCTGGGTGGACCCGTTCTTTCCCGAGGCGGCGGCCGGTGTCGCGTGGATCGAATGGGCTGTGCCGGCCGGACCTGCGGCCGAGCTCCCACCGCGCTGAGGCGGTTCAGTCCCAGTAGCGGCCGCCGATATCCGGTCGAGCCGCCAGCGCGTCGCGCCTCGTGACCGCCATGTCCGCCGCATCACCCACGTTGGTGGCGAACTGCCACGGCTGGAACTGCACGCCGCCCGACGCCGTCAGCACCCAGACGTTGCCCTTCTTCAGGCCGTTGGCGACGGTTGGGACGGTGCTGGCCGGCTCGTACGACGGCAACGGGAGCCGATCCGGATCGAGAAGCGGGCCGAGATCGAGGCCGGCACGTGCATCGAGCTGCCGGCCGCGAATGAGTGCCGCGACGACCGCGAGATCGACGCAGTTGACGAGTTCGGCGAAGATCGGCTGCCGCGTCGCGACCGCGTCGTACTGCGCCGTCATGGCATCGCACCACCGCTGCGCGACGCGGTCCACCGCGCCCCGACCCCGCTCGACGGCGCCGCCGGCGAGGGCGTCACTCTCGGTGAGGCACTTCATGCGCCGGCCCGAGAGTCGCCAGGCGAGTTCGTCCGGATCGCGGGCGATCGGATCGTAGTCAGCCTCGAGCCAGAAACGGGGAAGCGTCGAGGCCTTTCCACCGGTGGGCACCATCGCGAGATAACTGGGGAGCTCACGCACCCCGGATGGTTCAAAGCCCATGCCGATCCGCTTGAGCCGGTAATCGGCGGCGACGAGGACGTGTGCGAAGCGGCTGTCCGCCGGCACACCGCCGACCGACACCATCTGGGGGCCAACGGCCTCCTCCATGCCGCGGAAGATGGCCTGCGGATCCGGGCCCATCTGTCGTTGGGCGTTGAGAAACTCCTGGAGTCGGCCGAGGCCCTCCGGTGTCGGGTCGATCGAGCACCGCACGCCGCCCGCGCGGGCACCGTCGATCGACCGCAGCGCGACGATGAGATCCTCGAGCAGGAGCAGCGGACGACCACTGGCCGCGCCGACGACGGTTCCCCCGGCGTCCACCGCGGGGACGTCCGCGGGGCCGGCGAGGACGATGTCGTGCCCGTCGGGATCGACGAAGACGTGCGTGACCCGTTCGAGGCCGCCGAGCAGCAGGACGTCCGGCGACACGGCGCGTTTGCCCGTCCGTGCCTCGTCGATGGCGCTGATGATCGCCGCGAGCGACACCTTGCGGAAGTCGTTGCGGCCGGCCGGAGCCCCGCCCGAGGCGAGCACCCGACGCCGCTCTTCTGCGAGGGATTCGAGGGCGCGGCCATCGAGCGTCGCGACGATCCCGGAGGTGTCGATCGAGATGCCGCCGACGGCCTGACCGAAGCCGCCGAACCCCTGTGCCATGATCGGGCCTGCCCAGCCGGTCAGGATCGCGAGCCCGGTCAGGATCGCGATCATGGTGGGCGCGATGCACGAGGCGCAGGAGGGAAGCGCCGCGCGGTGGACCGGACGAGTCGTGTTCCCAGGCATCGGATGCTTCCCTGCGGACGACGTGGCTGAACCCGAGACGGTCGGTCATGCTAGTCGCGACGGGAAAACGCGGCAAACCCGGTTTTTGCCGTGCCAAGCCGGTATCGGCCGGCCCTCGAATGCGGGGCATGGTCGGTTGCCAGACGACCCATCCTCTCGCCAAGCCGGCCGGCCGAAGGCATGATGCAGTGGTCCGGGTACGACGTTCGTGGCCGGTCGAAAGGGGGCGGCTCGTCGTCGCCCGGAGCCGTCGCATGGGAACAACGGAGGCCGTTCGCCAGACCCCCTACCTGCTCGTGCGCGACCCGACTGCGGGCCAGTCGACGTGCCCCCTCGCCGGTGACGTCCGCGTGGCGATCGGCAGGGCGCCCACGAACCGGGTCGTGATCCATGACGAGCGCGCCAGCCGGTTCCATGCGGAGATCTTCCCGACGGAGCGCGGCTGGGCGATCCGCGACTTGCAGAGCCGCAACGGCACCCAGCTCGGCGGGCAGCCGCTCGAAACGGACCACCTGCTCGCCCCCGGCGATGTGATCGCGATCGGTCGCACCGAGATCGTCTTCTGCGGCGGCGATCAGGCGACGGAATCGGGCGGCGAGACGCCCTTGCCCGGTCGCGCCACCGCGGGCGAGACCGGGCGGATGCCGAGCGATCTGGAGGCGTGGCATGCCTCGATCGCACATCGGCGCTCGCGCAGCGGACTGCTCGACACCATCCGCGAAACCGCCGGGAGCGCACCCCGCGTGGGCCGGGCAGCGGCCGAGTTGTGCCGGCTCGCCTTCGCGCTGGGCCGCGCCGCCGATCTCGCGGAGGCCGCGCGCATCGCTCTGGAAACGGCGATCGAAGGCACCGCCGCGGAGCGTGGTGTCGTGCTCCTGCCCACCGTGCGGGGCGACGGGCCGGCGACGCGGTCGATCGACGACGCGTCACTCACGGCGGTGGCGAGCCGTCCCGAGGGCCCGCAGGCCGTCGTCGTGCCGTCGGGACTCAGGGCGGCGGTGCTCGGGGGCGACGAGGCGCTGCTGGTGGCGGTGCCGGTCGACGTCGCCACCGGACGGGGTGCCACCCTGTCCGCACCGGTGCGTTCCCGCGGCCGGGCGATCGGTCTGCTCCACCTCGAGTGCGCCACCGGTGGCCGCGAGGCGACTCCCGAGGACCTCGAATTCGTGATGGCGATCTGCGACGCGCTCGGGCTCGCCATCGACAACCTCTCCACGCGGGAGGCGCTCTCGAAGAAGCTCGCCCGCACGACGCACGAGAACGAGGGGCTGCGGCTCCGGCTGGGCCAGGATGGCCGACTCGTGGGTACGAGCACCGCGCTGGCCGGCATCCTGGAGCAGGTGCGGCGGGTCGCGGCCACCCGCGCCACGGTGCTCGTGCGGGGCGAAAGCGGCACCGGCAAGGAGCTCGTCGCCAGGCTCATCCACGACGCGAGCGACCGCCGCGACGGCCCCTGCATCTGCATGAACTGTGCGGCGCTCTCCGAGACGCTCCTCGAAAGCGAGCTCTTCGGTCACGAGAAGGGCGCCTTCACCGGCGCGACCGAACGCACCATCGGCAAATTCGAGGCGGCGCACGGCGGCACGCTCGTGCTCGACGAGATCGGCGAGATGAGCCCGGCCATCCAGTCCAAGTTCCTGCGGGTGCTCGAAGGGCATCCGTTCGAGCGGGTCGGTGGCAGCGGCCGGATCCAGGTGGACGTGCGGGTGGTCGCCGCGACCAATCGCAATCTCGAGGAGGCCGTCGCAGCCGGTTCGTTCCGACGGGACCTGTACTTCCGCCTCAAGGTCGTCGAGATCGTCGTGCCGCCGCTGCGACACCGCCGCGAGGACGTCGCCGCGATCGCCGATCACTTCATGGAACGATTCGTCGCGGAGACGGGTCGGCGCCTGCGCGGGTTCACGCCCGCGGCACGCGAGGCGATGACGGCGTACCACTGGCCGGGCAACGTCCGCGAACTGCGCAACTGCGTGGAGCGTGCGGTCGTGCTCGCCCCCGGCGACTGGATCGACGTGTCGGACCTCACGCTCAGCCAGCTCGCGTCCTCGGGCGACTCCGGCCGGGCCGCCGTCGCCTCGTCACCCTTCGTGCCGACGACGATCGCGGAGGTCGAGCGGAAGCACGTGCTCGCCACGCTTCAGGCCGTCGGTGGCAACAAGACGAAGGCGGCGGCGATCCTCGGCATCGAGCGATCGACACTCGAGCGGAAGCTCGCGAAGTGGGCGCAGGCCTGAGCCGGCAGGACGCCTCAGTAGCCGAACTCCCGCAACCAGCGGGCGACCTCCCGGTCATCCTCCGGCGGGGCGGGCTTCGCTTCGGTCGCGCCGGAGGAACGACGCGCGGCGCGGAGTTCCGTGAACCACTCGTGGCTCGAGACGGCCTTGGCACGGCGTCGCCGCGCCGCCGTGATGATCCGGTTGTCGGCCGAGACCACGGTCAGCGCTCCGGGCGCGTCGTGGTCCTCGATCAGTTCCTCGATCAAGGCATCGGCGCTCGCATGGTCGCGGGCGAAGCGGACGTCGATCCCTTCGTGCGCGTACCTGGCGGGCAGTCCCGGAGGGGCCTCGGCGGCGTCGAACACGACGGTGGTGTGGTGCCGCAGGTCGCCGAGGAGTCCCGCGACCGCGTCGAGCAGTGCGCGTCGTGACGCCTCGAATCCGCCCGGCCCACGCACCGCGCCGAACACGCCCGATGCATGCAGCAGGTTGTAGCCGTCGATCAGGATCTTCATGCGGCCGTCCGATCGTGTCGAGCGACCCGGCGTCAGGGCACGGCGGGCTCCCGGAGACGGTACTTGATGCGTCCGGCCACGATCGTCGCGACCGCCCTGCCCTGCAGCGTCCAGCCGTCGAACGGGGTGTTGATGCTCTTCGAACAGAGCCTCGACCTGTCGACCCGCCAGGAGCGTGCCGGATCGATGAGCGTGATGTCGGCCACGGACCCGGGCTGGAGCGTGCCCCGGGCGATGCCGAGGATGCGGGACGGCAGGAGGCTCATCGCCTCCACGAATCGTGGCCATCCGATGTGGCCGGTGGCCACCAGTCGCGTCACCGTGAGGCCGACGGCGGTTTCCAGTCCGAGGATGCCGAACGGCGCGCGATCGATCTCGAGGAGCTTCTTCTCGCGGGCGTGCGGCGCGTGGTCGGTGGCGATGCAGTCGATCGTGCCGTCGGCGAGCCCCTGGATGATCGCCTCGACGTCGGCGGCCGTCCGCAGGGGCGGGCTCATCTTGCAGTTGGCGTCGAAGCCGCGGAGGCTCTCGTCGGTGAGCGTGAAGTGGTGGGGACAGGCCTCGGCCGTGATCCGGACGTTCCGCCGTTTGGCGTCCCG
>CAIWZS010000068.1 GCA_903917235.1 uncultured Planctomycetaceae bacterium | reverse complement strand
GTGGACCGACTCGACGGACGACGGGATCGACAGCGGCATGATCGACGTCGATGCGCCGGGTGGGGAATCGACCGGGGGCGCGGCGCAGCTGCAGGACGCTGCGGAGCTCGTCTCGGGCGTCTGTCGGCTCGTCAATCGCGCGGTCACGTCGTGGTGTGCCGCGGATGTCGCCGCGGCATCGCGGCCGAGCGCCGAGGAGCGCGACGCCGTCGCGGGCTGGCTGCGGTCGTTGCGCCACGTGCGCAGGATCCTCACCCGGGCCGCGGGAGTCGTCGCGGGACGCGATCAGGAGCCGTCGCCGGGGATGTCGCCGACGGAGTTCGACCGCGTGCGCTGGCAGCGGGATCTCGCAGCCGAGCGACTCATCGATGCCGCCGTGCAGGCGACCGAGACGCTCTGGGCGCTCGCCGCGCACCGGCACACCGGCCGCCGCCGTCGCGTCCGCACGGATGGGCGGGGCAGTGTCGGGAGGCTCTTCGCGGCGCTGCTCGCCGGCGACGCCGGCGGAGCAGCCAGGGAACTCGACCATGTTCGCGAGCGGCTCGCGGATCGCACCGTGCTCTACGTGCCTCTCTCACGAGGCGGGCGGCCCGATCGCATCGCGCAGGCTCGGGCGCGGGAGCGGATGCTCGAACGGCTCGCGGCGAGCCTCCCGCGCCTGGGCCTGGTGACGGAGACCGTCGCACTCGTGCAGCTCGCCAAGGCGCTCGAGGCCCGCCGGCCCCCGGGTGCCGCCAGCGTCAGCGAGTTCGACCGGGTCTTCGAGAGTGCGACGGCGGCGCTGGTCGATCGGATCGTGCGCAGCGCCGTGACGGCCGACGGGTCGGCCGATGCTGCCACGCCGCGCATCCTCGACGCGCTTTCGCTCCTCGTTCCGCGGCTGCTCGAAACATGGATGACGCATGCCCGTCAGTTGCGGCTGTCGGTGCTCGAGCGGTGCCGCGATGATCGTGCATTCACCGTGATTCGTGACTTCGTCGAGCGGTACGGTGGCGGCCTGTTCACGCAGCACGTGCTCGGGCCGGCGTCGCTGCGAGGCATCCTGCGCGGCGGTGTGCGCCGGCATCTCGAACAGCTCGCGGAGCGGGACGCGGGTGAATCGGGTGTGGTCGCATCCGCGCGGCGCCCGGAGCGGCTGCTCGCCGATCTCGCGTCGGGCACGCTCTCGCTGCGACAGGCGGCGTCACGGGTGAGGCTGGTGCTGGAAAGCGTGGCGGAGAATCACGCTGAGTACCGTGACTGGAACTCGACCACCACCCAGTCGGATCGGGGCGAGTGCCTTCACATCCTGCTCGACTTTCTGAGGGTGAAGGCGGAGTACGACCGGATCGCCTGGACGCTCCGTCCGGTGAACATGGCCCACCGTGTGCTCGCACGGCACGGCGCGACCGCGGCGGCCGATGCCTGGCGGCGACGGCTCAGCGACGAGACGCGGGAGACCGCCGCGGGGCTCGTGCAGAAGCTCGACGCCCTCGAGGCCCGTTGGAGCGTGCGGCTGGCGAGCGTATCGGACAGGGTGCGCCGACCGTTCACCGCGACGCTCGAGCAGGATGAGCTCGAGGCGCTCGTCGATCCGGCCGTCGCCGAACTCATGACCGGGGCACCCGAGGGGGCGGGCGACCGGCTCGAGTCCCGTGCCGAGGCGTTCCTCGGCGTCGCGAGCGGCTCCGGCGTGGAGGTGCCCGACTGGCTCGAACGCCTCGGAGCCGCCGTCGATCGCTCGCTCGCGGCGCACGAGTCGGGTGCGGGGCATGAGGCCGGCGAGGCACGGGACGGCGGCTGCCTCCCGCACGCCGTCCCGTGGCTGCCGGTCGCCTGGGACGCGCTCCAGGCCCAGCTCGGCCGACCATGATGCCGCTGCGTGCGTGGTAGAGTTTCCGCAGGACATCAGCCATGAGCCTTCCACCACTGCGGGCGTCGGAGCATCTCCACGAGGTCCGCTACGAGATTCGCGGAGCCCTCGCCCGCCGCGCCGATCAGCTCGAGCGCGAGGGGCACGAGATCGTCAAGCTCAACATCGGCAATCCGGGGGCCTTCGGGTTTCGGATGCCGGAGTCGATGCGCGTGGCGATGGTCGCGAATCTCCATCAGGCCGATCCCTACACGCACCAGAAGGGCATCTTCCAGGCGCGTGAGGCGGTGGTGATGCAGCAGCAGAACCGCGGCGTGATGGACGTCACCGCGGAGGATGTCTTCATCGGCAACGGCGTCTCGGAATTGATCATGCTCGCGATGCGGGCGCTGCTCAATCCCGGCGACGAGGTGCTCGTGCCGAGCCCCGACTATCCGCTCTGGACGGCGAGCGCGGTGATCCACGGCGCGAAGGCGGTGCACTATCCCTGCCGTCCCGAGAGCGGCTTCGTGCCCGATCCCGCGGAGGTGGAGAGGCTCGTCACGGGACGCACCCGCGCGGTCGTGATGATCAACCCCAACAATCCCACCGGCGCGGTCTACCCGACCGAGGTCGTCGAGGCGTTCGTCCAGATCGCCGCCCGGCACCGCCTCGTGCTGTGTGCCGACGAGATCTACGACGAAATGCTCTACGACGACGCGGCGTTCGTGCCGGCCGCGGCCATCGCCGCGGGCGTCCAGGCGGCGGGCGCTCCGGCGGCCCTGTGCCTGACCTTCGGCGGCCTGAGCAAGGTGTATCGCGCCTGCGGCCTGCGCGTGGGGTGGCTCGTCTTCTCCGGTGAGCGCCAGCACGCGCGCGACTACATCGACGCGGTCGAACTCCTCGCCTCGCTGCGTCTCTGCTCGAACGTCCCGGGCCAATATGCCGTGCAGACGGCCCTCGGCGGCCACCAGTCGATCTTCGATCTCACGAAGCCGGGTGGGCGGCTGCACGCCACGCGTGCGGCGGTGCTCGCCGCGGTAGCCCGCAGCAGATGGCTGTCCGTCGTGCCTCCGCGGGGCGCGATGTACGCCTTCGTCCGTGTGCACACCGAGCGGCTTCCGTCGGGAGACTTCGACGACCAGCGCTTCGCGCTCGATCTGCTCGAGCGGCGTCACGTCCTCGTGGCCCCTGGATCGAGCTTCAACGTGCCCTACCGCGACCATTTCCGCGTCACGCTCCTGCCCGATCCCAAGCAGATGGAGGACGTCTTCGGCAGGATCGAGTCGCTCCTCGACGAGTACGCGATGCGGTGAGCGACCGGGCATGCCGAGCCCCTGCGGCGGCCATGCGGATCGGGGGGCAGTGGGTTCGTGCACGGACGCGCGATGCCCCCCGGATCCCTCGCGTTCCCGGCGTGGCGGGTGGTACAACCAGAGCGTGGAACCACCTCGTTTTCCCGCCGTTCCCCCGCTCGCCGCGTGGCTCGCCGGTGTCATCGACCATGAGGCGTACATCGGCCTCGCCGAGCGCCTGGCCTGGGAGGTCTCGGAACCGGGAGGCCGCGGGCCCACGCTCCTGCTCTGCGAGCTCAAGCCCCTCATCACGATCGGTCGCCTCGGTTCCCGGACCGACGTTCGATTCACCGACGACGAACTGCGGGCGTGGCGTCTGGGCGTGCGATTCACCGGCCGGGGCGGCGGCGCCATCCTGCACGGCCCGGGACAGGTGTTCGCCTCGCTCGTGACCCCGCTCGACGCGCTCGGCCTCGGGCGCCACGGCGTCGGCCCGTACATCGGCCGGCTCGAGGCGGGCGTGGCGGAAGCCCTGCGCACGCTCGGCTGCGAACCGCGCAGCGTGCCCGGAGGCGGACTGTGCGGCCGCTCCGGACTGCTGGCCGCCGTGACGGTGGCCGTGCGACGGGGCATCGCCAGCCACGGCGTATTCGTCAATGTCTGTCCGGCCCTCGCCGCCTACCGCCGGATCCGCACGGTCACGGGAGCGCCCACGTCCGCAGACCCGAGCGGCTGCATGATGGGATCGGTCGAGGCCGACGTGCGCCGGCGGATCCGGATGCCCGATGCCCGCACCGCGCTGGTGCGCGGCATCGCCGACGCCTTCGGCTTTTCGCGCACACACGTGCACGCCGGCTTTCCGCTGCGTGTGGACGCCCCCGCACACACGCCTCCGGAGGTTCTCAGCCGTGTCGGATAGCGTGCTGCCGATCGTCACCGTCGACCGCGCGACCTCGTCGCGACGCCTGCCGCCTTGGCTGCGGCGGAATCTCGAGCCGGGCGGCGGCCACGGGGAGACCGCCGACCTCGTCGCCGAGCTCGGTCTGGAGACGGTGTGTGAGTCGGCTCGGTGCCCGAACCGTCTGGAGTGCTGGTCCCAGCGCACCGCCACCTTCATGATCCTGGGCAACGTGTGCACGCGGCCCTGCGGATTCTGCTCCGTGCCCAAGGGCAGAGGCGAGGCGCTCGAGGCCGACGAGCCGGAGCGGGTGGCCGAAGCCGCCCGTCGACTCGGCCTGCGTCATGTCGTCGTGACGAGCGTGACCAGGGACGACCTGCCGGACGGCGGTGCGGATCACTTCCGCAGGACGATCGAGGCGATCCGCACCATGTTCAGGGAGACGGGCGTCGGCGCGTCGGGTACCGTCGAGGTGCTCGTGCCCGACTTCATCGGCAAGGACGGCGCCCTCGCGAGGGTGCTCGAGGCACGGCCCGACGTGTTCAACCACAATACCGAGACGGTGCCGCGCCTCTACCGCGCCGTGCGGGGACGTCGGAGCGTCTATGCCTGGACGCTCGAACTGCTCGCGGACGCCAAGCGGCTCCTGCCCGGCGTGCGCACGAAGAGCGGCCTCATGCTCGGTCTCGGCGAGACGCGTGACGAACTGCTCGACGTATTCGCCGACCTGCTCGACCATGGGGTCGATTTCCTGACCCTCGGGCAGTACCTCCAGCCTGTCGCCGACGCGCTGCCGGTCGAACGGTACGTGCCGCCGGAGGAGTTCGAGGAACTCGGTGCGCTCGCCCGCGGCATGGGCTTCCGGCGGGTCGCCTCCGGCCCGCTCGTGCGATCGAGTTACCATGCCCGTGACATGGCCGAGGATGTCGCTGCCTCGCCGGTCACCTGACCCCGTGACGACGTCGCTTCCCGTTCTCTACGACGCCGGCGGTGTGCTCGCGGTGGCCAAGCCCGCCGGACTGCCGACACAGGCTCCGACGGGCATCGAGTCGGCGGAATCGTGCGTGCGGCATCGGCTTTTCGGCGACGCCGCGTCCCGCGGGGGTCGGCATCCCGGAGGGTTTCTCGGCGTTCCTCACCGGCTCGACCGCCCGGTCTCGGGTGTTCTCCTCTTCGCCACCACGCCGCGGGCGGCGCGGCAGCTGTCCCGCCAGTTCGAGCGGCGTCGCGTGACGAAGACGTACGTCGCGCTGCTCGACGCATCGGCCGGCGCGGTCGACGACCGCTTCGAGTGGCGCGACTTCGTGCGCAAGGTGCCCGATGCAGCCCGCGCGGAGATCGTGTCGGGGGGAAATGCCGGCGGCCGGGAGGCCGTGACGACCGGCCGGGTCATCGCGGTGCACGACGGTGTCGTGCGGGTGGAACTGGTGCCGGCGACGGGGCGCATGCACCAGCTGCGCGTCCAGGCGGCGTCGCGGCGCATGCCCGTGCTCGGAGACGTGGTCTACGGCGGCCCACCCGGAGTGACGGATGCCGGTGAGGATCCCCGACTCCTTCCGATCGCACTCCACGCGTCACGGATCGCGTTCGAGGATCCGGTGACCGGCCTCCCGGTCGAGGTGGACTGCCCGCCACCGACCGGATGGATCGGACGCTTCGCCGTGCCGCGGACGCCCGCGTGAGCGGCGGCCGGCAGCGGACGCGTGCAGCCCGGCGGCCGACCGTCACGTCGAGGCTTCGTCGCCGGTGTCGAGCCCGTGTTCCACGAGCTTCTTGCGGAGCGTGTTGCGATTGATGCCGAGGCGTGCGGCGGCCTTCAGCTGCACGCCGCCGCACGCGGCGAGCATCTGGGCGATGAGCTCCCGCTCCACGCGGTTCACGACACGATCGAAGAGGTTGTCGTCATTCGGTCCGGCCGAGGCGAGGCCCTGCTCCACGAGGGAGCGGGCGAGCGTGTCGAGATCGCCCCCACGTCCCGGCAGGGTGGGCGCCGGCTGGCCGCCACGCATCATGGGCGGGAGGAGGTCGAGCGTGATCTCGTCGCCGGATGCCATGACGACGCAGCGTTCGACCACGTTCTGCAGCTCGCGGACGTTGCCCGGCCAGTGGTACTTCACGATCGCCTCGAGTGCCCCCTTGTCGATGTGCACCACGTAGCGATCGTTCTCCTCGTTGTAGTACCGGAGGAAGTGACTCACGAGCAGGGGGATATCCTCCCGCCGCGCCCGCAGCGGGGGCAGGATGATGGGGACGACGTTCAGCCGGTAGTAGAGATCCTCGCGAAAGTTCTCCTTCGCCACCTCGTCGAGCAGGTCGCGGTTGCTCGCCGCGATCACCCGCGTGTCGACGCTGATCGTCTCCGTGTCGCCGACGCGCTCGAACTCGCGTTCCTGCAGCACCCGGAGCAGCTTCACCTGGAGTTTGGGCGTGGTGGAGTTGATCTCGTCGAGGAAGATCGTTCCGGTGTGGGCCGCCTCGAACCGACCCGCACGGTTCGCGACCGCCCCCGTGAACGCGCCGCGGACGTGCCCGAAGAGCTCGCTCTCGAGCAGACTCTCGGAGAGCGCCCCGCAGTTGACGCGGACGAAGGGGCCCGTTCCCCGGCTCGACAGCTCGTGGATCGCCTTGGCGATCAGCTCCTTGCCGGTGCCGGTCTCACCGAGCAGGAGCACGGAGGCGTTCGACGCGGCGACGCGGCGGGTCGTCGCGTAGACCTCGAGCATCGCCGGGCTGGCGCCGATCAGGCCGCGGATCGGGGAGGCCAGCGATTCGTCACCTGGTTGACCGGGCTGGAGCAGCATCGACGGAGGGGGGCGCAAGGTTCCTGCTCGGGACGCCGATCGCCTCGAGGGCGGCCGCGGGGGCGGAACGCTCGGCCTCGGACGTCGCGCCAGTGTACCTCGCGCAGGCCGCGTCCACGGTGCCAGCATCCAGAAGCACGCCATGGCGTGCGGCGTGCGATCGCAGGGCCGTCACGACGGCCGCGTCCGCCGGCGGCGAGGAGCGAGCCGTCACGCGGAAAAGGGCGTACTGGGCGGCGGGATGGCCGATTGTTCCGAGCACCGCGGCGGCAGCCGGCGCCGACTCCGAGCGATCGATGGCGCGGAGGGCGGCATCGACCGCGCCGGACACATCCCGGCCACGTTCGCCCAGGACTGCGAGGGTGGCGAGCGCCTCCCGCGCCCGGCTCAGGCGCTCGGCGCGGGCGGCCGAGCGCGTCGGCGGATCGACGGCGGCGGGCCCGGCCACCTGCGCGACAGCATCGTGGAAGCGCGGTGCGGATCGGGGCGCTCCGGTGTGCTCGTCCACGGTCGGCATGAACATGCTGTCGAGCCGGTCCACCAGCATGGCGCCGTGGACGTCGGCGAGGGCGAGCAGCCGCTTCTGGAGAAACCGGCCCCGTCCGTCGTCGTCGAGCGGGTCGACGACCACGAGCACGGGTGGGGCCGCACCGAACGGCGGCTGCTGGAGATACTGGATCGTCTCCATGACCCCGGGTGAGATGCAGCGTGCTGCCAGCAGCACGAGCACGGTGTCCGGGTCACGGGCGGCGAACACCGCCTCGCGGCCGGTGCGGGCGACCACGGGGTCGTAGCCGAATCGTGACACCGCCGTGGCGAGCTCCTCGGCGACCACGCGGTCCGGGTGTGCGACCACCACGCGGTCCTCCCCACGCGACGCGGCGGCATGGATGAGCGCTTTGACCGCGAGGCTCGAGCCCGCATACGGCTCTTCGCCGCCCGCGAGCGCGAGGGTCCGCGCGGCCGCGAACTGGAGTGTGGCATCGGGGATCGCCAGGGCCCGCACGAGCGCGGTGCGCGTGGCCCGCGACAGCGCGATCGGCCCGTTCGCTGGAGCCGGACTGGACGGCGCGAGGGCGTCGGCCGCGGCGGCTGCCGCATCCCACATCCCGCGGTCGATTGCCATCTCCATGATGGCGGAGGTGGTGTCCGCGTCGAATCCCTCCGGCCCCGAAAGCGCGGTGCGCGTCGCGTCCACGGGCGGTCGCGCACGGGCCCCCGCCGCGGAGGAGAAAGCCAGCATCGCCTCGAGGCGGGCGAGCAGCACGAGGCGCACCACCTGCGGGTCGTCCGGCGAGAGCGCGACGATGTCGCGGGCCACGTGCTCCGCCTCGATCGCCCGCGCCAGTCGGGGAGGCACGGAGCGCTTTTCGATCCGCGCGGTGTCGGGGTTCCACACGAAGCGCTCCACGGTGCCCGTGAGCGTGCCTCCGAAGGCGGTCGCCACCTCGGCCGGATCGGTGACCGGTTGCAGCATGAGGTGGTCGATCTCGGGCAGTCCGTCCAGTGACAGCACGCGATCGAGCCTCCTCGCGAGCCGGTCGATCGCCTGGCGCGGGGAGGGCCGTGACGCGGTGTCGGATGCCTCCGTGCGGCGATCGAGCGCCGCGACCGCGGCCGCCTTGATCGGGGGCGGCGTGTCGGCGACGAGCGCCGGCGCGAGCAGGAAGTCCTCGACGTCTTCAGCCTCCGTCGCGTCGAGGGCCGCGATCACGCCATCCCATCGCTCCGCATCCGGTGAACCGAGCCATGCCAGCAGCGGGTCGCGAGCCGCGGGGCCGAGCTCGCGGAGCAGGCGTCGGGCCCCGGGCCTGGCGGCGACGGCGGCCGGGTCGCGCATAATCTCCACGAGGGACGTGAGTGCGTCGAGCCCCGCATCTGCCAGCGTGCTCGCCGCCCGGACGCGGGTCGCCGCGTCCGCACTGCCGAGGTCGGCAGCAGCACGGCCGAGACGGGCGGGATCACGCCGTCGGGAGCCATCGGCGGCGCGGATCGCGGCCACCACCTGGGCGATTTCGGGGGTGTGGCCGCGGAGGGACCGCTCGAGCCGCGCGAGTCTTGACGCCTCGAAGGCCGCTCCGAGGTCGGCCAACTGGTCCACGCGAGCCTCCCCGGCCGCATCGATCACCGTGACGAGGCGGTCGAGATAGACACGCGCCACGTCGAACGCCTCGACGTCGGTCGCCAGGATCACCGCTTCGAGGAGCGCTCCCGGCGTCGTGCGAGGCGGGAATGCCAGCGAATCCACGACCGCCTGCTGCAGTGGATCGACCGTGACGGTCTCCGGCGGCTGGCCACCGACCACGCCGCCGATGATCGCCACGATGGCCGCAACGCCAGCTCTTCCGGCCACCACGTGCTCGGCTCCTGGCGGCGCGCCGGGCATGACGGCACCCTCCGCGGACTCTGTTTCGACGTCGGGCCGGCCACCCGGCGAGCGGAATCTGCCGCCTCGCGATAGGTCGCCAGGAATCACCCTTCCGCCACGTCGACCACTTCTACGGCCCCCCGCAAAGTCAACCGGACCGGCATCTCCACCGCGGCCACGAGCCACGGCGATGCGCCGGCAGTCCGCGCGGGGAGGCGAGGGGGTCGGCGAACGCTCGACGAGCGTGTGGCCGCTGCGGCCACAGCGAGGAGCCAATCCGCCGTTGGAGCGGCGGAAGAGATCCCGTTGCCGCCCCCGAGCCGTTGCTCCACCAAAGTCGCATGCGGTTTAGCCGCTGAGACCCTGGAGAGCGTCGAGTTCCTTCGTCGCAGCGTCCACTTCGGACTGACGGGCGGCCACCACCGCGCGTTTTTCCTCGACGATTTTCGTCGACGCCGTGACGACGCCGGTCGCCGACTCAATCTTGGCGGCTGCCGCCTCGACCACCTTCGCGACGGTGGCAACCTCGGTCTTTC
>CAIWZS010000067.1 GCA_903917235.1 uncultured Planctomycetaceae bacterium | reverse complement strand
GGCGTTTCGGAAGCAACACAAAGCGACGGATGTCAGCGGCGACGTCGGTTTTCGGATCGCCATGACGCTCGACGTGGCGGCCGACGCGGCGAGTGAGTCGTCCTCGCGTTCCCGCAAGCCGTAGGGGGCCGGCGGGCCTGCGCCGCCCGGCTCGCCGGACCCTGAAGACCGACTCGCTGACGACGCGCGTCGGCTTGTGGCTGCTTCCCAGCAGGGTGCGACGTTCCGGGCTGTCAGGCGTGGGACGGGAAATTCTGATCGTGATGCAAGTGTCTGTAAATACGAGGCTTACGCCGAATCGGAAAAGTCCAAAAATAATCCGGCCCGTTCGCGCATCGTTCTTGTGGGGCCCGATGAAGCCCCGCCCGAGCCTTCCGGCACGCCCGACCCATGGCCCCCACTGACGATCTCGACTGGCTGGCCCACCGCTACCTTCTCGACGAATTGTCGGCGGATGAGGCAGCGGCGTTCGAGGAGCAGCTCGGCACGGATGAGGAGGCCGCCGCGGCACTCGCCCGCTCCACGCGGCTGATGGCGGCGGTCGGTAGTGCCCTCCATGACGCGAAGCGGCCGGAGCCGCCCCCCGGGACTTCCGTGCCCCGCCAAAAACTCCTCGCGGGCCTCTCGGCCATCGCCGCCACGATCGCACTGGTCTGTGGGCTCTCCGTCAGTCAGGCCCTGAAGCCCGTCGCGGCCTCGGGCGATGCGGCGGAGCTCGTTTCGATCTGGCGGGAGTCGGCAGGAGAGATGCCTGTCGAGAGCGACTCGCCCACGGACGAAGACGAGGTGCAGGCTGCGACCGACGATGTGCCCGACTGGCTCATGGCGGCAGTCGCCCTCGACGTCCCCGAGACCGACGACGAGATCCTGGAGAACTAGTCCATGCGTTCGTGGCGCTCGCCGACCGACGTGCTTCCGACCATCGTGCTTCCGGGGATCGTGTTCCTGGGCATCGTCACCGTGCTCGGCTCGCTCGTCGCCGTGGTGGCCGACGAGCCTTCGAAGCCGCAGGCTGCGTCGCGCGAGAAGGTCGCCCGCCGGTTCGCCGCGGAGCACCATCCCGAACTCGCCCGGCTCCTCGGCGAACTCGCGAAGCAGGACCGCAAGCAGTACGACGCGGCGATCACGGACATCCACCGGGCCATCGACCGGATGGAGAAGTATCGCGAGAAGCAGCCCGAGCGGTACGAGACCACGCTCGAGGACTGGAAGCTCTCGTCACGCATCCGGCTCGCCGTCGCCCGCATGTCGCTCACGAAGGATCCGGAGCTCGAGGCCCAGCTGCGGGAACTCGTCGAGGCACGGCAGCAGCTCCGCCTCAAGCCGCTGCGGACGGAGGCCGAGCGGATCGAGTCGCGGCTTGAAAAAATCCGCACCACGATCGCGGAGCACGACGCGAACCCCGAGGCGGCCATCGAGAAGGAGCTCACGTCGCTGCTCCGCTCGGTCCGCAGTGCGGAGGATCGCGTCCGTGGCCGGTCCGGCAAACCCGCCGCGGAAAAGCCCGCACCCGCAAAGCCCGCGAACGAGACCCCCGCAGCACCGGCACCGGAAGCGTGACCGGGTTCGTGCCACCTCGGACGACTTTGAATCTTCGGTTCCGTTGAGGAGATCATCATGACCACGCGAAGCATCGTGCCGCTCGTTCTGGCCATCACGGCCTGTCTGGCACTCGGCGTCGGCTCGACGACGTCCGTCGTGTGCGCGAGCGAGGCCGCCGCCGTGCGTCCGCGCATCGACACTCGGTACGCAGCCGACGGCGTCACGGAAGCACCCGACTTCAGGCAGCACGTGCTTCCGCTCATCGGCCAACTCGGCTGCAACGGACGCGCCTGCCATGGCTCGTTCCAGGGGCAGGGCGGGTTTCGGCTCTCGCTCTTCGGCTATGACTTCAAGGCCGACCATGACAACCTGCTCGCGGGGGACGAACCGCGGACGAACATCGAGAAGCCGGTCGACAGCCTCATTCTGCTCAAGCCGCTCGAGGAGGTGCCGCACGAGGGCGGTCAGCGGCTGGAGAAGGGGACGTGGCAGTACCGCGTGCTGCTCGGGTGGATCGAGGCGGGCGCGAAGGACCCGGGCGATGCAGCCGCCCGGTTCGTGCGACTCGAGCTGGAGCCCAGGGAACTCGTGGCCCGAGCCAAGGGCGACACCTGGCAGCTGCGCGCCGTGGCCGTCTGGTCGGACGGCATGCGGGAGGACGTCACGCCGCTGTGTCGCTTCCAGAGCAACGACGACCAGGTCGCGACGATCGATGCCGCGGGCCTCGTGACGGCCGCCGGACCCGGTGACACCCACGTCGTGGCGTTCTACGACAACGGCGTCGTGCCCGTCCCGGTGGTGTTTCCGGTGTCCGACCGGGTCGGGCCCGCGTACCCGGACGTGCCGACCCCGACGCGGATCGACGAACTGGTCGTGGACAAGCTGCGGAAGCTCGGTGAGGTGCCCTCCGAGCCATGCACCGACACCGAGTTTCTGCGACGCGTGTCGCTCGACATCACCGGCACGCTGCCGACGGCGGCCGAGGCGACCGCCTTCACGGCCGACACGAGTCCGGACAAGCGGGTGCGCAAGATCGACGAACTGCTCGAGCGGCCGGGCTATGCGGCCTGGTGGGCGACGAAGTTCTGCGACTGGACCGGGAACAACTCCCGCTTCAACCAGAACAAGGGGCCCGATCGCCAGAACGTCGTCTCCCAGCTCTGGTACGACTGGATGAAGGCGCGGATCGAGGAGAACGTGCCGTATGACGAGCTCGTGGAGCGGATCGTGCTGGCGAAGAGCCGGCTCGACGGCGAATCGTTCGAGGACTACTGCAGCCGGATGAGCGCGTTCCTCCGGAAGGACGACAAGGCGTCGTTCGCCGACAGCCCGACGCTGCCCTACTTCTGGAGCCGCTCGAACTTCAGGACCAACGAGGAGCGGGCCCTGGGCTTCGCCTACTCGTTTCTGGGGGTGCGCATCCAGTGCGCCCAGTGCCACAAGCATCCCTTCGACCAGTGGACGAAGGACGACTTCGACCGCTTCGAGAACTTCTTCGCCCGGGTGAAGTTCGGTCCCGGGCCGGAGACGAAGAAGCCCACCGAGGAGATGATCGCCGCGCTCGACGTGCCGAAGAGCCTCAAGGGCAACAAGCTCGAGCAGGAACTGGCGAAGCTGGCCGGGCAGGGGAAGGTGGTGCCGTTCTCCGAGACCTTCGTCGTGCCTCCGCCGAAGCCGGTCGACGCGAAGGCGGTCGCCCGGCTCGAGAAGCAGCGGGGCAGCGACAGGGAAAAGCAGCGGGCGAAGCTGCTCGCCGGCCGGACCGCCACCGTGCTCGGCGGGGAGGAATTCCGCATCGACGAACTGGAGGACCCACGCGAGGTTCTCATGGAGTGGATGCGGGACGACGGCAATCCCTATTTCGCCAGGGCGATCGTCAATCGCGTCTGGGCCGCCTACTTCAACGTCGGCATCGTGGAGCCGCCCGACGACCTCAGCCTCGCCAATCCGCCGAGCAACGAGCCGCTGCTCGATCACCTCGCGAACGGGTTCCGGGCGCACGGCTTCGATCTCAAGTGGCTCCATCGCGAGATCGCGTCGAGCCGGACGTACCAGACCAGCTGGCGACCCAACGAGACGAACCGTCTCGACGAGCGGAACTTCGCCCGGGCCGTCGGCCGCCGGATTCCCGCCGAGGTGGTCTACGACGCGATCAAGATCGCGACGGCCAGCGACACGGAGGCCGCCACATTCCAGTCGAGCCTCAAGGGGCGGGCCATCGCCGATCCGGTCGTGACGCCACGTGGGAACAACTACGCGCTGACCGTGTTCGGCCGCTCGATCCGGGAAAGCAACTGCGACTGCGACCGGTCGATGGAGCCCGGTCTGCTCCAATCGGTCTTCCTGCAGAACGACTTCGAGGCGCTCGCGCTCATCGACCGGCCCGGCGGCTGGCTCGATGGTGCCGTGCCGCAGGCGAAGGCCAAGGCGGCCGAGCGCGACGCCTCCGTGGCGGAGGTGCGGAACCTGCAGGCGAAGATCGCCGCAATGGAGGAGGAGCTCGCGGCGGCCCGGGAGGAGGGGGAGAAGGGCGAGGTCAAGAAGATCGAGCAGCGGCTCTCAGCGCTCCGCAAGCGGCTCGCGGTCGCCGGAGACGAGGTGCCGGGCAAGCCGCGGCGGCCCGCCACGACGCCCGAGCAGGACGCGGCCCGATTCGACGAACTGGTGAAGGAGGCCTATCTCCGGACGCTCACGCGTCCGCCCACACCCGAGGAGGTGGGCCGGGCCGCTTCGTACCTCGCCGAGGTTCGCGATCTCCGCACCGCCACACGGGACCTGCTCTGGGCCCTGCTCAACACCAAGGAGTTCGTCGTCAATCACTGACCTGTCGGGGGCCGCCCGTCGCCCAGGCG
>CAIWZS010000066.1 GCA_903917235.1 uncultured Planctomycetaceae bacterium | reverse complement strand
GTCGCGGCGATCGGGCTCGTGGAGAACATGACCGGTCCGGCCGCCTACAAGCTGGGAGACGTCATCACGGCCCGCAGCGGCACCACGATCGAGATCCACAACACCGACGCGGAGGGGCGGGTCGTGCTGGCCGACGTGCTCGACGTCGTGCGGGGCCTCGGCCCCGCGAGGATCGTCGACGCGGCCACGCTCACCGGGGCCTGCATGGTGGCGCTCGGCCACGACGTCGCCGGTCTGTTCACGAACGATCAGAACTGCTGCGACGCCGTGGCGGCGGCGGCCCGCGCCGTGGGAGAGCGGGTCTGGCAGCTGCCGATGGATCCGGAATACGACGAGCTGATCGCGAGCGACGTGGCCGACATCAAGAACGTGGGGGACGGCCGCTGGGGCGGGGCCATCACGGCGGCCAAGTTCCTGGAGCGCTTCGTCGGGGGCATTCCCTGGACGCACGTCGACATCGCCGGGCCGGCCTTCGCCGAAAAACCGCGACCGTGGACGGACGGCGGGGCCACCGGGTGCATGGTGCGCCCGATGGTCGAGCTGGCGAGGTCTCTGGCCCGCTGAGACGGCTCCCGCGATCGACGGGCGGTGCCCTCAGAGGAGCGTCGCGAGCTCGTCGACCAACGCGCCGAAGCGCGTGAGTGCCGTCGCCACGGGCTCCGGCTGCTCGAGTTCGACGCCCGCGTCGCGCAGCAGGTCGAGCGGCCACTTCGACGCCCCGCTCCGGAGAAAACCGAGGTACGCCTCGAGCGCCCCCGGCACCCTGCGGGCGACCCGGTCGGCGAGCGTGATCGCCGCCGCGAGACCGGTCGCGTACTTGTAGACGTAGAACGCGTTGTAGAAGTGGGGGATCCGCAGGCACTCGAGCTCGAGCTCCGGATCGATCGAGAACCGCGGGCCGAAGTAGGCGTCGAGCAGCTCCCGGTAGATGCCCCTGATCCGTTCGAGCGTGAGCGGCTCGCCCGCCTCGCACGACGCGTGGCTCCGCCTCTCGAACTCCGCGAACATCGTCTGCCGCACGATCGTCGCGCGGATCGAATCGATCTCACGGGAGATGATCGCGGCTCGCTCCTCCCGCGTGGTCGCCCGCTCGAGGAGGAGCCGCGTCAGCAGCTGCTCGTTGAAGGTGCTCGCCACCTCGGCCACGAAGATCGTGTAGGAGGAGTACTGGTAGGGCTGGGCCTCCGCGGAATACCGCGTGTGCATCGAGTGGCCCGCCTCGTGGGCGAGCGTGAAGACGTGCTCGATCACCTCCTCCTGGAAGTTCATGAGGATGTAGGGATCGGAGTCGTAGGTGCCGGAGCTGAAGGCCCCGGACTGCTTGCCCGCATTCGGATAGCGGTCGCACCAGCGTCCGCGCAGGCCGGCCTCGAGACGCCGGCAATAGTCCGCGCCGAGCGGCTCCAGCGACCGCACGACGACATCGACCGCCTCGTCCCAGGTGTGCTTCTTCTCGAGGGCCGGCACGAGCGGCACGTAGCAGTCGTAGTGATGGATCTCCGAGAGGCCGAGCACCCGCCGCCGCAGGTCGTAGTAGCGGTGGACGGCGGGGAGCTGGCCCCGCACGGCGGCGATGAGCTGATCGTAGACGGCCAAGGGCACGTGGTCCGCGAAGAGCGCGGCCTCGACCGCGCTGGGATGCTTCCGCACGCGAGCCGCGTAGACGTCGCGCTCGTTCGACCCGGAGAGCGTCGCGGCGAGCGTGTTCGCATGCGCCCGATACTGGGCGTAGAACTGGTGGAAGACGGTGCGACGCACCTCCGGCACGGTGTCGTGCAGGAGCGTGACGAAGCTCGCATTGGAAAGCTCGACACGCTCCCCGCGTCCCGTCGTGATCGCGCCGAACGTGAGGTCGGCGTCGGTGAGCTGCCGAAACACCTTCGCCGCCGTGCCCGCGAAGGTGCCCTGCATGGCGAGGAGTTTTTCCTCGGCCTCGGAGAGCACGTGCGGCCGGGTGCGGACGAGCCGTTCGATCAGGAGTCGATACGGGGCGAGCGCCGGACCGTCCATCCACGCCGCGAGCCGGCCCGGTTCGATCGCCATGATCTCCGGGCGCATGAAGCTCGCCGCCTCGCCGGCCCTCGTCGAGACGTGCTGGAAGCGGCCCACCATCCGCTGGGCCTCGGGCGCGGCCTGATCCTCCGAGGCCCGCAGGTGCGCGTAGGTGCCGATGCGATCCCCCTCGCGGTCATACGCGAGGTCGAAGGCGAGGCACTCCGCGAGCCGCTCGGCCGAGTGCCCGAGCGTCCCGACGAACGCAGCGAACGCGGGGATCCGCGCCTCCCAGGCCGCGAGCGCCGCCTCCCACGCGGCATCCGATGCGAAGAGGCTCGCGAGATCCCACGTGTCGCCGGCCGGCACGTCCCTCCGCACCGGCAGTGTCTTGACGAGCGCCTCGGTCATGTCGTGCAGTCCTTGTTCACTCCGGTCCAGGGCCGTGGCCACGCACGACCGCCCGCCGCGACCCGACCGCTGCCGTTCCCGGCGTGTCGGGCCGGCCGCCATCCATCACAACCTCCAGACGGCGGTGCCCCACGCGAGGCCGCCGCCGAAGCCGCAGACCACGACCGTGCTGCCGGGTCCCACACGGCCGGATCGCCACGCCTCGTCGAGCGCCAGCGGGATCGATCCGCTCGACGTGTTGCCGTAGCGATCAAGGTTCACGAAGACCTTCCACTCCGGCAGGTCGAGCGCGTTCCGCACGCCCTCGATGATCCGGGCATTCGCCTGATGCAGGACGAACAGATCGACGTGCTCGAGCGGCACGCCCGCCCGCTCGGTGGTCGCACGGATGTTCTCCTCGGCGAGGCGGATGGCCCACTTGAACACCGCGCGGCCGTCCATCTTCATGAACTGCTCGCCCGCGGAGACGCCCTCCGGCGTCGCGGGAAGCCGCGATCCTCCCATGCGGCAGACGAGCAGATCAGCCCCCCGCCCATCCGCCCCGAGGCCGAAGGCCAAGAGCCCCGCGTCCCGGCCCGGTGCCGCCGCCTCCACCGACTCGAGCAGGACGGCACCCGCGCCGTCCCCGAACAGGGGCCACGTCTTGATGTCCTGCGGATCGACCACGCGGGAGTTGGTGTCGGCACCGATCACGAGCGCCAGCCGGCTCGTGCCCGCGACGAGGAACTGGGCCGCCGTCACGAGGGCATAGGTGAAACCCGCACAGGCCGCGGTGACGTCCATCGCCGGGGCATCGAGTCCGAGCATCTCCTGCACCACGCAGGCGGTCGAGGGGATGCACGTGTCGGGAGTGAAGGTGCCGAGGACGAGCAGGTCGACGTCGCCGTGCGGACGGCCGGAGTGGGCGAGCGCCATCCGCGCCGCTGCCGCGGCGAGATCGCTCGTCGCGACGTCGGGGGCCGCATGGTGGCGTTCGTGGATGCCGGATCGGGCGACGATCCACTCCGGATCACAGCCGAGCCGGGCCAGATCGGCATTCGTCACGACGGTCGGAGGCACGAAACTGCCGATGCCGGCGAGCCGGAATCCGACGGCACGGCCGAAACGCGATGGCCGCGGCGAAGTGAGTATGTCGGACATCGATGCGGCCGGAGTCTCTCGGAGGCCGTGATCCTAGCGTGACCCGGGAGACTCGACCAAAAGGCCGAGCGAACGGCGTGGCACCGGCTCACGAGGACGGCGCACCGAGGACGGTCACTCCTTCGGCGCCGCCGCGTCCGCCGCCTTCTTCTGCACGACCGTCGCTCGATCGAGACGGATTTTTCCGTACTCGTCGTCGCCGACGACGTAATACCAGTCGGCAAAGCGGTTGTTGAGCTCGCGCACCCGCTTCTTGGCCGCCTCGACCTTGCCGTCGTACTCCTCCTGGCGACGGCGATTCTCCCGCTCGACGCGGCGACGCTCCTCCAGCGCCGCCTGGGCCTTCGCCTCCGCCTCGTCCGCCTTGCCTGCGGCGTCGTTTCCCTTCTCCTTCGGGCCCGGGTCGGCGGGCGTCGCGGGCTTGGCCTCCTCCGGGCCATCGGCGGCCGAGTCCGTGTCGGCGTCCTTCGTCGCGGGCGCGTCGGCGGTCGGCTTCGCCGCGTCTTGTTCGGGGGCCGCACCATCCGCCCCGGGAGCGGCTTCGTCGTCGGCCGCCGCGGCCTCATCCGCCACCGCGTCGGCGTCGATTTCGTCCTCGTCGGCAGCGTCTCCGTCGGCCTTCGACGGCGCGGCCGCATCGCTCGGAGCCGCAGCGTCCGCGGGCTCCGGCGCCGCCGGCTCACCCCCGTCCTTCTTCTCGTCAGGCTTCTTCTCGTCAGGCTTGGCATCGTCGGCTGGAACGGCCGGCACCTCGGGCAACGGGTCGATGACCGGCTTCTCGAGAAGATCCTCGTTGAAGCGGGCCATCACGAAGAGGTAGCGGCCCGTCTTGCCCTCCTGCGTCTCCTTCGTGGCCGAGTCGTCGCCCGTGCCGTCGGCGGATACCGCGGTGCCGTTTCCGAATCGCAGGAGATACTCCACCCCGTCCTTCATCCCGACGACCGTCTCGCCGTTGCTCGAGAGAATCTCCCCGGACTGGAACGGAAAGAATCCGCGCTGGGCCAACGAGGCCACCGCCTCGCGATCGCCGGTGAACGACTCCTCGGCCTTCAGATCCCCGCTGAGACCCACGGGCTTCCTCGCGACGTCGACGATCTTCAGGTCGCCGAGCGCGGTCCGCAGGTCGTTGAGCTTGGCCGACGCCAACTCCTCGTCGTCGGCGAGCTGTTCCTCGCGCGGCTTGTTGTCCTCGCCGAAGCCCTCGAGCCGCACGAGCGACCACTTCGCGTTCTTGTCGTCGTACGCGACGTCGATCCGGGCCCGACGATCCTGCGAAACGCGGAGCCGGCCGCTCGCCTCGTCCACGCCGAACGAGCAGGTGGAGTCGTCGATCGTCACCCGCCGCACGTCCCATGGAGAGAGCCGCAGCAGGTCCTTCTCGATCCAATCGTCGAACTTCGTCGTGAACTTCGACGTGTCGAGCTCCACGCGATAGACGGGGTCCTGCCCGGCCTTCCGCACGAAACGCAGTGGCCGGCTGCCGGACGCGTCTCCCGCACCGCGACGCTTGTCCTCCTTGCCGATCACGAGCCGGGCGAGCC
>CAIWZS010000065.1 GCA_903917235.1 uncultured Planctomycetaceae bacterium | reverse complement strand
GTCTTCGCCTGCGGCGAGCGGCTCGTGGCGGTGAACCGGCCGGCCGCCGAGGACGCGTCGGCGACGCTGGCCGACGACCGGATCGACGGCCTGTTTCGCGGGCTCTCGTTCACGCGGATCACGGGCACGGCCGGCGACACCACGAGCCTCGTGCAGGAGATCTGGCGGGCCTTCCTGATCACGATGCTCGTGGCGCTCGTCGGCGAGGGCCTGCTCAGCCTGCCCCGGGCGACGGCGGCCGACCGGACGGCGAAGGTGCCGCGGCCGCTGGAGGCCGCCGCATGACGGAGCAGGCGCTGCGGTTCTTCACGACGCCCTGGACGATCGGCATCTCGGCGGCGCTCGTGGCGGCCACGGTCGTCGTGGCGATCCTCACCTGGAGGCGGAGCGGGTTCACGGTCGGCACGGGCCTCGTGGAACTCCTGCGGGTGGCGATCGCGGCGGTCGTCGCCGTGCTGCTCAACCAGCCGGAGTGGGTGGAGGAGTATCGGCCGGACGAGAAGCCGACGGTGGTCGTGCTCCACGACGCCTCGCGGAGCATGGACACGAAGGACATCGTCGCCACCGACGGTGGTGCCGCGGCGACCCCGCGGACACGGCGGGAGGTGGTGAGCCCGCTGGCCGCCCGGGATTTCTGGCAGCCGCTCGAGGGCCGCTTCCAGGTGGTGATCGAACCGGTGGCCGCGGCGCCTCCCGGCACCGCCACCGACCTGGCGGAGCCGCTGGCGACGATCGCCGAGCGGTTCGCGGCCCTGCGGGCCGTGGTGCTCGCGAGCGACGGCGACTGGAACAAGGGCCGGCCGCCGCTCGACGCCGCGCAGACGCTCCGGCTCGCGCAGGTGCCGGTCTACGCGGTGCCCGCCGGCAGCCCCACGAAGCTGCCCGACCTCGACCTCACGAGCCTCGACTGCCCCACGATGGGCGTGGCGGGCAAGCCGGTCCGCGTGCCCTTCACCATCGTCTCGTCGCTGCCCACCGAGCGGGTGGTGGTGGCCACCCTCGCCACCAGCACCGGCGAGCAGCTCGTCAAGGAGGTCCGCCTGCCGCCGATGGCGACGGTCACCGACTGGATCTACTGGACGCCGCCGTCCGTGGGCGACTACACGGTCACGCTCTCGGTCCCGGTCGAGCAGGGCGAGATCCTGCCCGACAACAACCGGCGGACGGCACCGATCGCGATCCGGCAGGAGAACCTCAAGGTCCTCGTGGTGGAGAGCGTGCCGCGGTGGGAATACCGCTACCTGAGGAACGCCCTCTCCCGTGATCCGGGCGTCGAGGTGTCGTGCCTGCTGTTCCAGCCCGGGCTCTCCAAGCGGGGCGGCGGCACCAAGGACTACATCCAGAAGTTCCCCTCGGGGCTCGACGAGCTCTCGAAGTACGACGTCGTGTTCCTCGGCGACGTGGGCGTGGGCGAGGGGCAGCTCACCGACGAGGACTGCCGTCTGCTCAAGGGGCTCGTGGAGTTCCAAGCCAGCGGCCTCGTGTTCATGCCGGGCTGGCGGGGGGAGCAGGCGTCGCTCGCGGGCACGGCCCTCGACGAGCTGTGCCCGGTGGTGATCGATCCGGCGCGGCCCGACGGCATGGCCAGCGACGGCCCGCGGCGGCTCGTGCTCACCGAGGCCGGCCGCAAGAGCCTGCTCACGAAGCTCGCCGACGGCGGCACGGAGAACCTGGCCGTGTGGGAGAGCCTGCCGGGCGGGCAGTGGCACGGTCCCGTGCTCCGCGCCAAGGCGGGCAGCGAGGTGCTCGCGGTGCACGAGGACGCCACCAACGAGTACGGCCGGATTCCGCTGCTGGTGACCAGGTCGTTCGGGGCGGGCAAGGTGCTCTACATGGCCACCGACGGCGCCTGGCGGTGGCGGAAGGGGGTCGAGGACAAGTACCACTACCGCTTCTGGGGGCAGGTCGTCCGCTGGATGGCCTACCGCCGCAACATGGCCCGCGGCGAGCGGATGAGCCTCTCCTTCGCGCCGGAGCAGCCGCAGCTGGGGCAGACGCTCGCGATCGACGCCCGCGTCACCGAATCGAGCGGGGAGCCGCTTGCTCGCGGCGAGGTGACCGCCCGGATCACGGCCCCGTCGGGCGCCGTGGAGACGGTGCGGTTCGCCCCGCCGGGCGGCGACGGCGAGTGGGGCGTGTTCGCCGCCACGTTCACGCCGACGGAACCCGGCACGCACGAACTCGTGCTCGCCTGCAAGGAGACGGGTGACACGCTCGACGCGTCGGTGTTCGTGCAGGGTTCGGCCGAGGAGGGCATCGGCAAGGCGGCCCGCCCGGAGGTGCTCGCGGAGATCGCGCAGGTGACCCGCGGCAAGGTGGTACGGCCCGATGAGATCGCGGGGCTCGTGGAGTCGCTCGCGGCGCTGCCCGACCCGCCGCCGGCGGTGCGGCGGCTGCAGCTCTGGAGCCATCCGCTCGTGGCCGTGGGGCTGGTCACGCTCCTCGGGCTCTTCTGGATCGGCCGCAAGCGGCAGGGCCTCGTCTGACGCCGCGCGCTGGAGGAAGGAAGCGAACGGCTGCGGGCTTCTGGTTGGCTTCGGGACTGCCCATGCCCCGTCGCCGGACGTTCGGTGGGCTGGCGATTCGCGCAGGTGTCTGCCGCGTCGCCGCCCGGCCCAGGTCCGGCCGTGCCCCGTGTGGAAGCCGGCTGCCCGAAGGCCTCCGTAGAGTTCCTCGTCGGGCGGCACGGTGTGAAAAGGGTGATCGATGGTCTCCGCCGTCATGTCGATTCGGGCGGCCAGCCTGCTCGGGGCCGTGTTCGCAGGGCTGGCCCTGCTCGCCGGGGCCGCCCCCGCCGTCCAGGCTCCGGAACGTTCCGCCCCTTCCGCTCCGGTGGCGGAGAGCGACCAGCGCGACGAGGCCGGCCGCCGCGCCGAGGTTCTCGCGAGCAGTCGCTGGCGACGGGCCATGCACGAGCTCGACGAATGGCTCACGGTCCAGCCCGTCTACTCCGCGGACCGCGTCCGCCGCATCAAGGCCGATCTCGCGGCACGGGTCGCCTCGATGAGTTCCTATGAACTCGAATACCTGCTCGACCAGCTCGACGAGAAACTCAGCGTGCTCGACAGCGCCGCCGCGCGGGATGCCCGCGAGTGGCTCGGCCGCTACCTCGCCGTGATGGCCGACGGCCGGCGGGCGGCGCTGCTGGCCGAC
>CAIWZS010000064.1 GCA_903917235.1 uncultured Planctomycetaceae bacterium | reverse complement strand
GTCGCCCGCGCGGCCGAGCGATGGACGAGCGTCGCCGTCGAGATCAAGCAGCGGCACGAACGGGGCGACCGGCCGTCCGGCCTCGCGACGGCCGCCCTCGCCGAGGAGGCTGCGACCGGGCCGCTGGCCACCATGCGACTGCTCCTGCTCACGGCACGCGCGTGCGCGGACATCGCCCGTCATCGCCGCCCACGGGCCGCGGCCATGCCGCGCGTGCTGCACCCCGGAGGACGGGCCGGGCCCGCGTCGTTCATCGCGGTCGACGTCCTGCCGGCCCGGCGACTCTGGGACCGCGCCATCTTTTCCGACCACACGGCCACGGTGCGGTGCGTGAATCCGGGGGGTGTGCCGCGCTTTCTCGAGGCGTGGACCGAGGAGGTGCGCGAGCGCATGGGGCGGGGCGGCGTGGCGCTCGTCCTCGGAGCGGGCAACGTCACGGGCCTCGCCATCGCCGACGCCTGCTGCCAGATCTTCGAGCATGGGCGCGTGGTGCTGCTCAAGCTCCATCCGCTGCACGCGCCGCTCGAGCCCGTGCTCGGCGAGGCGCTCGCGCCGCTCGTCGCAGCGGGAGTGCTCGCCATCCGGGCGGGTGACGTCGAGGTCGCACGCGACGCCTTGGCGGATCAACGGGTGAGCCACGTGCATCTGACCGGTGGACGCGAGGCCTTCGACGCGCTGGTCTGGGGCGGCCCCGGGCCGCACCTCCCCGGCGCGTCGCCGGTGCTGCGCGCGTCGCTCACCTGCGAGCTCGGCAATGTGACCCCCTGGTTCGTCGTGCCGGGGCGATACACCCCCGCCCAGCTCCGGCACCAGGCCGACCTCGTGGCCGGATCGATCATCAACAACACGTCCTTCAACTGCATCGCCACCAAGTGCCTCGTCACATGCCGGTCGTGGAACCAGCGGGACGAGTTCCTGGCCCTGATCACGCGGCGGCTCGACGCCCAGCCGCCACGGACGGCCTGGTATCCGGGATCGACCGGGGCGTGGGAGTCGCTCGCGGAGCGGGCCGCACCCGCCGACGGCACGCTGCCGTGGCTCGTGCGCACGGGAATCGAGCCCGAGGCCGAGACACCGTGGCTCGCGCGTGAATGGTTCCTGCCCGCGGTCGTCGAGGTGCCGCTGTCGGTCGGCACGCTCGAGGATTTCTGCGTCGCCGCCGGCGCGGTCGCGGATCGTCTGCCAGGCACGCTCGCGGCCAACGTGACCATGCCCCGGTCCCTGTCGCAGGACGAGGCCCGCCGCGCGACCCTCTTCGTCGAGCATCTCGAGTACGGCGTGGTGGCGGTCAACACGTGGGCGGCGCTCGGCTACTCGTTCGGCTCGGTCCCGTGGGGCGGCTATCCGGGCGGCACGCTCGCCGACCCGGGCAGCGGCATCGGCTGGGTGCACGACCCGCTCCTGCTGCCGCTGGTCCACAACACGATCGTGCGCGGTCCGCTCGCGGCCGGCCTGGTGCCCCCGTGGCTCCCGTGGCACACGCGTGCAGCCGACCTGAGCCGTGGCGTGGTCGGCATGTACGGCACGATCGCGGAGGGCGGGGGCGGGCTCGGCCACCTCGTGGCGATGCTGCCCGCGGTGCTGCGGGGCTGACGCGGTCGATCGCCGCGCGCGGCGCGGACGTCGCGCCGCACCTCGGTGCCGTCCTGCGACCGCCGGGCGGGTCAGCGACGGGGGCGACGGGGCTTCCCGGTGCGGGCGGCGGCGTGCGGGTCGGGCTTGGGCTCGGCGTGTTCCCGGAACTTTTCCGGCTGACCCGTGAGCTCGTAGAGAAAGCGGCTCGGTCGGCACGGCTTCGCCTTGCCCCACTTCGTGCGCGTCAGACACAGCGCGAGCACCAGCCGACGCTTCGCGCGGGTCACGCCCACGTAGCACAGCCTGCGCTCCTCGTCGATCGCCTGCAGGCCGTCGCCGAGCGCGCGGTGGTGCGGCAGGAGCCCCTCCTCGAGGCCCACCATCCAGACGCAGTCGAACTCGAGTCCCTTCGCGGCGTGGAGCGTCATGAGCCGCACGACGTCGTTGCGGGGCTTCTCCTTCTCGAAGCGGTCCTCCTCGGTCACCTGCAGCACGAGCGCGTCGAGGAAGCCACGGACGATCGTCGCCTGGTCGGTGTCGTGGGGCCGGGCCGCCCGCTCGTGTTCGTCGAGCGCCGTGGCGACCTCCTCGACGCACGCCCAGCGGGTTTCGGCCTCGGACGGATCGTCGTCGTAGTCCTTGTCGAGGAACGCCCGATAGCCCACGTCGTCGAGCACGGCGCGCAGGAGCGGCGCGCACCGCGACGCGGGCGGTGCCGGCGGCGCCGCGGCGGCGAGCGATCGCAGCCGCTCGAGCCTGGCGATGCCCCCCGCCGCCGCCGCCGAGAGCCTCCCGCCGTCGCGCATCGCCGTCAGCGCCCGCCACAGGCTCGTGCCGTCCGTCGCCGCGGCGGCCCGCGCCGCCTGGACCACGCCGCTGGAAATCCCCCGCGGCGGCAGGTTCGCGATGCGCGAGAGCGCGAGATCGTCGTCCGGATCGACGAGGAACCGCAGGAAGGCCATCACGTCCTTCACCTCGCGTCGATCGAAGAACGAGCGGCTGCCGACGAGCGCGTAGGGAATGCCCCGCCGGCGCAGATCCTGCTCGAAGGGGCGGGTCTGCTCCCCCGTCCGCACGAGGATCACCGCCTCGGCAGGATCGACCTGCCGCTCCCGCAGCAGGCTTTCGAGGTCGCCCACGACGCGGCGTGCCTCGTCGGTCTCGTCCTGCGCCTGGAGGATCGTGGGCGGCACGCCGGACGCGACGGTCGACACGAGCGTCTTGCCGTGCCGTCGGCCGTTGTGCTCGATGAGCAGGTTGGCGGCGCGGATGATCTCCGGCGTGGAACGGTAGTTTTCCTCGAGCTTCACGACGCGGGCGCCGGGCCAGCGCCGCTGGAAGTCGAGAATGTGCGACACCTCGGCACCCCGCCACGCGTAGATCGACTGGTCGTCGTCCCCGACGACGCACAGGCTGCGGTGCTCGCGGGCGAGCGCGCCCACGATGCGCTCCTGGATCGCGCTCGTGTCCTGATACTCGTCGACGAGCAGGTGGTCGAAGCGGTCGGCCTCGCCGCGTCTGGCATCCTCGCACGACGTGAAGAGCTCGTCGACGAGCAGGAGGAGGTCGTCGAAGTCGACCGCCCCCGCGGTCTTGAGGGCTTCCTGGTAACGACGGTAGCCGGCGGCTGCGAGCGTCCACGAGTCGTCGGCGTCGCCGGAGAGCGTGTCGCACGCCGCCGCGGGCCGGATGCCGCGGCTCTTCCAGCGACTCGCACGGTCGAGCAGGTCGGCGGGCCGCAGGACCGCCTCCGGCACGCGGAGGTCCTTGAGCACGCGACGCGCCATCGTCTCCTGCTCGCCACGGTCGATGATCGCGAACCGGTCCGGGTAGCCGAGGCGGGCCGCGTGGCGACGCAGGATCCGCACGCAGAGCGAGTGGATCGTCGAGATCTCCGGCTTCGCGGCGGCCGCGGTGCGCCGGCCGAGGATCGCGCCGGCACGCGAGAGCATCTCCCGCGCGGCCTTGTTGGTGAACGTGACCGCGAGGATGCGGTCCGGGCGGGCCCCCTGCCGCACGAGATGCGCGATCCGGGCGATGACCACGCGGGTCTTGCCGGTGCCGGCGCCCGCCAGCACGAGGAGCGGGCCGGGCGGCGCGAACACCGCGTCGCGCTGGGCGTCGTTGAGCCCCGTCGCCGCGGATCCGGCGGCACCCCGTCCGGCGGCGGGCGTCTCTGCGGCGGGCGTGGGGGCGGCGGCCGTCATGCCGCGAATGTAGCAGGCGACGCGCGTGGGTCGCCCGCTCCTCGCCTTGACGCTCCGGCGGCGGCCGTCTCTATTCGCAGTCGAAACGAGCACCGTGCGGTGGGCGGCGACGCCGTCGCCGCCGCGCGGACCAACGCGAGACGTCACGGGCAGGGCATGGCGGCCGATCGCACCCACGACACGCAGGATCGCGCGGAGGGCAACGACCTCGCGGCCTCGACGGTCGATCTGGCCGCGTGGCTGCGGCCTCACCTGCAGACCATCGGCATCGCGCTGGCGGTGATCGCGGGCGGAGCGGTGGCGTGGACGCTCATCGCCGCGCAACGTGAGGCGGCGGCGGAGCGCAGCTGGGACGACTGCATGGCCGCGCTGTCGGAACAGAATCCGGACCGGCTCGACGGCGTGATCCGGAAGTATCCGGGCACCCCGGCCGCCCGCTGGTCGCAGATGCTGCTGGCGGAATCGGCGATCACGGAGGGCTGTCAGCAGCTTTTCGGCGATCGCGCGCGGGCCCGGCAGCGGCTCGAGACCGCCGTCGATCTCTACACCGCAATCCTCGCGGAGCGGCCCGGCGGCCTCGTGGGTGAACGGGCCGTTTTCGGCCTCGCCAAGGCGCGCGAGGCACTCGGCGACCTCGACGACGCACGACGGGGATATGAATCGCTGGTCGAGGAGTATCCGTCGAGCGCGGTGCGTGGCCTGGCCGACCAGCGGATCGCCGCCCTGTCGCGCGCGTCCACCAAGGGGTGGTACGATTGGTTCGAGTCACAGGACATGGCGCCGCCCGCTCCGCCGGCGACGAATCCCGGTGGCCAGCCCGCAGCCGAGCAGCCCGCTGCACCCTCCCCACCCGACGCCGACGCCGCGCCCGCCGATGGAGGCACTCCCGCCGAACCCCCCGCCGCTCCAGCCGGGTGACGAGGTCGCCTTCCCGGTGGATGCCGCCGGGGTGGGGGAGCGGATCGACGCGTTTCTCGTGCGCGTCCTGCCGGGGCACAGCCGGTCGTTCCTCGGCCGGCTGTTCGAGAAGGGGACGGTCCGCGTCGACGGCGTGCCCGTCCGCGCGGCTCACCAGCTGCGCGGCGGCACGGTGGTGCGTCTGACCGTTCCCGATCCGCCCCGCACCGGCCCGATCGCGGAGGAGATCCCGCTCACGTTCCTGCACGTCGACGAGGCGATCGCCGTGGTCGACAAGCCCGCCGGCATGGTCGTCCATCCCGCGAAGGGCAACTGGAAGGGCACCCTCGCCGGGGCGCTCAAGTGGCATCTGGAGGAGCGTCCCCGGCCCGGTCACGAGGCGGAAGGAGGGGCCGCCGTGACGCCGACCGGGCTGTCGACGGCCGGTGGCCCCGTCCGGCCCGGCATCGTGCACCGCCTTGATCGCGACACCAGCGGGGTCATCGTGGTCGCCCGGACGGAGGCCGCCCACCATGCGCTCGCCCGTCAGTTCGAGCACCGCGTCGTCGAGAAGACGTATCTCGCGATCACGCAGGGCCGTCCGCAGCTCGACCGGGACGAGATCGACCTGCCGATCGGCATCCATCCCTACCAGCGCGAGCGGATGGCGGTCCGGCGCGACCATGCGACCAGCCGTGAGGCGGTGACCCGCTACGAGGTGATCGAACGGTTCCATGCCGCCGCGCTCGTGCGCGTGACACCGAAGACGGGCCGGACGCACCAGATCCGCGTGCACCTCGCCGCCATCGGCTGTCCGGTGCTGTGCGACGGCCTGTACAGCGGTCGGACCGTGATCGAGCCGACGTTCCTCGGGCTTCCCCCGGGCCCACCGTTGCTCGCGCGGCAGGCGCTGCATGCCTCCCGGCTCGCGCTCGTGCACCCGGTCTCGCTCGCGCCGATGGAGTTCACGGCGCCGCTGCCCGCCGATCTCGAGCGGATGCTGGCCGCGCTCAGGCAGGCGTGACGGGCGGCTCGTCGCGTGCGACGGCGATGCCGCCCGCCGTCGCGCCGGCAGGCGATCCCGCTGCGTCGGGCCCGAGGAGCGGAAACTCGAGCACGAAGGCGCTGCCCCGCCCCGGCTCGCTCTGGGCGTGGATGTCTCCCCCATGCTCCCGCAGGATCTTGCGGCTCACGGTGAGCCCGAGGCCCGTGCCGCGGGCACCCTTCGTCGAGACGAAGAGCGTGAAGATCTCCGCGAGCGTGTCGGGCGACATCCCCGCGCCGTTGTCGGCGACCCGGATCCGCACGACGCGGGTCGCATGGTCGAGCTCCGCCGTGACGTCGATCCGGGGATCGGCACGGCCCTCGACCGCGTCGAGCGCGTTGGTCACGACATTGAGCACCGCGCGCGACATCCCCTCCGGATCGAAGACCATCCGGGGCAGGTCCGCGGGGGCTGTCCAGCGGATCACGGTGCCGGACTCGTCCGCCCGCTGCTGCACCGTCTCCACGACGTCCGCGAGCAGCGCCGCGAGATCGGCCTCGACGAGATCGGGCTCGCGGTGCTTGCTGAACGACAGCATGTCCATCACGAGCGAGGAGATCTTGTCCTGGTTGCGGCGCACGATCTCCCATCCCTTGCGCACGACGCCGAGGTCCTCGTTGTCGAGGCCCATCTCGACGAGGTAGCTGCCGCCGCGGATGCCCTGCAGGATGTTCTTGATGTGGTGCGACAGCGTGGCGATCGTCTGGCCCACGGCGGCGAGCCGCTCCGACTGCACCATCGCCGAGTAGTAGGTGGTGTCTTCCACGGCGAGTGCGGCCTGATGACCGATGGCGATCATGAGCTTGAGATGCTCGTCGCTGAACCGGCGACGGCCCTCGACCGCCGCGCCCAGTGGCGTCGTGGTGTCCACGTAGATCACGCCGACGATGTCGTACCGCCCGCGCATCGGCACGCAGATCGCCTCGCGCACTCCGGTGCGCACCACGCTCTGCCCCGACGCGAAGCGGTCGTCCTCCTGCGCGTCGCTCGTGAGCACGCCTTCGCGGTTGCCCAGCACGTAGTCGAGGATGGTGCGGCTGATCGCCATCGACTCGGTGCCCCCGGGGTCCCGGTCTCGCCGCGCCTTGACCATGAGCTCGCGCGACTCGGGATCGAGCAGCATGATGCAGCCGCGGTCCGCCTCCACCCACTCGAAGACGAGCTGGAGCACGCGGCCGAGGAGCTCGTCGATGTCGAGCGTGTGGCTCACCGCGAGCGCCGTGCGGTACATCACCTGGAGGTTGCTGCGGGCCCGGGCGAGGCGGTGCCCCTGCGGCTCTCCGGGCGTCGCCAGCGCGATCGAGTCTTCCTCCCGCATCGAGCGCACGATCCGCGAGCCGTCGCCCCGGCCGCCGCGCGAGACGATGTCGACCTCGCCCACGGCCGTCTCGTCCCCGGCGAGCACGAGGATGGTGCGGCCCACGCGGATGCGGTCGCCCGCGGTGACGTCCACCCGGGTGACGCGGGCGTCGTTGACGTAGGTGCCGTTGGAGCTGCCCAGGTCGACGAGGACGTGCGTGTCGCCGACGCGGCGCATCTCGGCGTGCCGCCGGGACACCTCGTGGTCGTCGAGCTGGATCGAGTTGCCGGCCTCCCGGCCGATGGTCACGACCCCGTCCGGGCCGTCGAGGTCGTACCGGGCCCCGCGATCGCGGCCCTGGATGACGAACAAGGACGGCAAGAGGTCGGACTCCCGGGGACGACTCGTCTCGCCCGATTCTGTCACGGCGAATGGCGCCGGGAAAGGAGGCTCCATGCCCCCCGGTCCAGCCGGCCACCATGGGGTCCGCATGCCGGGTCGAGCGGGAGATTCCGCCCCCGCGTCGAGCGCGTCCGTCCTACAATCCGGAGGCGACGCGTGGCCGCTGCGCGCGGTGGCGCGCGGGGCCGGGTCGCGGCGGGGCATGATGCGAGAGGAGATCGAGGCATGACGCGGGGCGTTGCGGCGGGGATCGTGATCATCGGCCTGGCGTGCGCCGTGGCGCGCGGAGGAGGGCCGGCACGGGCCGAGGAGTCTGCCGCCGGAGCCTCCCACGACGCGGTGCTCGAGCGGCTGCGACAGGCGGTCACATGGCTGGCGGCGCCCGAGCGCGAGGGGCGTGGACCTGGAACCCCCGGGATCGATGCGGCGGCGGACTGGATCGCCGCGCAGTTCGCCGAGATCGGGCTCGCCGCCCCCGGCGCGGGGGAGGCTTTTCAGCCGTTCGCGATGACGCTCGATGCCAAACTCGGCCCCGCGTCGGCCAACACGCTCGAGCTCGTGGGACCGCCGACGGCGGATGGCGGGGCCACGGTCGTGCCCCTGGTCCTCGGCCGGGACTTCACGCCGCTGGCCGCCGGCGGTTCCGGCCGCTTCGAACTGCCGCTCGTCTTCGCCGGCTACGGCATCACGGCGCCGGCGGAGCACTACGACGACTACGCGCCCCTCGCCGACGGCGGTGTCGCGAAGGGTGCGGCGCTGGTGCTGCTCCGCCAGGAGCCGCAGAAGAACGACCCGCACGGCGCCTTCGAGGGCAACCAGACGTCGCAGCATGCCGCCCTGGCCCGCAAGGTGGCCAACGCCTCCGAGCACGAGGCAGGGGCGGTCGTCTTCTGTGACGATTCAGCCGAGACCGATTCCCTGATGCCGTTCACACGTGCCGGCGAGGGCTCCGACCGGCGCACGATGCCGGTGCTGCACCTGCGTCGTGCGGTGCTCGACGACGTGGTGACGAGGTCGCTCGGGCGGGATCTGGCGACGATTCAGAAGGGGATCGATGACACGCTCACCCCCGCGAGCGCGGCCCTCTCGGGCTGGCGGATCCGGGGCCGGGTGGCGATCGAGCGCGTGGAGACGCAGGGACGCAACGTCATGGCCGTGATCCCGGGCCGGGGGGCTCCCGCCGCGGATGATCACGCCGCCATCGATCCGCGCGAGACCGTCGTGCTCGGCGCCCACTACGACCATCTCGGCTTCGGCGGCGTGAACTCCGCCGCACCCGGTGTCCACGCGGTGCACCACGGCGCCGACGACAACGCCAGCGGTACGGCCCTGCTCGTGGAGGTCGCCAGGCGGCTCGTCGCCCGGGGGCCGCTGCCCCGCACGGTCCTCCTCGTCGCCTTCTCCGGCGAGGAGCGCGGCCTGCTCGGCAGCGCGCACTACGTGGCCAATCCCGCCGTCCCCATCGCCGACACGGTCGCGATGGTGAATCTCGACATGGTCGGCCGCCTCGACGCGGAGAAGCTCATCGTCCACGGGACCGGGACGTCGGTCGGCTTCGACGAGCTCGTCGACCGCCTCGCCGCCGCCGCGGGCCTCACCACCGCGAAGGAACCCGGCGGATTCGGGCCGAGCGACCACTCGAGCTTCTACGCGAAGAAGGTGCCCGTCCTGCACCTCTTCACCGGCTCGCACGCCGACTACCATCGGCCGACCGACACCGCCGACAAGATCAACTACGACGGCATGGTGCGCCTCGCGGGGCTCGTCACCGACGTCGTGGCCGAGCTCGCGTCCGGACCGCGTCCGGACTACCGTGAGGTGGCCTCGACGATGTTCGCCCGTGGCGGAGGGGATCGGCCGTATTTCGGCAGCATTCCCGATTTCGGCAAGCCGGGCGGCGGCTATGCCATCTCGGGCGTCGCCAAGGATTCGCCCGCCGCGAACGGCGGGCTGCAGGGGGGCGACGTGATCGTTCGCCTCGGTGAGAGCGCGATCACGGGCCTCGACGACTTCGACAGCGCCCTCCGCAAGCACAAGGGAGGCGAGCGCGTGCCGGTCGTCGTGCGCCGCGGCGGTGCCGACGTGACGCTCGAGGTGCTGCTCGGCCAGCCCAAATAGCGGATCCACCGCGTTTCGCGTCCGCTTTTTTGCTCTTGAGCCGACCGCCCGGGATCGCCAGTATCCCGCCGCCCCGGTCTCCCGACGGCCACGGTCCGCCGTGCCGCCAGGTGGCGTGGAGACCGTCGCCACCGTCCCGTCCGACCGCCGACATCCAGAGCCCGAGCCTGCGAGCCCATACCCCGAGAGCAAGGAGTGCCCACCGTGAAGAGTCAGCCGGCAGTGTTCGCGATCATGTCCGTCCTCGCGCTGGCGCAGGCCGCGGCCGCACAGGCACCGGTTCAGGCCCCGCCGGCCCGTCCCGCCGGGTCGACACCCGCCACCCATGCCGCGGTCATCGACGTGGGCTACATCTTCAAGAATCACGGGCGCTTCAAGGCCGCGATGGACAAGATGCGCGACGAGGTGCTCGCGGCCGAGAACAGCCTCAAGGGGGAACGCGACCGGATCAACGGCCTCATGGAGCAGCTCAAGGGCTTCAACGTGGGCACGCCCGAGTATCGCAAGCTCGAGGCCGAGGTCGCGAAGGCTCAGGGCGACTTCAACGTCAACGCCCAGCTCCAGAAGAAGGACTTCATGGATCGCGAGGCCAGCGTCTACATGCAGGTGTACGGCGAGATCGAGCGTGCGGTGAGCCAGTTCGCTCGGGAGCACGGCATCGCGGTCGTCCACCGCTTCGACGGCGAGCCGGTCGACACCGGCGATCGCAACCGGATCCTCGGCACGATCACCAAGCCGATCGTCTACTACGATCCGCAGATCGACATCACGCCGGACATCCTCCGGATGCTCAACGGCGCGCCCGTCGCCGGTCAGCCGCCTGCCCGACCCGTTCGCTAGCTGTCCGTGGACAAGGCCTTCCATGGCCTTTGTCCACGTGGCCGACCGGTGGAAACGCCGAGGGTTTCCACGGTCGGCACTCCTCGCATCCTGCTCGGGCAGACGTGTTCCACGGTCTGCCAGGTCGTCGCCGCAGCCCCACCTCGCCGCCCGATTCGCCACGCCCGTCGAGGCATCACGCTCCAGGATGCGGTCGAGCCATCCACGCCGAAGCGCCCGTGGTCCTCGCCGAGCGGGCGGGGCCGATGTCCGTTCCAGTTCTCTCGTGCGGGAATTTTCGTCGATGCGTCTTCGGTCGCAGCACACGATCCGTCGTCCTGTCTCGGTGTCGGGTGTCGGGTACTGGAGCGGGCGGGACAACCGGGTCGATCTGCTGCCGGCGCCCGCCGGTGTCGGTGTCGTGTTCCTGCGCGGGCCCGGTCGGATGCCGTCTCCAGTGGCCGCCGCCGTCGCCAATCGCATCGATGCGACCCAGCGGACGACGCTCGCCGTCGGGAGCTCACGGGTCGAGATGGTGGAGCACGTGTTGAGCGCCCTGTCCGGTCTCGGTGTCGACTGCTGTCTCGTGCGGGTGACGAACGAGGAGCTGCCGGGGCTCGACGGATCGGCTGCGGCGTTCGTCGACGCGATCGACGCCGTGGGGCTCGAGGACCTCATCGTGCCGACCGACCCGCTCGTGCTCGACACGACGGTGCGGGTCGGCGACGGCGACTCCTGGATCGAGGCGGGGCCGCCGCGGCATCCCGGGCTCTCGGTGTCGTACGAGCTCGACTATGGGCATGGCCCGATCGGCCGGCAGTCGCTCGACATCGACGTCACGCCGGAACGCTACCGCGACGAGCTGGCCGCGGCCCGCACCTTCATCATGCTCGAGGAGGCGGACCGGCTCCGTGCGGCGGGCCTCGCCCGCACCTGCGGCACGCGCGACCTGCTCGTCTTCGGCCCCGACGGCCCCATCGACAACGCCCTCCGGTGGCCGGACGAGTGCGTGCGGCACAAGGTGCTCGACCTCGTCGGCGACCTGGCACTGGTCGGTCGCCCCGTCCACGCCCACGTGCGCGCGCGGCGGAGCGGGCATCGGCTCAACGCGGCGCTGGCGGCGAGCCTCCTCGCGGTCGTGGGGAGGCGGGCTTCGGCCTGACGCCGTGATGCCGGACGACCGTCGCGAGACCCAGTCGAACGCTCCCTGGAGAGAACCGCAGGAGGCTCCCCGGCCCGAGCAGGCCGTCGTCGGGCCGTCGCTCGTGCATCCCACGGCGGTGGTGGAGTCGGGCGCGCAGATCGGACCGGGCGTGCGGATCGGGCCGGCCTGCGTGATCTCCTCGGCGGCCGTCATCGGTCGCGGCACCGTGCTGGCCAACAACGTCACGCTGATGGGCCACGTCCGCATCGGCGAGCGCAACCGCATCTTCCCCAACTGCGTGATCGGCGGTGAGCCGCAGGATGTCAGCTACCGCGGCACCGACACGCTGGTCGAGATCGGCCACGACAACGTGATTCGCGAGGGCGTGACGATCAATCGTGCCTCGGAGAAGGAGGACGGCCGGACGACCATCGGCAGCGGCAACCTGCTGATGGCGGCCTGTCACGTGGCCCACGACTGCCGCATCGGTGATCACGTCGTCATCGCCAACGGCACCCTGCTCGGCGGGCACGTGCGGGTGCATTCCCGCGCCTCGCTCTCAGGGGCGGTGGCCGTGCACCACTGGGCGACGATCGGGGGCTGGTCGTTCGTGGCGGGGCTCTCGCGGGTGCTGCACGACGTGCCGCCCTTCATGTTGTGCGAGGGCGCGCCGGCGAGGCCGCGCTGCATCAACGTCGTCGCACTGAAGCGCGGAGGCTTCGAGCCGGCGGCGATCGAGGCGATCGCCGAGGCGCACCGCCTGCTCTACCGCGCGAAGGTCGGGCTCGCGGCGGCCCGGGAGATCCTGCGGTCGCAAAACGCGCTCGACGAGCACGTGGCCCATCTGCTCGAGTTCCTCGCGCGGCAGCAGGACGGCAGGCACGGGCGGGCCCGAGAGCGGAGGAGGGCGGCATGATCCGGCAACGGGTGGCGGTTATCGGCTGTGGGCACCTCGGCACGATCCACGCGCGGCTGCTCGCGGCCCGCGGCGATGTCGAGCTGGTCGCGGTGGTCGATCCGGTGGCCGACGCCCGCGAGCGGGTGGCCGCCCTGCACGGCTGCGAGCCGCTCGCCGAACCCGGCGAACTGATCGGCAGGGTCGGGGCGGTGATCGTGGCCGCCCCCACGGCGCTGCACGCATGCGTGGCGCTGCCGCTGCTCGAGGCGGGCATCGACCTGCTCGTCGAAAAACCGCTCGCCGCGAGCGTCGAGGACGCGCGGTCGATCGTCATCGCGGCGCGGCGGCTGGGACGCGTGGTGGCGACCGGCCATGTCGAACGCTTCAACCCGGCGTGGCGGGCGGCCGCAGGCCGGGCGCGGGGTGTGCGGGTGCTGGAGGCGGAGCGGCTCGCCCCTTTTTCCTTCCGTTCCCTCGACGTGGGAGCCGTGCTCGACCTGATGATCCACGACATCGATCTCGTGCTCTCGCTCGAGCCGGGCCGGCTCGAGCGGATCGAGGCGCGCGGGCTCGTGGCGACCGGTGGCCATGAGGACGTCGCTCGCGCGCGGCTGCAGTTCTCGTCCGGACTCGTGGCCGATCTCACCGCGTCCCGCATCCATCCCGAGGTGCGTCGCACGGTCTCGATGTGGACGGAGTGCGGGATGATCGCCTGCGACTTCAATGCCAAGACCCTGCGTGTGGTGACCGCGTCGCCGAGCGTGCGAAGCGGCACCTTCGCGGCGGCACGGGTACCCGCCGCCGAGCGGCCCGCGCTGCGGGAGGGCTTCTTTTCGACGGTCCTGCCGCTCGAGCAGTCGACGGTGCCGGAGGGCAACGCGATTGCGGCCGAGCACGACGACTTTCTCGAGGCGGTCCGCACGGGACGCCCGCCACTGGTCACCGCCGCGGCCGGAGCGGCCGCGCTGGAAATCGCCGCCCGTGTGCTCGAGGCGATGGAGTGCACCCGCTTCGGTGTGGGCCGGCCGGAGGCCGTTCCCACTGCGACCGGCCCCTTCATTCCACACCGCAAAACCGCCTGAGTCTTCCCAGGTTCCCGGTCGGGCCCCGCAGGCCCGGCCCGCCGCCGAAGTGGTGGCGGCCTGGATGTCGATACCCCATCTGGCGGCCGCGCACCGCCCACGCCCGGACGGACCTCCCATGGCAGCCATGATCCGCCTCGCCCTGAGCTGGTGTCTTGTCGCGGCCGTCGTGCCGGCGCTCGCCGGGGACGGTGCGGTGGTGCCCCCGCCCGTGGTGTTCGAGGATCTCGGGCTCGCCGGCTTCTCGGGAGCGGGCTCCGTCGCCGCGGCCCTGCGGGCCACGTGTGCCATCGCGCCGCGCGACGTGGAGGAGGTGACACCGTTCGCCATCGCCGTCCGTGGGCCGTCGGGCACGGCGTTCACCACGGCGAACCTGCCGCTGGCTGCCGAGGTGAGGAGCCGGATCGAGCGGTTCGACGTCGCCGCCGGCATCCGGGCGAATCCCGAGGTGCTGCGCGAGGGTCCGGCCCACTGGACCGGACGGATCGGCCTCACGAGCGAGGGCATCAACGGCAAGACGTCGCTCGAGGTGCGCACCACGCTCGGTCGTTGGGAGACCGACGGACGCCTCGGCGTCGAGGTCGGGCCGCGCATCGAGCGGCGGCTGCGGCGCGGCGCGACCTTCTTCATCGACGGCAAGGCCGAGGCGCAGGCCGTGCGGTCCCACGACGGCGGCTGGTGGGCCCTCCCGGGGACGACGGCCGCGGACGGCGCCGGCATGCTCGGCGTCATGGCCAGGACGGGCCTCGTGCGCTGAACCGGGAGGTCAGGCCAGGTCGCGGTCCTGGAACAGCACGAGCGCGACGAGCAGCGCGATCGTCGCGTAGAGGCCGGCATAGAGCGCGGCCCATGCGAGGTAGATCCACGGCACGGCCACGCCGCCCACGACGGCCGCCTCGATCGTGAAGTGGTCGAGCACCGGCAGGATCGTGGCGAAGAGCTGGCCGACGAACCGCACGATCGCGAATCGGCCCACGCTCGACTGCACGATGAGCGGCACGAGGTGTCCCAGCGTGTAGACGGCGAAGCAGACGATCAGATTCGGCACCATGCCCAGCCGCGTCGAGACCGCGAGGCTGACGGCGGCCATGAGGATCGTCTCGAGGAGCGACAGCGCGAGGCCCGGCACCACCGTGATCGCCTCGGCGGCGCATTCCGCCCAGAGCGGGTCGGTCTTCGAGCTTTCTCGCGCGTCGTAGACGACCTTGAGGCTGGTGGTGGCCAGCAGCGTGCCGCCGAGGATGAGGAAGACGAGGAGCGCGACCAGGACGAGCCCGGCGAACTTGCCGATGATGAACTGCCACCGCTCGAGCGGCTTCGAGAGCACGGTCATCGCCGTCCGGCCCTCGATCTCGTCGGCCACCGCCACGCTCGCGGTCCAGACGACGACGAGCAGCGCGAGCACCTTGATGAGCGTCAGCCCGCTGTCCTTCAGCATCTTCACGTCTTCGCCGAAGGTGTTGTAGGGAATCACGATGAACGACAGCAGGAGCACGATCCCGAGGACGATCACCACGGCGAACACGGGCTGGCCGATCGCCTCCTTCGTGGTGGCGGATGCCACGGCCGCGACGCGTGGCGCGGCGAGCCGGAAGAGCGTGTAGCCGCCGAGCAGCGTGGCCAGCGTGAGGAACGTCCACGGCAGGAGCCCCGCCTCCGGATACTCCGGAGCGAGCCGCCAGCGGATCGTCAGGCCTGCCGGCTCGTCGCCGGCGTTGGTCGCCTCGAGCTGGGCCTGCTGTCCGATGAAAGGATTCGTGCGGCCCTCCGCCTTCGTCCAGGTCCACGGCACGCCGGCCTCCAGATCGACGTCCGGCACCTTCTCGAGCGCGAATCCGGCGATCGGCTGCTGCGTCCGCACGAGGAGCGAGGCGTCTCCGAGGAGCTCGAAGTCCTGCAGCTCCTGCGGCCTGAGATCGAGCGCGACGGGCATGGCCTTGGTGTGGGGCGGGATCGTGAATTGGGTGGAGGCCTCGCTGCCACCGGTCATGCGTGCGAGCGACCGGGCCATCTGGGTGACGGGCACGAGGGGCGTGAACGCGACCGCGGTGGCCGCGAAGACGAGCAGGAGCCAGGCCAGCGGCCCGAGAAATCCGTCGCGCATGGCGACGCGCAGCTCGGCGGCCGCGCGGGGCCTCACGATCGAGATCAGCCCGTAGCCGGCGGCCGCCAGCACGAGCGTGAGCGCCGCCCCCACTCCGACGAGCCAGATGGGCGGCAGGGCGACGAGCCAACGATTGGCGAACAGTGGCGTCATGGGAAGCGTGGCGTCAGGGTTTGTGCGACGACTGGTCGAGCCCGGCCCCGTGCGACCCGCAGCCGCCGACCGGGCCCAGGCCGTTCTGGCGGTGCGGACCTCCGCAGTATGTCGTCCGTCGCGCGGAGGCGGAAGGTGCCAGCCCGGGCCGCGCCCCCGGCGACGGTCCGGAGAGGGGAGGCTGGCCGCCGGGGCTCAGCCGCCCGAAGGACCCGCGAGCACGATCGATGCCGACTCGTCCAGGCGCCAGCGTTCGAGCACCTGCTGGACGTCGTTGCGGGTGAGCGATTCGACGATTCCCAGCGTTTCCGCGACGGTCCGGTAGGTGCGAGCATGGGCCCACTCCCCGCCAACCTCGAAGAGCCGACGTCGCGGCCGCTCCCCCGCGAGAACGACGCGGCTCGCGAGCTTGTTCCGCGCCTGGTCGAACTCCGGGCCGGCGATGCCGCGTGTGGCCGCGTCCCGATAGATCTCGAGAATCCGCTCGAACTGCGTGTCGATGGCGTCGGCGTCGCACGAGAGCTGGGTGACGAAGAGCCCCGCGTCGAGGAATTCGTGGTGGTGCAGCGTGGCCTGCTCGGCGTCACCGGAATCGACGAGCGCCCAGTACAGACGGCTGCCCGACGAGTCGCCGAGCACCGCGGCGAGGAGTTTGGCGGCGAAGCGGTCGGCATGACGTTCGGACGGGCCGGGGGACATGCGGACGCCGTATTCGAGGGTCGCCGACGGCCGCACGATCCGCGTGGTGCCCGGACGGGCGGCACGGTCCGGCGCATCGGGGCGGAGGCGCGTCGTGTCGGGCTGCGATTCCCAGCCGCCACAGAGCCGCCGCGCGTCCGCGACCAGCGCGGGGAAGTCGACCGCGCCCGTCGCCGCGAGGACCATCGTGCCGGGGGCGTAGCGGCGATGGTGGTAGTCGCGCATCGCCTCGACGGGCAGGGCCGTGATCGACTCGACCGTGCCGAGGACGCTGCGCGCGAGCGGGTGGTCGCCGAAGAAGGCCGCTCGGCACTGGTCGTCGGCGCCGAACGGGGGCTGGTCGTCGTACATCCGGATCTCCTCCAGGATGACGAGCTTCTCGGTCGAGAAGTCCTCCTCGCGCAGGGCGGGCCGCATCATGCGGGCGATGAGATCGACCGCGTCGGCCTGCCGGTCGGGCAGGACGGTGGCGTAATAGACCGTGTCCTCCTCCGCGGTGTAGGCGTTCGCGCTCGCGCCCATCGCGTCGAACCGCCGGTTGATCTCGTCGCCCGACACGCTCTCGGTGCCCTTGAAGATCATGTGCTCGAGGAAGTGGCTCGTTCCCCAGAGCAGGTCCGACTCGTCGCGGGAACCGGTGTTGACGAAGAACCCCACGCTCGTCGAGACCGCGTGGGCGGAGGTCTCGGCGATCACCTCGAGCCCGTTGTCGAGCCGCTCACGCAGAAACGCCACGCGGCACCTCCAGCGCTTCGTGGCCGAGCGACACGACGGAGAGATCCTTCGGCGGCTGGGCGGCCAGCCAGTCCTCCACGGCCGCGACCGTGAGCCGGTCGTACCGGGCGAGCTCTTCGGCCAGCGTGCGCATCTCGCCGAGGTGATACCACTGCCTGCCGAGCGATCCTGCGCGTGCGGCGCTCGATTCCTGCTGCATCACCAGCGCGCTTTTGGCGCGAGCCTTGATGCGGTCGAGCTCCTCCGCCGAGATGGTTCCCGGCAGCCGCTCGATCTCGGCGAGGATCACGTCGAGCGTCTCCTGGGCGCGGGCGGCGGTGGTGCCCGCGTAGCAGACGGCGATGGCAAAGTCGCGATGCGTCTGATATCCGGCCGACACGGTGTAGCACAGCCCGCGCCGCTCGCGCACCTCCGTGAAGAGCCGCGAGCTCGAGCCGCCGCCGAGGATGCCCAGGGCCGCCGTCGCCTCGTGCGACGCGTCGTCCCGGTACGGCGGCTGCGACCACGCGATCGCGACGTGGGTCTGCTGGGCGTCGTGCGGCACGTGGCGACTGTGCGGACCACGCGGGCCGGGGGCGATCGGCGGAGGCGGATCGCCGCGCCAGTCCCCGAAGAGCCGCGTGCAGCGCGCCACGAAGTCGGGCCAGTCGATCCGGCCCGCCACCGCGATGATCGAGCCGGCAGGTAGCAGGTGCGTCGAACAGAACCGTCGCACGTCCGCGCAGGAGAGCCGTTCGACCTCGGCGGCGAGCCCCTCGGCCGGCATGCCCCACGGCGCCGGGAAGTGGATCTGCCGCAGGGCGAGCATCGTCCGGTGGGCCGGGTCGTCCTCCGTGCCGGCGAGGCCCTGCAGCACCATGTCGCGGGCCGCGTCGAACTCGTCCGGAGGCAGCCTGGGGCGCCGCACGATGTCGGCGAAGATCGGCAACGCGTCGGGCAGCCGCCGCGCGACCATGGCCCCGGAGAAACTCGCGTGGGTCGCGGAGACCGAGTGAGCCCACTGGACCCCCGCGTTCTCGAGGTCCTCGACGATGCGGCGACTGTCCCGCTGCCCGGCGCCGCGCAGGCACAGTTCGCCCGCCAGCGTGGCCAGACCGCAGCGTCCCGGCCCATCGTGCACCGCTCCTGCGGGCACGTGGATGGCGACGGCCGCCGACTCCAGGTCCGGCAGGTCTTCGCCGAGGAGCGTGATGCCGTTGTCGAGCGTCGCCGAGAACAGGGTCTGCTTCAACGCGCTGTGACCGGCCTGATCGGCCGTCGAATCCGGAGGTCAGGAGAGGGCGAATGCGGCGGGCACGTCGGCCGTCGTCGCGACCGGTGTGTCGCTCGACTTGTAGATCGTCTTCGTGCGGCGGAATCCGAGCCGCTGGTAGAGCCGCACGGCACCGGGGTTGTCGGCGGTCACCTCCAGGGCGGCGGTGTGGAGGCCGGCCTCGCGAAACGCCGCGAGCACCCGCTCGATGAGGCATGTGCCGAGCCCGACGCCGCGATGGCCCGGAACGACCCCGACATTCTGAATCATCCCCACCCGACCGCGCTCCATGACGCCCTGGATCGTCCCGCACCACTGCAGGCTCGAGGGGCAGGTGCCGCGGGCGACCAGCCAGGTGGCCGCAGGCAGGAACCCCGCCTTGGCCCGGATCTCGGCCATCAGCCGGCGGCAGCCCTCCAGATCCCCGAGGCAGGGAAAGACGAGGGCGTCGATTTCGTCCCGAAACGCGCGAAACTTGGTTCGTGCGTGGACATCGAGGATCGCCTCGTTCCACGGGACGAAGCGGTAGTGGGCGGGCAGCGTCGCCGGACCGCGCGACCTGGCGAGGTCCGCCTCCATGCGAAACCGTTTGAAGTAGGTCGTCTGCAAGGCGAATCCGCTCCGGACACTGTGGATGACAATACGAGCATGCCACACGGTGGTCAACGCGCCGGTCGGTGAGGGGCGCGGATGGCGGGTGCGAGCGAGCGTGCATCGCGACGGAGGGTGCGGCGGCCGCGCGGGATTGCAGCGGTGGGGCCCGCGGGCTACGCTTTTAGGGCAGTCAAAAAATGATTTTTGAGCCATCGAAATGCGAGCCGGACGCTGACGTCCTGGCCCGACGCCAGCTGATCCGTCACGCCATCGGGGCCTCGCTCCTCGCCCTGGCGATCGGCGGGGGCTGCGGTCGAAAGGGGGATGATCGGACCGCGTCCCCGGGCGGCACGACCCGCGCCGGGGCCGTGCGGGTGGTGGCCACCACGACCGTCGTCGCCGATCTCGTTCGGCAGGTCGGCCAGGATCGCGTCGAGGTCGATTGCCTCATGGCGCCCGGCATCGACCCGCATTCCTATAAGGCCACGCCGCGGGACGCGGATCGGCTGGCGGCGGCCGACCTCGTGGTCGCCTCGGGACTGCACCTCGAGGGGCGGCTGGCGGATCTGCTCGAGCGACTCGGTCGCCAGCGACCGGTCGTGTCGGTCGGGGACGGCCTGCCGCGCGACCGCCTCCTCTTCGGAGGCCCCGAGATCGCCGACCCCCACGTCTGGTTCGACGCGTCGCTCTGGGCGCTCGCGGCGCCCGTCGTCGCGGACGCCCTCACGCGGCTCGATCCGGCGGGCGCCGCCGCCTACGACGCGGCGGGGCGGGCGGTTGCCGCGCGGCTCACCCGCCTCCACGCGGACCTCGCCGAACGCATTGCTTCGATCCCCGACGAGCGTCGCGTGCTCGTCACGGCGCACGACGCGTTTCGCTACTTCGGCCGTGCCTACGGCATCGAGGTCGTGGGCGTGCAGGGCCTGAGCACGGAGAGCGAGGCGGGCCTCGGCGACATCAACCGCCTCGTGGAGCTGCTCGTCGCGCGGCGCATTCCCGCCGTGTTCGTCGAGACGAGCGTGTCGGACCGGAACGTGGCGGCGCTCGTCGAAGGGGCGGCCGCGCGCGGGCATACCGTGACACTCGGCGGCAGGCTGTACTCCGACTCGCTCGGTGCGCCGGGCAGCGGCGCCGACACGCTCGAGGGTGCGCTCGAGACCAACGTCGCCGCCATCGTCGCCGCGCTCGGTGACGACCCGGCCCCGTCCGTCGCCGAGCCATCCGGGCGGGCGACGCCGGGGGACACGCGGTGAGCGGGGCAGTGCGACAGGCATGCCAATGACCGATTCCGCCACGCCGTCGGCCGCGGGCGATCGTCCGGTGCCGCTCGTCGAGTTTCACGACGTGACGGTCGCGTACGGGCGCCGCCCGGTCCTCTGGAACGTCGATCTGGTGATCGACGCGCCGTGCCTCTTCGGGATCATCGGTCCGAACGGGGCGGGCAAGAGCACGCTCCTCAAGGCCGCGCTCGGCCTCGTGCCGCTCGTCGGCGGAACGGTGCGCTTCGCGGGAGAGCCGCTCGCGCGGGCGCGGCACACGATCGGCTACGTGCCGCAGCGCGAGAGCGTCGACTGGGACTTTCCGGTGAGCGCGTTCGACGTGGTGCTCATGGGCACCTACGGCCGCCTCGGGTGGTTCCGTCGGCCCGGACCCGCGGAGCGGGCGTCGGCCCGGGACTGCCTCGCCCGTGTCGGGCTCGCCGACGTGGCCGATCGGCAGATCGGCCGGCTCTCGGGTGGTCAGCAGCAGCGGGTGTTCCTCGCCCGCGCGCTCGCGCAGGAGGCGGCGATCTACCTGCTCGACGAGCCGATGGCGGGCGTCGACGCGCGATCCCAGGAGCAGATCTTCGACGTCCTCGCCTCGCTGCGTGCGGCCGGCCGGCTCGTCGTCGTCGTCCACCATGACCTGCGGACGGCCGCCGAGTGGTTCGACCGCGTGGCCCTCATCGACATGCGTCTCGTCGCGGCCGGCCCGACGGCGACCGTGCTCACGCCGGACAACCTGCGCCGGACCTACTCCGGGCAGGTCGAACTGCTGCGCGAAGTCGGCCTGGCGGTCGCCGAACGGGGGCGCACGTCGTGAGCGGCGGCCTCCCCTGCAGTGCGGCGCTCGTGGCTGCGGCATCGGGCCTGTCGGCGTCGCCGACCGGCTCCACGGTGATCGGCATGGCAGTCCCGGGCGTCCCGTACAACACCCTCGTGGTGGCCTGTGGGGTCGCCGCGGTGGGGTGCGCCGCCGGGGTGGTGGGCAGCCTCGCGCTCCTGCGGAAGCGGCCGCTCGTGGGGGATGCGGCGGCGCATGCGACGCTCGCCGGCGTCGCGGGCGCGTTCCTTCTCACCGGCCGCCGCGACCTGGTGTCGCTCCTGACCGGAGCGCTCGTCGCGGCGCTGGTCGGGCTCGGGGCCCTCGTCCTCGTGCGTCGTGTCACGCGCACCCGCGACGACGCCGCGACGGCGATCGTCATCGGCGGTGGCTTCGGCCTCGGCATCGCGCTGGTCTCCGGCATCACGGCCCGGGGCATTCCCGGCGGGGGCGGCCTCGAGCACTTCCTGCTCGGACATGCCGCCGCCCTGACGGCCGACGACGCGAGGCTCCTGATGGCGGTGTCGGCGGCGGCGATCGCGCTCGTGGTGTTCGCCCTCAAGGAGTTCACGCTCGTCGCCTTCGACGCGTCGTTCGCCGCCGCGACGGGCTGGCCGGTCGTGCTGCTCGACCAGGCGTTGGTGACGCTGGTCGCGGTGATGGTGGTGGTGGGGCTCCCGGCCGCGGGGGCCGTGCTCGTCACGGCGCTCATCGTCATTCCGCCGGTCGCCGCGCGGCAGTGGACCGACCGCGTCGGCACGCTCGTGGCGCTTGCCGGCGGGTGGGGGGCCGCGGCCGCGCTCGCCGGCGTCGTCGTGACCTCGGCGCGCCCGGGGCTTCCGACCGGACCGGTCATCGTGCTCGCGGCCGCCTGTTTCTGCCTCCTGTCGGTCGTCGCCTCGCCCCGGCGCGGGTGGCTGGGGCGTACGCTCCGCGCCGCGGCCGAACGGCGCGCGTGGGCCGCCGGCCTGTTGCTCGACACGTGCCTCCGAGCCTCGGAGCGCGGCGACGGCACGTTCACGGTCGCCGACGTGACGGACGGCCGCACGGCCCGCGCGGCGTGGCGCACGCTCGAGCACGAGGGACTCGTCGAACGACTGCACGAACGCACGGCCGACGGGCGCGTGCCGCGTGTTGCATGGCGGCTCTCGGGGCGCGGACTCGATCGCGCCCGACAGCGCCGGCGACGTGCGGCGGACTGGGCCGCGGCATTCGACCGTGCGCCGGCCGCCGCGCGGGAGCGGTTTTCGCTCGATCTGCCGGAATGCGCGATCGCGACCGACGCCGGTGCCACGAGGGCCACGTGATGGCGGACACCGCGGGCGGCATGCACCTGTGGGCGATCGCCACGGCGTCGGTGGTGGCCGCGGCCTGCGCGCTCGTCGGCACGCTGCTCGTCGTGCGCCGCCAGAGCCTGCTGGGGGATGCGATCGGCCACGCCGTCCTGCCCGGCATCGCGCTGGCCGTGCTCGCGGGCGCACGTCCGGGAGGCGTCGCCGTCTTCGGGGCCGCCGTCGCCTGCGCGCTCGTGACGGTCGGGCTCGTCCAGGCGCTGCGCGCCGCGGCCGGACTCGCCGAGGACGCCGGTGCGGGCGTCGTCTTCACGTCGCTCTTCGCGGCGGGCGTCGTGATCGTGACGCTCGGAGCCTCGCGGATCGACCTCGATGCCTCGTGCGTGCTCTACGGCATCCTCGAGATGGTCCCCTTCGACACCGTCCCGGTCGGCGGCGTCGAGGTGCCACGCGGGTTCGTGTCGAGCGCGGCGGTCCTCGCCACCCTCGTGGCGGTCGCGGTGCCGACCTGGAAGCTGCAGGTGTTCAGCGCGTTCGATCCCGACGGGGCCCGCGCGGCGGGCGTGCCGGTCGCGGCCGTGACGACGGGCCTTCTCGCGGCCACCGCGGTCGCCACGGTCGCCGGCTTCGAGGTGGTCGGCGCGGTGCTCGTGGTGGCGCTGCTCGTCGTGCCGGCGGCGGCCGCGGAACTGCTGGTGCATCGCCTGCATCGCGTGGCGCTGCTCGCGGTGGCGTTCGCGGTGGGCGGAGCGATCGTGGGCTACCTGCTCGCCTACCGTTGGAACACGAGCGCCGGGGGTGTGATCGCGGTCGTTCTCGTGGCGGAATACGTGGTCGCCGCCCTGCTCGCCCCGGAGGACGGCTGCGTCGCCCAGGTGGCCGGACGCATCCGCTTCGCGTGGCGCGTCGCGCGAGAGGACCGTCTGGCTGCGGTGTGGCGGGCCATGGAGCAGCGCGGCACCCCGGCGAGTCCGCGCTCCGCGCTCGAGCACCTCGCCGGGTGGTGGCTGCGCGTGCGGGGCCGCATCGTCGGCGCGGCGTCGCTGTCCGCCGCCGGGCGACGCGAGGCGGAGATGGTCGTGCGATCCCATCGGCTCTGGGAGGCCTGGCTCGGGCGTCACGCCGACCTGCCGCTCGACCACCTGCATCCGCCCGCTGAATGGGTGGAACACCATCTCGGTGAGGCCGCGAGGCGTCGCATCGAGGCGGAACTCGAGCACGGGCGGGGCGACCCCCACGGCCGCGAGATTCCTCCGGAGGCCTGAGGGCATCCCGGGCGGGCCTCTGATCCGCGACTTCCGCGCGCGTGGTCACCGACCGGGACGGCGCCGGGAGCCGGGCCGTGCCGTGCGGGGCCGCGTCGCGCCGCGGGCCGTGCCATGCAGCCGGCGCAGCACGGCGAGGTTGCGCCGATCCTCGTCTGGGGAGGGCCGCCCGTCGGCGCCCTCTTTCGGCGTCTCCAGCACCAGCGGAACATGGGCCACCAGCGGATGGCGCACGAGGAGTCCGAAGGCGGGCTCGCCGATGCAGCCGCGACCGATCGCCTCGTGACGATCGACCCGCGTACCGAGTTCGCGTTTCGAGTCGTTCGCGTGGATCAGCTTCAGCCGCTCGAGCCCGATCGCGGCGTCGAAGGCTGCGAGCGTCGTCTCGAGCGCCTCCGCCGGGAAGAGGGGATAGCCGGCTGCGAAGACATGGCAGGTGTCGAGGCACACGCCGACGCGCCCGGCGAGGCCCGGTTCGGCGTCGATCACGTCGAGCATGGCACCGATCTCCTCGAACGACGCCCCGAGGCACGAACCCTGGCCTGCCGTCGTCTCGATGAGGATCCCGGCGGCGAGGGGATGCGTGCGGCTGAGTGCCCGGGCGATGCCCTCGGCGGCGCGGCGGACCGCCGTCGCCACGCGCTGTTCCCCGGCGGCGCCGGGATGTGCGACGACCCATGGGATGCCCAGCGTCTCGGCCCGCTCGAGTTCCTCCGCGAGCGCCGCGATGGATCGGGCGCGCAGCGTCGGATCTGCGGCGGCCGGATTGATGAGGTAGGAATCGTGGGCGACGACGAACCGCAGGCCGGCGGTTCGCACGGCGTCACGAAACGCGGTCGCGTCCTCGGGGTCGATCGGCTTCGTCTCCCAGCGGTTGATGTTCCGGGTGAACACCTGCAGGCAGTCGCAGCCGGTCTCGACCGCGCGTTCGACCGCCCGGGTGAATCCGCCGGCGATCGACTGGTGCGCCCCGAGTGGCCGAGGCAGGGGGCGGACGGCGGAGCGGGGGCTGGTCCGAGGGGAACGCGGTGCAGCGGCATGGCGCGGCGGTCGGGGAGTCATGCATCCAACTCTTCGTGGTGAGGGAACGGCGATGCCTCGCACACCGTCGGGAGCGGCGAATCCCGCAGCCCGGAGGGGCGCACTTTTGTCTTCGCCGCGATCGTCCGTAGACTACCGCCATGGCGACCTACGCACTCCTGCTCGCGACGTTGTGCATCGCAGGCCTCGCGGCCGTCGCGACCGCGTTCGCCCTCAAGCCGCTGCGGCTCTCGAGGCAGGCCGAGGCCATCGCCCGGGCACAGCGCGACTTCCATCGCCAGCGGGAGCCCCTCGAGGCGAAGTTCATCGATCGGGCCGCCGCCAGCGGCAAGCCTCGCGGTCTGCGGTGGGTCGACGTCGAGTTCGACGACGACGTCGTCTACGCCCGTGACCGGCGCTCGCGTCGCCTCAAGGCGATGGTGGCGGTCGAGGTGCGGTTCGAGGCGGTGGAAGGAGGTGGCATGGAGGAGGTCGAGGCCGTCTCACGGGTCCGCGCGGCTACGGCCGAATTCCTGCACGACGGCACCCGGTGGGTCACCGAGGGGCGGATCTATTTCAATCTCGCCCCCTCGGCGACCGTGAAGTATCTCGCGGCCGATCTCGAGCCGGTGGCCGAGCAGCCCGTGGCGATCCAGCCGGGCATGACACGGGGCTGAATCGGGCAGCCGCCCGGCCCACGTGCCGGCAGCCTGCGCGGTCGGACACGACACTGCACGGACCTGAACGGAGCATGCTCCGTTCAGGTCCGTAGAGATCGCACCGGGTCGTCGCCGGCCCGGTCCCCTTCGTCGGGTCGAGGGGGAGGTTCAGGCCTGTGCCGCGGGCCGCGCCACCACCCGCTTCTGCACATCGGTCTCGAGCGTGCCGAAGGCCTGCTCGTGTCGCTGCACGGCCATGTGCAGGGCGTAGGCGAGACGCTTCGCGGTGAAGAAGTTCACGATGATCCGCTGCGTGAGCTGGATCGTCTCGGGAGCCTGATTGCCCACCTGCTTGTTGAGGCCGAAGTCGACGATCAGCTCCTCCGGCGTACCCGTGACGCGGCAGAAGTTGGCGTACGTCGCGACGATGTGCGACTCGTCGACCGGAACGGGCTCGGGACCGCGAGCTTCATCAGCCATGGCAAACGACTCCTGAGAAAAGGCGAAACGAGAAAAGGCGGAAACTGGAAGACTATCGGCACCCTGCTCGCAGGTCGAGGACGGCGGGTCCCGAAGGGACGGAGTCTAGTGGTCGTCGCGAGCCGCCACTAGTCCCCGACGGTCGCGTCACCGGATTCGAATCGACGCGGGCAGGGTATGCTCCTCGCGACGAGACGGTTCCCTGCGGCCGGTACCCTTCCGTGGCCAAGCGGAGAAGGCGGGCATGAGTCCGTACGAGCTGACCCGGCGTCGATGGCTGGCGGCCGGTGGTGCCGCGTTCGGGACCGCGCTCGGATCCGCCGAGCGGATCGCCGAGGCGGTGGCACTCGGACGCGCCCGCACGATCTCGCTCTTCCACACGACCGATCTGCACGGGCACGTCCTGCCCACCGAGACCTACGAGGGGCTGAAGGACGTCGGGGGACTCGCCCGGTGCGTCTCCTGCATCCGGCAGTGGCGCCGGGAATCGCCGCACGCACTCACGCTCGACGTCGGTGACGTGGTGCAGGGCACGGCGGCGAGCAACCGCCGTGACGGACGGCTCATGATCGAGCTGTTCAATCGCATCGGATACGACGCCTGGACGCTCGGCAACCACGACTTCGACTGGGGGCCCGAGGCGACCGAAGGGCTGCTCGATCTCTCCGTCGCCCCGGTGCTCACGGCGAACATCGAACGGGGCGATCGACGGCCCGGCGGGTTCGACGGCGTGTGGGGGAAGGTGAGGCCCTGGGTCGTGCGGGACGTGGGCGGCTTTCGGATCGCCATCGTGGGCCTCGTCACGCCGGGGCTGCCCTTCTGGCTCGCCCCCGAGACGCTCGGCGGCGTGGCCCCGCTCGATCCCGCCGCGACGCTCCGGACCGCGCTCGCCGAGCTCGCCGCCGAGAAGCCAGACACGATCGTGGTGATCGGCCACATGGGCTGGAGGTTCAACGATGACTACGCCAATCCGGTGCGGGAGGTGCTCGCCACCGCACCCGGTGTGAGCGTGTATCTCGCGGGCCATTCCCACCAGAACCAGCCGTCGTGGACGCTGCACGACGTGCTCTGCTCGCAGGCCAGCTACTACGGCATCCACTGTGGGCGGGTCGACCTCACCTTCGACCTCGAGTCGCGGAAGATCGTGGATCGTCGCGCATTCACGCTCCTGATGGACGACCGGTTCGCGCTCGACCCGGCGATCATGGAGGCGGCCCGCGGGGATCTCGACGCGGCCGCGGCCGATCTGGCCCGCGACGTGGCGACGGTGCGGGCGCCGCTCGGCGGCAAGGGGCGCGCGAGCCCGCTGGTGCGGCTCTTCTGCGAGGCGTTCATGGCGGCGCTCGAGAAGCGGGGCACGCGGGTCGACGGCGTCTTCCATGGCACGTTCAACACCGGTGACCTGCCCGCCGGCAGGCTCACGGTGGCCGACTGCTGGCGGCTGATTCCCTACGAAAACCTCCTCGTGACGGCCGAGGTGACGGGCGACGAACTGCTCGCGATCCTCGCCGAGGATGCCGGCGTGCGCGGGTCGGACCGCACGCTCTGGCCGTTCGACGTCATCGCCGACGAGGGGGGGAAGCCCGTGCGGATCCTGCGCGACGGTCAGGACGTGCCACGGGACGGGCGGCTCACCATCGCCTTCAACAGCTACGACGGGCAGTCGGGCGGCCGCCGGCTGATGCGGACCCGGGACATCCTCGCCGCGCCCGCGGCGCGCCGGCAGACCACGCCGGTGGACACGCGGGGGGCGCTCATCGACTACCTGCTCGACCGGGGCGTCGTGGGGTGAGCGCACGAGGACGAGCGCAAGAAAAGGACCCGTGATTGGGGAAACCACGGGTCCGAAGCGGCTATCGAGGTGTGGGTCTTTGGGGGGGGAACAGCCGCTGACGAGATTCCTGAGTGTGCGATGGTGGGCGGGATATCCTTCGCCCGATGCACAAACATACCGCGCGGTCGCCTGCTTGTCGACCCGATTCGGCCGATTTCCCGCCCGGACAGCCACCGGTTCGGGTGGAGATGGGCCGAAAGGCCGCCCCCCGTGCGTCCTTCGCAGGCCTTTGTCCATTTCGCTACGCTAGCCCGCTGGGCTGGCGGAGCCCGCGACCGTCGTTACGGCCCATCCCTCCCGAATCGCCGCTTCCACCATGCCAGCCACGCCCATCGATCCTTTTTCCGCACGCGCCACGTTCGACACCGGGTCCGGCCCCGCCACGCTCTACCGCCTGCGGTCGCTGGATGACGCCGGTGTGACCGACACGTCCCGGCTCCCGTACTCGATCCGGACCATCCTCGAGGCACTCCTCCGCACGTGTGACGGGTACGAGGTCACCGAGGAGGACGTGCGGGCCCTGGCGACGTGGACTGCCGCCCGACCGGCCGAACGGGAGATACCCTTCAAGCCGTCCCGGGTCGTCCTGCAGGACTTCACGGGCGTGCCGTGCGTCGTCGACCTCGCCGCCATGCGGGCGGCGATGCGCCGACTCGGCGGGGATCCGTCGCGGATCAATCCGCTCGTACCGGTCGATCTGGTCATCGACCACTCCGTGCAGGTGGACTTCTACGGCACCGCCGATGCCCTCGAGAAGAACGTCGACGTCGAATTCGCGCGGAACGCAGAGCGGTATGCCTTCCTCCGCTGGGGTCAGCAGGCCTTCGACAACTTCCGTGTCGTCCCGCCAGCGATCGGCCTCGTCCATCAGGTCAACCTCGAATACCTCGCGGGCTGCGTCTTCCTGCGCGATCCCGACCGCCGGGAGCCCGGCGGCAAACGCACCCTCCCGGTGGCCGTGCCCGACACGCTCGTCGGCACGGACAGCCACACCACGATGATCAACGGCCTGGGCGTGGTCGGCTGGGGGGTCGGTGGAATCGAGGCGGAGGCCGTCATGCTCGGGCAGGCCCTGTCGCTGCTGCTGCCGGAGGTGGTCGGCTTCGAGCTCACCGGCCGGCTCCCCGCCGGCACGACAGCCACGGACCTCGTGCTCACGGTCACGGAGATCCTGCGGAAGGCGGGCGTGGT
>CAIWZS010000063.1 GCA_903917235.1 uncultured Planctomycetaceae bacterium | reverse complement strand
GTCCGCGTCCACGTCGCTTCGCCGCACCCGCTCGTGTCGATCCCCGAGGAGGCGCTGCGGCCGAGCGGGGACGTCTGGCTCGTGCGTGACGACCGCCTCGTCATCGTGCGGCCGAAGCCGGTGCAGGTGGCGGACGGCCGCGTGCTCTTCGAGTCGGAGGCCTCGGGTCTCGAGCCGGGTGATCGGGTGGTCGTGAGCCAGTTGTCGCATCCGCACGAGGGCATGGCGGTGGCCGAGGCGGCGGGCGCGGTCGCGACCCCGGCGGCAGCGGGCGGTCTCGATGGCGAGGATGCGACATGAGGACGGTCGTCTCGTGGACGGTCAACAACATGCCGGCCATGAACACGCTCGTCATGGCGGTGCTGCTCGTCGGCGCGCTGGCGTTCGGCACCATGCGTCGCGAGGTGTTTCCCGAGTTCGACCTCGAGATCGTGCTCGTCACGGTGCCCTATCCGGGCGCCACGCCCGAGGAGGTCGAGGAGGGCATCTGCCAGAAGATCGAGGAGGCCTGCCGCAGCGTCGCGGGCGTGAAGAAGGTGACCAGCGTCGCCCAGGAGGGGTCGGGCTTCTGCGTCTTCGAGCTGCAGGAGTCGGTGAAGGACGTCCAGAAGACGCTCGCCGAGATCCGGTCCGAGGTCGACCGCATCCCGAGCTTTCCCGAGCTGGCCGAGGATCCGAAGGTGGAGCAGGTGACGCTCCGCACGCCGGCGATCAAGGTGGGCGTGCTCGCACCTCCGGGCAGGGAAGGGGGCGTGGCGGAGGAGGAACTGCGGGACGTCACCGAGGAGGTGCGCGACGACCTGCTCGGCCTCTCGGCCGTCTCGGCGGCCAACATCCAGGGGGCGAAGGAGTACGAGATCGACATCGAGATCCCCGAGGCGACGCTGCGGGAGTACGGGCTGTCGCTCCGGGCGGTCGCCGACATCGTCCGGCGCGAGAACCTCGAGCTCCCCGGCGGCACGATCCGCAGCGAAGGGGGCGAGATCCTCCTGCGGGGCAAGAACAAACGGTCGAGCGGTGCCGGCATCGCCGAGCTGCCCCTCGTCACGCTGCCCGACGGCCTCGTGCTCACGGTGGGCGACCTCGCGACGGTGAGGGACGAGTTCGCCGACGTCGCCTCGACGAACCGCATCAACGGCCGCGCCGGCATGGTGATCTCGGTGGATCGCACGAGCGACGAGGACCTGCTCGCGATGGTGGCGGCGGTCAATGCCTACGTGCGCGACGCGTCGCTGCCGCCGGGCTACGAACTGGTGACCTGGGCCGACCAGTCGATCGACGTCCGCGACCGGCTCGACATGCTCGTGTCGAACGGGTTGCAGGGCCTGGTGGTCGTGTTCGTGGTGCTCGCGCTCTTCCTCGACCTCAAGATCGCCTTCTGGGTGGCGATGGGCATTCCGTTCTCGATGCTCGGGACGGGGATGCTCATGTTCGCGACCGACCAGACGCTCAACATGCTCTCCATGTTCGCCTTCCTCATGGCGATCGGGATCGTGGTGGACGACGCCATCGTGGTCAGCGACAACGTCGAGCGGCACCGGCGGATGGGCAAGAGCCTGACGGCCGCGGCGATCGACGGCACGGTCGAGGTGGTGCCGAGCGTCATCTCGAGCGTTCTGACGACCGTCATCACGTTCCTGCCGCTCTGCTTCGTCTCGGGCGTGATGGGGAAGTTCATCGCGGTGATGCCGTTCGCGTTCATCGCCACGCTCCTGATGTCGCTGCTGGAGTCGACGCTCGTACTCCCCGGGCACCTCGCCCACGAGAAGAACCTCGTCTTCACGATCCTGGGCATCGTGCTCTATCCGCTGCGGGTGCTGCTGCCCGCGGTCGCCCTCCTGCAGCGGGCGTGCGAGCGGGGGCTCAAGTGGTTCGTGCGGCGGATCTACTCGCCCGTGCTGGACGTGGCCCTCGACAACCGGCTCGCCACGCTCGCCGCTGCCGTGTCGATCCTGCTGGTGGCGATCGGCATCGTCCGCGGCGGCGTGACCCCGTTCCAGCTCTTTCCGAAGATCGACGCGAACCGGCTGCTGGCGAAGGTGGTGTTCCCCGACGGCACGCCGGTGGCCGTCACCGAAGAGGCCACCCTGCGGATCGAGCGGGCGGCCGAGGAGGCGGCACGGGCGTTCTCCCGACCCGGGGCGCCGATCGTGCAGCTCGTCCACCGCGCCGTCGGCCAGGTGGCCGCCCAGGGTGAGGTGGGGC
>CAIWZS010000062.1 GCA_903917235.1 uncultured Planctomycetaceae bacterium | reverse complement strand
TCGTGGCCGAGACCTTCGGCGTCGGCCTCGACGCGGATCGGGGCATCCAGATCGAGTGCCCGCGTCGCGAGTTGGAAGCCGTGGCAGCAGAAGTCGGCGAGCGAGCCGCCGCCGAAGTCGTACCAGCCGCGCCAGGCCGCCGGATGGTAGATGCCGTTCTTGTAGGGGCGGGCCGGCGCGGACCCAAGCCAAAAATCCCAGTCGAGGCCCGCTGGCACCGGATCGGCCCCGTCGGGGCGGTCGACGCCGTTCGGCCAGCCGTGGGCCGGATGCCAGACGTGCACCTCGGTGATGCTCCCGAGCAGTCCTGAGCGGATCACCTCCATGCTGCGGCGGAACCCCTCGGTCGAGCAGCCCTGATTGCCCGTCTGCGTGGCGAGGTCGGGCCGGCTCCGCGCCGCCTGCTCGAGCGCGTGGCACTCGGCCACCGAGTGCGCGAGCGGCTTTTCGCAGTAGACGTGCCGACCCGATTCGAGCGCGGCGATCGCGATCGGCACGTGCCAGTGGTCGGGCGTGCCGATCACGATCGCGTCGACGTCCTTCTCCTTCTCGAGCAGCTCGCGGTAGTCGCCATAGGCCCGCGCCTTCGACAGACGCTCCTGCGAGGCGGCGGCCTCGAGTCGCCGGCGGTCCACGTCGCAGATGGCGACGATGTCCTGGTCGACCTTTTCCAATTCCTTGACCAGGTAGTTCATCATCTGGCCGCCCATGCCGACGGCGGCGATGGCGAGGCGGCCGTTTTTCGTGGCGGCGTGTGCCCGCGGCAGGACGCCGGGGGCGGCGAGACCGCCGAGTGCCGTGGCCGTCTCGAGGAATCGCCGCCGGGAGAGATCGGGAAGCATGTCGGTCTCCGGACGCGGTTGCGGGCGCGGGCATCCCAGTGGTCCGCAGAATAGGTCCGCCGCCGGCACGTCCGCAACCCGCGCGGAAGCCGTCGTGCCGGCGTCGCGCGGCCATCACGCCGGGCCATCTGCCGGTGAGGGGAGGGGCGTCGTCCCGGGGAAACTGATCCGAACCGCGTGCGTGAAGTTCGTGAAGTAGTAGTAGTTCTGGTCCTGGTACTGCTCGTCGGTGAGGAACTCGCGCAGCGGCGTGTAGCCGGTCGACAGCCCGGTCTCGTTGGGGACGAACAAGGCGCGGATCTGCGGGCCGGCCGGCTCGACGACGCCGACGGGGTTGTTGCCGGCGTCGACCCCCGTCTGGATGTTGCCGCCGTGGCTGTCCATGAGCAGCGGCACGCCCTGATCGGCCGCCGCGCCCGGAATCGGCAGCGTCTGGCCGGTCCAGATCGTCACGTGGGCGCCCTTGTCGGTGGTGAGTGGCTCGGTCGGCACGAGCGTCCCGGAGGGCACCGTGCCGTAGTACAGCAGGTCACCCGTCTGCAGGGTGTTGTTGAGCATCTGGTAGGTGGCCAGCGCTCCCTGTGATTCGTAGTACGTCGCGAGCGTGTACCAACTGAGGATCCCCTGCGACGGGTCGTTGTTGATGAAGATCGTGGCCGTGCCTTCGAGCGACGTTCCCCAGTCGGTCGCACCGCGGTGCACCGTCGCCTGCTCGGAGACGCCTTCCTTGATCTTCTGGCCGGTGACCATGTTGACCACGAGCGCCGAAAAGTCGCTGCAGTCGAGCCCCGGCGTCTGCATGCCGGCGGGCGTGTAGCTGTAGAGGCCGTAGCCCGCAATGTCGGGGCCGACACCGGCCGCGGCGTCGGTGGGAACGCCAAACCAGGCGGGGAAGTGGTGATGCTGGTAATAGACGCCCCGATTCATGTACTGCAGCCCGGCCGCGATCATGCTCTCCTGCCAGAACGTCGGGTCGCTGCTCGTGATGGACGGGAACGCGGGGTTCGTGCCGAAGACCGCCAGCGAGGGACCGTAGAAGTCGTCCGGATCGGACGGTGTCGTGTACCAGCCGTCGACGGACTCGGGGGTCTGGTTCAGGGGATTCGTGAAAAAGTCGTCCGCGTATCTCGAAAACAGCGCGGTCGTGTCAGTCTGGAAACTCAGGGCGAAGGGGCTCCGAAACGCCACCTGGCGGCTCGGCAGCATGCCCGACGTGCCGGGCGAGATTTCGGTGGCGACGCCGCTCTGGAGGAGCTTCACCGCGATCGGCAGCGGTCCGTCGAGGCTCGTGCCGAACGGAAAGGCCGGGCTGTCGTAGGGGAGCGACGTGCCCTGCGCGGCGAAGTCACTCGTGTAGATGTTCGGTATCGCGGTGGGAGATTCATCGGTGAGCGAATACAGCGACATGGTCGACCGGAACGGATCGGCCACGAGCACCGTCGGCGCCAGGGCGCTGTCGGCGAGGTGATTGAAGAGGTATCCGACGGGGGTCATGAACGTCCGGAAGGCACCGCTTCCCGTCGGCGAGGTGTTCGGCAGGCGGACCGTCGTGTGCCGTGCCTCGCCGGAGACGAGGGAGTAGACGCTCACGCGACCGGCGGTGCTCGCCCGTGAACTCGAGGCGACGATCGTGCCCCGTGCGAGCGGCACGTTGTTCGACGGCGTGAACATGCCGGTGAGCCCCCGTGCATCGAGGCCGGTGACGGGCTCCTCGTCCGGGTGCACGATCGATTCGACGAGGTTTACCTCGAGCGGGGCATGATCGGGCCTCGCGTCGCTGCCGAATGCCCGATAGCGGATGACGGCCCGTGGCGCGGCATGGTCGTACACCTGCCCGCCTTCGAAGACACGCACGTGCGATCCGCCGCCCACCCCCGCGCCAACGACCAACTCCGCGGCGGGTGCACCGGTGAGGTGGCCGGCCGCGAGCGTGATCCCGCCCCTGAAGGAGGAACGAAACGCGTCGAAGGAGTTGACCAGCCGCGGGACGGGAAGCGGCGCCGACGAATCCGGATCCGCGACTTCGTAGACGTTGATCCGGGGCGGGCCGCCGGGCCCCGCTCCGACGGCGAGTTCGACCTTGCCGTCGGCGTTGAAATCGCCCGTGGTGAGCGCGGCCCCGGTCCTGAGGTTGCGGAAGGGTGTGAAGAGCTGGAGGCGCACCGGGTTTTCGAACACGCCCGTCCCGGCCGCGTCGGGTTCGTTCACGAACGACTCGAAGAGGTCGTAGATCGCCACCCGGGCGCGGACGTTGCCAGTGGTGCCGACGACGAGTTGGTGGTAACCCTTGTGAAGAAAATCCCCGACGGCCAGGCTCAGGCCACCGCGGTGGTTCGGGAATGGCACGAAGCTGCGGACGGACCCCTGGCCCATGCCGATGTCGCCGGTATCGACCACCTGCACGCTGGTGGGGCGGCACCTCGTGAGCATGGACGTCGCCACCACGACGGACTGGTCACCGTAGAGGTTCCCCTGGGTGATGTTGCCCGCGAGCGTCGTGGAGAGCGCGAGGCGTTCTTCCAATCGCTCGCAGGTGGCCAGGAGCCGACGGGAACGCGACCGAACGTCGGGGCGGCGCACGGATCGGCGAAAGAGCGTCGAGCCGAATGGAAACGTCATCACGGGGTCCTGAGGCGAAGCAGAAGCCGCCGGATGAGTATGCCGATCGTCCCATCGAGGGACAACCGAACGTGTGGGCCGCGCACGCTGGGAAGCCGGGGCGCTTCCGGCACCGCGTCACGCCCGACATCGCGGCGCTCATCGCACGGGCCTGTGCGGACGCCGGTGCTCCGGACCCCGTGCCGTTTTCGCCGAGCAATCAAAGCGGAGGGCATGGGACTCGAACCCACAACCGGTTTCCCGGCACGACATTTCCAGTGTCGCCGCTAGCCATTCGCTTACCCTCCAAACACACCAGGTAGTCTACCCATCGGCTGGAAGGCCGGAAGTGAGATCGTTCGGCCTGCGGACGATGGCTCCAGACGCAACGGCGGCCTTGCCTTGCGGCCTTGTACCTCGCTTTCTCGCACCGTGTCATGACCGGAGATCGCCCATGCCTCGTCGTTCGATTCGTAGGTCGTGTCGTGCTCGGCTCCGATTGGCCGGAGTCGTCATGCTCGCGGCTGGCCTGCCGGTTCTGACCGGTCCACGAGGATCCATCGCGGAGCAGCCGACCGACGCGGCCGGACTGCCGGCCGCCGGAAAGCCCGTGGCTTCCGCGGCACACGTGCGCTCGTGGACCGCCGCCGAAATGCCTCGGCTCGTCGCGCTCTACCGTCACCTTCACGCCCATCCCGAACTGTCGCTGCAGGAAAAGGAGACGGCGGCGCGGGTAGCCGCCGAACTGGAGGCGGCGGGCTGCACCGTCACCACCGGCGTTGGCGGGCACGGGGTCGTGGCCGTCTTGCACAACGGCGAGGGTCCGACGCTCATGCTCCGGGCCGACATGGACGCACTGCCCGTCGTCGAGCAGACGGGGCTCGACTATTCGTCCGTCGTCAAGGCACGGGATCCGGCGGGCAAGGAGGTGGGCGTCATGCACGCCTGCGGACACGATGTCCACATGACCGTCCTGATCGGGGCGGTCCGCTACCTGTCAGGCCACCGGGATCGCTGGAGGGGAACGCTCATCGCGATCGGCCAGCCCGCCGAGGAACGCACCATGGGCGCGCACGCGATGCTCGACGACGGCCTCTTTGATCGATTCCCGCGCCCGACCTTCGGGGTGGCGCTCCACGTCGACTCCGCGCTCGCCGCGGGCCGCGTTGGCGTCCGCCCCGGCTATACGCTGGCCAACTCCGACAGCATCGACATCACGGTCAGGGGTGTCGGTGGCCACGGCGCCTATCCGCACACGACGGTCGACCCGATCGTGCAGGCGGCCGAACTCGTGACCGCACTCCAGACCATCGTCAGTCGTGAGGTGGAGCCGACCGAGCCTGCGGTGATCACCGTCGGCTCCATTCACGGTGGAACCAAGCACAACATCATCGGCGACTCCTGCCACCTCCAGCTCACCGTCCGCAGCTACTCCGACGACGTGCGCACGCTGCTGCTCGCGGCGATCGAGCGGAAGGCAAGGAGCGTCGCGGCAGCCCACCGCGCCCCCGAGCCTGTGATCGTCGTCGCCGAGGGCACACCCGCGGTCTTCAACGATCGGCAGCTCGCCACGCGACTCGAGAACGCGTTTCGCGGGGTGCTCGGGGACGACCAGGTGACCGAGGCGGAGCAGTCGATGGGGGGAGAAGACTTCAGCCTCTTCGGCAAGGCGGGCGTGCCCATCCTCATGTACCGCTTGGGCGCCGTCGACGAGTCGCGGCTCGAGCGGTACGCGTCACTCGGACGGCCGGCTCCCTCCCTGCACTCCGCGACGTTCCACCCTGATGCCGAGCCGACGCTCGCGACGGGCATCCTGACGATGGTGACGGCGGCCGTGGAACTCCTGCCGCCGTAGCGGACGGCCGCCGGGAGCATCGCATCGTCGGGGCTCTTCACCGGCGTGCGTGCGCACGAGGGAGTCGCAGCGCTCCCCGGGGCCGGCACAGCCGGTCCCACGGAGGCGTTCTCTCGGTTACACAAGCCTCGTCATCTCGGCGGCGGCCCGGCGGCCGGAGAGCCATGCACCGTGCACGGTGCCCGGATACTGACGCGACGTCGCCTCGCCCGCGAAAAAGATCCTTCCCGCCACACTCGCCGCCAACGCGTCGTAATCGCCGCCACTCGCGCCGGGCGGAATGTGCGAATACGCCCCACGGCTGAAGGGGTCGCTCTTCCAGCGGGTCACTCGCGCTCCCGTCGGACTCGGCACGGATCCGCCGTAGATCGTCCGCAGCACGGTCATCGCCGATGCCACGACTTCCTCGTCGGACTGCGACTCCAGTTGTTCGCCGAAACTCCCGGCATTGAATCCGAGCAGCACCGGCTGCCGCGTGAAGCGGTGCATGTTGAGCCACTCGGCCCACTGCCCCCGCGCGGCGCCGACGTACCCGAACAACTGGGGCCTCGGATCCCAGAACACCCTCGGAAACTTCAGGTAGCACTTGTTCAACACACCCATGCCCAGCCTGTCGATCGCGGCACGCTTGGCCTCGGGCAGAATCGGCGTGAAGCCGACGTCGCCATGCTTGAGCACGCCGAGCGGCAGCGTCACCACGACACGATCGCCGACGAACGTGCCACGTTGCGTTTCGACCCGCACGCCGCTGGAGTCGTGGGCGATGCTTCTCACGGTGTGGCCGGTGCGGATGTCGAGGCCCGCCCTGAGCCTCTCCGGCAGCTGTCCGTAGCCGTTGGGGAAGAGGACATCCGGCCCGCCAAACTGGGAATCCTGGTCGAAATTCACGAGCGAGAGGTCGGCCACATCGGCAGCCTGCTCATGCTCGATTTCCGTGTTGACCGAGTAGCCGAGAGAGCGGCGTGCATCCGCGGAGAGCGACCGTGCCTCGATGAAGTCGTCGATGAACGCCCCGAGCGACAGGTCGACGGCGCGGGCTTCCTGGGCCTGGGCGATGGCCGTTTCCAAGGACGCGAATGCGCGATCCATCGAGGCTTCGCGCGGTGCCGACAACGGCAGGCCGTCCGCGTCATAGCGGAACATCGCGTCGTAATTCGTCAGGGCCACCTTGAGTCGGTACTTCGTCCGCAGGGCGTTGATGGGATTGCCCCGAATGCCGTGGATCCACGTCGCACCCATGTCCAGAGGCACGCCGTCGAGTGATCGATCGGTGAAGATCCTGCCTCCCACACGGTCGCGCCCTTCGATGACCACGACCGTCCATCCGGCCGCCTTGAGGTCGATCGCCGCGGCGAGCCCCGCCATCCCCGCACCGACGACGAGCGCGGTTCCGCCCGCCCGTGGCGCGGCGACCGCTCGACGGCCGGCGAGGGACAGTGCCGCGAGTGCGGCCAGGTGCGAAAAGCGACGACGCGAGATCGTGCAGCGACTCACCCGACGGCGCTTGTGCAT
>CAIWZS010000061.1 GCA_903917235.1 uncultured Planctomycetaceae bacterium | reverse complement strand
GGATCGTTCAACATCTCCACCGCGGCGGCGTTCGTCGTCGCGGGCGCGGGGCAGCCGGTCGCGAAGCACGGCAACCGCGCGGTGTCGAGCCGCACCGGATCAGCGGATGTCCTGGAGCGGCTCGGCGTGCGCGTCGACATGCCGCCGAAGGCAGCGGCACGGTGCCTGCGCGAGATCGGACTCTGCTTCTGTCTCGCGCCGACGTACCATCCGGCGATGGCGCACGTCGGTCCCCTGCGCCGCAGCCTCGGCAGACCGACGGTGTTCAACCTCGTCGGCCCGCTCGTCAATCCGGCCGGTGCCGACGTGCAGGTGATCGGCGTGGGACGCCCGGCCGCGCGCGAGCCGCTCGCAGAGGCCGCCTGGCTGCTCGGCGCGCGGCGGACGCTCGTGGTGTCGGGGCACCTCGTGGATGCGGACGGCCTGCCCACCGGTCAGACGTTCGACGAGGTGAGCCTCTTCGGGCCCACCGACGTGATCGACGTGGCCACGACCGGGGTCGAGCGGCTCCGGTGGACGCCCGAGGACTTCGGCCTCCGAACGCTGCCCGCGGCGCGCCTCGACGAACTCGCGGTCGCAGGGCCCGACGAGAGCGCGGCCGCGATCCGTGACGTTCTGGCGGGCGCGCCCGGCCCGCGCCGCGAGGTCGTCGTGCTCAATGCGGCCGCCGTGCTCTGGGCGGCCGGTCGCGAGGCACGGCTCGCCGACGCGCGGGCCCGCGCCGAAGACGCGATCGACTCCGGTGCCGCGGGCGAACGGCTGGCCGGACTCGTGAGGATCTCCCAGGACGCGTCGCCCACGGGCGGCGCGTGACGGCGGCCTGCAGCCGCCGGCTCCGACCCAGCGAGGAAACGCGACATGTTCGACGACGACTTCACGATGATGTGGCGACGACGACGGGTGCTACAGGCGGCGATGACGCTGCCACTCTCCGGGATCGTGCCGGCGTCGGCCGCCGACGCCGCGGGGGAGTCGGTGAGCCCCGCTTTCAGCCTCGGTTTCAGTCTGTATGGCACGAAGCAGCTGCCTCTCGACGAGTCCCTGCGGGCCTGCGCGGCGGCGGGATTCCGACACGTGGAGCTCTGCCTCAATCCGGGATTTCCCACCGAGCCTGCGGCCTTTCCTCCCGCCGAACGGAAGGCGACCGCCGACCTGCTGCACGAACTGGGGCTCGCGGTGCCCTGCCTGATGATCCAGATCCCGCTGGTCTGCGACGACGCGACCCAGCGGGCGTCCCTCGACGTGATCGGGGCGGCAGCGGCCGTCGGCCGCGACCTCACGCCCGAACATCCCCCGATCCTCGAAACCGTGGTCGGCGGCAGTCCGGTGCGCTGGGAGGAGCAGAAGGCGGGGATGGTGCAGCGGCTCCGGGAGTGGGCGGCCCGCGCGGAACAGGAGCGCGTGGTGCTCGCGATCAAGGCGCATGTCGCCAGTGCCATGAACACACCCGAACGGCTGCTCTGGCTCCTCGACCACACGGGCTCGCCGTCCATCCAGGCGGCCTACGACTTCAGCCACTTCGAGCTGCAGGGCATCGATCTCGAACAGTCCCTGACGCAGCTGCTGCCGCGAACCCGATTCATCCACGTCAAGGACGCGGCGGGGGATCCCGCACGACCGCGATTCCTCCTGCCCGGTCAGGGCCGTACCGACTACGTGCGGTACTTCCGCCTGCTCGGGCAGCTGCGCTACGCCGGCCCGGTCTGCGTGGAAGTCAGCGGTCAGCTCTCCAACCAGCCCGACTACGACCCACGGGCGGCCATCGTCGAGACCTCTCGCGTGCTGTCGCGTGCCCTCGCCGACGCGGCCTCGTGAGGCGGCGCCCGGTCCGGCTCACCCCATCGGCGCACACCCGCCGCGACCATGTGCGTCGCCTCCCCGGGTCGGGACGGATCACCCGGTCGTGTCGGTGGTGGGCGCGGCGGGAGTGGCCGAGCGGGTCGGCGCGACACTGAAGAGCGTGCTCGTGGCGGACAAGGCGACGCCATTCCACGCGCGGATCCGGAATGCCGGCACGGCCCGCACGCGCGACGGCGCCGCGGGAATCCACCGCACCATGTCGCCCGGACGGATTTCCCGCCGGGCGACCAGCGGGGCGATCTCGCGATGGGCCGGCGGAAGGGCACCGCGCGGGATGCCGACCCAGCGATCTCCGTCGAACCGCTGCAGCCGACCGGACGACGTGGCCGTCACGACGAACGACTCCGCTGAGGCTCCGCCCACGCTCGCGCGTGCGATCTGCTCGTGCGTCATCACGACCGCCGCGCCGCGGCGCACGCCGACGTCGAGCTGCACCACGGCGCGGGCCGCGAGGACCGCTGCGGCCGGCCGCAGCACGGTCGCACCGCCGATGAAAGCGATCGCGGTGCCGTAGTCCGTCGGCCGATAGGGCAGCTCGCCCTGGTACTGGTCGTACTCCAGTGTGAGCACGTTGCGCACGACGTCCTGGATGCCGTCCACCACCGGCAGCGGAAGCGTGGGCGTGATCGACACGGTGCCCGATGTGAGCTTCTGCGCACCGACCGGCAGGAGTCCTTCCCTGCCCCGTCGCTCGGCGACGGCCGCGTCGAGCGGATCGACGAACGTGAAGGTGCCGGTGTCGGTGGCGTCGTCCCACGACATGCCGGTGACCAGCACGTTGTGTCCCGACACCTGCTTGCCCGCCTCCGGCGGGTAGAGGATCGTCACGATCACCGGAGCACCGTCGGCCAGCGCGTCGGCGATGAACCCCGGCGTGGGCACGCCCGACACGTAGCCTTCCGGCAGCGGACCGACCTTCGTCTCGACGAAGCCTCCGGGTTCGCCCTGCGGAAACATCCCCTCCACGTCGATCGCGCCGCCGTACCCGCGACCGTCGAGGTAGGCGCGGAGGCCCGCGGGAAGATTGCCCTCGGGGACCGTGCCGCCGAGTGCCGGCTGCGTGTTCATGAATCCCGGGCCGGCCAGCACGAGGGACGTGTCGGCCCAGTCGGCGAGCGTGCGGCCGGCGAGGCTGCTGCCGAACAGCGAGGGATACTGCCGCTGCAGCGAGACCAGCGCGTTGGTCGCCGACGTCGGCGCGCAGGCGAACGCGGCGAGGGCCGGGCCGGGTTCCGGCTCCCGGGCGAGCAGGTACTGCGTGAGGCTGCCCGCCTGGGCCGCCGGCACGGCGACGGCCGCGCAGACGAGCCGCGACTCCAGACACTCCACGCCGAGGGCGGGACGGCCGCCGGCATCGGGCCTTTTCTCGGTGGGCCGACGCGCTGGCCGGCGTGTGACGCTCACGGGATCACCTCCCCGAGGGTGCTGCCTCGGCCCGGGCGGACCTGATCGACGCATGGTCCGGTACAGTCGTAGGAAGCGTCAACGTCGGTTCGGGGGCGCTGCCGGTTGGTTCGTGGCGCGCCCGATGAGCGGGCAGGACGGGACCATGCAGCTCAACGTCATCCAGCCGCAGCCGGCGCCCGTCCCTGTGAAGCCGTGCTGCGCGCGGGCCGATGTCGGCGAGCTCGGCTGGCGGTGCCCGATGCACGTCGACGTGACGAGCGGCTCGCCGGGCCGCTGCCCGCTCTGCGGCATGCCGCTCGAACCGATCGGCCTGCCCGGAGGCGCGGCCACCGCCCGGCGGCGCGACGTCCTGCGTCTGGCGGTGAGCGCCGCCCTCGGGGGACTGCTCTTCATGGTCGCGATGGGCCCGATGGCGGCCCACATGCTCCCCGGCACGCTCGGCCATTCGAGCGGGAATCTGTTCGCACGACTCGGCCTGACGGGACGCGCGGGACAGTGGATCCAGCTGGCACTGGCCACCCCGATCGGGTTCTGGGGGGGCTGGTCGATCCTCGCCGGCGGCGTGGCCGGCTTCCGCAGCGGCCGTCCGGGCATGTTTTCGCTCATCACGCTCGGCGTGGTCGCGGCCTGGGGCTCGAGCGTGCTCGCGACCGTCGTGCCCGGCATCTTTCCCGAGGCGTTCCGCGAGGCGGACGGCACGGTGCCCGTGTCGTTCGAGTCGGCCGGCATGATCGTCGTGCTCGTGCTCGCCGGGCAGATGCTCGAGAGCCGCGCGCGACGTGGCACCACCGCGGCCATTCGCGCGCTCATGGACCTCTCGCCCCCGACCGCCGAACGCATCGGTCACCGGGGCGCCGCCCGCCCACGCGACGAGACCGTCCCGACCGCGGAGGGAGCATCCTGCTGTCATGCCGCGGCGAGCGTCGCCGAGGCGGAGGTCGTGCCGCTCGCCGCGGTGACCGTCGGCGATCTCCTGCGCGTCAGACCCGGCGGCCGCATCCCGGTGGACGGCGTCATCCGCGAAGGCACCACGACGTGCGACGAATCGCTCCTCACCGGCGAGCCGCTGCCGGGGGAACGCGGCAGCGGCGATCGCGTGCGCGGTGGCGCGCTCAACGGGCCGGGCGCGGTGGTGGTCGAGGCCACGGCGCCGTCATCCGGCTCGCTCGTCGCACGAATCACGCTTCTCGTGCGCGAGGCGCACGAGAAGCGGGCTCCGATCGAGCAGCTGGCCGACCGGACCGCCGCCGTGTTCGTGCCGGTGGTGCTGGCCGTCGCCCTCGTCACCTTCGTCGCCTGGTCGCTCGTGGGGCCGCAGCCGCGGATGGCCCTCGGGCTTCTCTCCGCGGTGAGCGTGCTCGTCATCGCCTGCCCCTGCGCGCTCGGGCTCGCCACGCCGCTGGCGATGACCGTGGCGATCGGACGGGGTGCACGTGCCGGGATCCTCGCCCGCAGCGCGGAGGCCGTCGAGCAGCTGGCCCGTGCCGGCGCCGTCGTCTTCGACAAGACCGGCACGCTCACCCGCGGCGCCCCGCGGCTCGTCGCCGCCGTGCTGCCTGAGGACACGAATCTCGGCCCGGGCTCCCCGCCCTGGCGACGCTCGGTCATGCCCGCCGAGGGCACCGTCACCGGATCGATGCGTGATCTGCTGCGGCTCGTCGCGGCCGTGGAGGCGTCGAGCGAGCACGGGCTCGCGAGGGCCTTCACGGCATCGGCCGCCGCAGCGGGGCTCGCCCTGCCGCAGGCGACCGCCGTCGTCGCGAGCGTGGGTCGAGGCATCGTCGGGCGGGTCGAGGGGCGCGACGTCGCCGTGGGAAACGCCCTGCTCCTGCGGGAGCGCGCGGGTGTCGACACGCTGCCGCCGGAGATGCTCGCGGCATGCGCCGACGGGAGTGCGGCCGGCGCCACGACCGTGTTCGCGGCGGTCGACGGCCGGCTGGCGGGCGCCTTCGTGATCGCCGATCCGGTGCGGCCCGAGGCGTCCACCGTGGTGGCCGGCCTGCGGTCCCGCGGCCTCGACGTCGCGATGCTCTCGGGCGACGCGCCGGATGCGACGCGACACGTCGCCTCGCTGGTGGGCATCACCGACGCGTCGGGCGGGCTCTCGCCCGCCGGGAAGACGGCGCACATCGAGCGGCTGCGGGCGGCGCGTCATGACGGCGCCCTCGTCTTCGTGGGCGACGGCATCAACGACGCGCCCGCCCTGGCATCGGCCGACGTGGGCATCGCGATGGGTTTGGGCGCCGACGTGGCCCTCGAGACGGCCGACGTCACGCTGCTCTCGGGGGGCCTCGAGGCGGTGCCGCGGGCGCTGCGACTCGCGGGCGCCACGATGGCCGTCGTCCGCCAGAACCTCCTGCTCGCCTTCCTGTACAACGTGCTGGCGATCCCCGTTGCCGCAGGCGCGCTCTATCCGCTCCTCGGCCATGTGACGAGCCCGATGCTGGCGGCCGCCGCGATGACCCTGAGTTCGCTGTCGGTGATCGCCAACAGCCTGCGGCTCCGGTCGGTCGCGGTCGACTGACACCCGCCGGCACGGAGCGGGCCGGGTCACCCGAGCCCCGTCAGCGGCACCTCGAGCCCGTCGTGGGCGACCTCGATCCCCCGAGGGAGCCGGGCCGTGAGCTCGGCATGGGGCACGTCGTGCGAGAGGTGCACGAGCAGCGTGCGCCGGGCGCCGCAGCGCTCCGCGACCGCCACGGCCTCGTCGAGCGAGAAGTGCGTCGGATGCCTTTCCGGGCGCAGGCAGTCGAGGATCAGCGTGTCGAGCCCCTCGAGGAGCGGCCAGGTGGCGTCGGGCACGTGGTTGGTGTCGGTGCAGTAGGCGAGCGAGCCGAACCGGAAGCCGAGCACGTCGAACGTGCCATGCCGCAGCCGCAGCGGCGTGACGCGCGCGCCGAGCAGATCGAACGGCTCCGTGCCGATGCGGCGCATCTCCAGCCGCGGCACGCCGCCCCCCGGCGCCGGCGAGGGCGTGAAGGCATAGTCGAACGCCTTGCGGATGCGGCGCTCGACCCGCTCCTCGCAGTAGAGCGGCATCTCGCGACCGGACACGTAACCGAGCGGCCGGATGTCGTCGAGACCGTAGACATGGTCGACGTGGTCGTGCGTGTAGAGCACCGCATCGACGTGCGTGACCCGTTCGCGCAGCAACTGGGCGCGGAGGTCGGGCGTCGTGTCCACGAGCAGCGTGCCGGCGGGCAGGCCCAGGAGCACGCTCGTGCGGGAGCGGACGTCCCGCGGGTCGGCGCTCGTGCACGTGGGGCAGCCACAGCCGACGACCGGCACGCCCACGCTCGTGCCCGTGCCGAGGAAGAGCAGGCGCCCCCGCACGTTCCTGCACCAGGCCGGATCGGGCGGGTGGAGTGCCATGCGGAGTCGAGCAGCCTCGGCGTCGGCGTCGGCGGTCCGACCCGGCCGGCGCGAATCCGCAGAGTATCGTGGTCCGCCGGCGGGGTCACCAGTTCATCCGGCGCGCTCGCCTCGCACCGGCCCGGTCGGCCCCGCGCGCATCCCGATCGCCGTTCGCCTTGACCCCCGCGCGGCTGCCGCGAGACAATTCGGATGTCGCCGTGTTCGGGCCGCATGATCGCGGGTCGTCGGCCCCTCCCGCCCCGCGGATCTTTCATGGAATTCCTCGAACGCGTCTGGGAAACTGTCGGGTCAGCCGCCACCGGGGTGGGCGCCCGTGTGGACCGGCTCCTGACCGGTCTTTTCGGCTCCTCCAACGCGCGGCTCCTGCGACGGCTCGAGCCGAAGGTCGAGGCGATCAACTCGCTCGAGCCGCGGCTCGAGGCGATGAGCGATGTCGAGCTGCGGGGCCAGACCGAGGACTTCCGGCGGCGGCTCGCGGCGGGAGAGACCCTCGATGACCTGCTGGTCGAGGCGTTCGCCGTCTGCCGTGAGGGAGGCAGGCGGTTTCTCGGGATGCGGCACTACGACGTGCAGCTGATCGGTGGGATGGTGCTCCACTCGGGCGCCATCGCGGAGATGATCACGGGCGAGGGGAAGACGCTCGTCGCGACCCTTCCGGCCTACCTCAACGCGCTCGAGGGGAAGGGCGTCCACGTCGTCACCGTCAACGACTACCTCGCCCGCCGCGACATGGAGTGGATGGGTCCGCTCTACCTCGGCCTGGGCCTCACCGTCGGGGCGATCCAGTCGGGCATGGAGTCGGCCGAGCGGCAGAAGGCCTACGCCTGCGACATCACCTACGGCACGAACAACGAGTTCGGCTTCGACTACCT
>CAIWZS010000060.1 GCA_903917235.1 uncultured Planctomycetaceae bacterium | reverse complement strand
GGCCTCGGCGGCCCGGATGGGATGGGTGTGCACGGCCACCAGCAGGGAGACGACGGCAAGCCGACGGAGGGTGGCGGACATCGAAGGTTCCTCCAGGAGCGACCGCGCGCAGCCCTCCGCCGAATCGACCGCACGAGGAGCCGCACGACTGTCACGAACGCTCGAGCGTATCCGACTCTGGCAGGGTGCGGGCCCAGAGGTCTTTCGCCGACATTCTCTCTCGGTCTCCTTCGCGTTCAGTCCGAGCGACGCCGCCTCAGCCCAGCAGATGATGGTGACTGTCTATTAGACGATTCAGTCAGCGTGATGCCGGATCGGGCGCCGCCGGCTCACCACCGCCCGGCCCCAGCACGTTTTCGAGGAGCGGTCGGAGCCTCGCGGCGTAGAGGTCGTAGCCTGCGGGCACGAGATGGACGGCGTCGGGGGTGTAGAGATCCTTGTCGAGCGAGCCGTCGGCTTTCAGAAGATCGCCCGTGAGATCGAGCAGCTTGAGCCGTGGATCGCGTGTGAGATTCAAGCCATCGAGTGCGGCGTTCGTCCGCTTGATGTCCTCGTAAAACGCGACACCCGGCGCGTGAGCGGGGAAAATCTTCACCACCACGATCTCGGCCGCGGGAAACCGCTCCCGCAGGTTCGCGGCGCACGCTTGGATCCCTTCGGCCGCCGGCTTGATGCCCGTCTCGGGCGTGAAAAACATGTTGTTGTTGCCGATCAGCAGCACGCACACCTTCGGTTCGAGACCGTCCACGCCGCCATGATCGAGCCGCCACAGGACGTTCTGCGTCTTGTCGCCGCCGACCCCGATGTTCACCGTCTTCCACTTCGGGAAGTGTTTGGCCCATGTGGGTCCCCACTGTTGCGTGATCGAGTCTCCGACCAGCAGCACGTCGATGGGCCCTCTCGAAGCGTGAGCCGTCTTCACGAGCGCCGCGTGCATATCGAGCCAGCTCGTGCCACCCCAAAAACCGGCCGCCGGCGTGGTGGGCCACAGGTCGGGCCGATGCTGCATCGCCTCGGCTCCCGGGCGACGCTCGTACTCGGGCTTCAGCACATAGGCCCGCTCCGCGTCCGTCAGCGGCCAGCCGGTTGTCTGCGGATCCATCGCGCCTGCGTGGTACGGTGCGTAGGCATACTCGAGCGCGGGAGCGGCCGGGACGCAACTGCACGCCGTCACGAACGCGAGCAGGCAGGGCCGGGACGGGCGAGCCATCGGAATCTCCAGGAGCGGGTCGGGCGCTTCGGCACGGGTTCGTGCCGGCCGACCCGGTCGATCGTAGCGGCAGTCCAAGGTCACCAATGAAGTGCCTCGCACCCTCGGCGTGTCAAGCGATCGCCCTCGACAAACGATCGTCCTGGGAAGGCGCCGAGGTGATGAATCGACCGGTCCCCGGGCCGCCGCGGCCGGCGGTCGTGCCCTTGAGAGGTCCGCCGGGTCTTGCGACGTCCCGGTCGCGAGGCGATACCTCTCCCGTCCCGTCGTGGTGCCGTGCCCCTCTCACCCGGTGCCGTTCCCCTCTCCAAGGAGCGTTCGTCATGCGGTCCTCGATGCGGTGGAGCTTGTGCGCGTGGTCAAGGGCGTCGTGGTGCAGCCTCGTGCTCGCTGCGAGCACCTCGGTCACCATCGGAGACGACACGTGGCGGCTCCACGTGGGGCCGGGGGGTGCGCGCTACACGCCCTTCGAATGGCTCTCGGACGAGGATGAGGTGACGACGACGCAGGCCGCGGGCGGCGCGCCCCAGGCGGGGCCCCCGCACGCGCACCGCTCGGTCCAGCGTGCGAAGTTCCGGATCCGCACGGAAACGATGCATCCGCACCCCTCCGTGGCGGATGCGTTGCATGCGTACCGCCCGATGCGTCCAGATGAAGGGGCGGCCGGGAAGGCCATCCGCGCACGCCTCCGGGCGCGGTGCGAACGCCTCGACTTCGAGGAGACCCCGCTCAACGACGTCGTCGTGCACCTCCGGGAGGCGCTCGGCATCCCCGTGCGACTCGACCTGCGGGCGCTCGACGAAGCGGGCCTCGATCCCCATGCGCCGATCACGGCGGCCGTGCAGGATGTCTCGCTCGGTGCGGCGCTGCGCACGATCCTCGGCGGTCTCGACATGGCCTACGTGGTCCGGGACGAGCAGCTCGTCCTGACGACGCGCGACGGGGCCGAGCAGGTGCTCTCGCTCGCTTCCTACCCCATCCCACTCACCGACGACGGGGCATCGCTCGCGCGGCTGATCACCGCGACGGTGGCGCCCGAGACGTGGGGCGCTGTGGGCGGCCCCGGCATGATCGAACTCGACACCTGTGCGACGCGACTCGCCGTGTCGCAGACCGAACGCGTCCACGAGCAGGTCGCCGATCTGCTCGCCGCCATGCACGGGATTCATGCCGATGACGCGGCAGACGGTGAACGCACGCCGCCCCTCGCACACACGGTCTACGTGGTGCCGCAGCCTGCCGTGCGGGAGCATCTCGCCGAACACCTGGTCGGCGTGTGCAACGACGCACTCGGGGAAGCGGGGGACGAGGCCGCGGCCGTGACGACCGCCGACGACCGCGTGATCGTCCAATCGGAAGTCTTCGCGTTTCAGTGCTATGCCGCGCAGGTGGTGCGGAGCCTGGTCGGGATCGAGGTGTCCACGGTCGAGAAGGTGACCGTCGAGTCAGGGGGCATGGCATGGTGACCGACCGGGCGCGGAAGTCGCGCCCGGCCCGGTGAGTCCGGCGGAAACGGCTCGTCTTTCGTGCTGCCGAGCGGTCCGTTACGATGAAGATCATCGGGGGAGACCCCGCCATCGCGGTGTCGAGGGTTGCCGAAGAACCCCGGGTACCGGAACCGTTGCTCGCACCCCTTTCCCATGCCGCACCACATGCGGCCAGCCGGGATACTTCATCCGGGAGTTCGCGACCATGACTCTGTCTTCCAGTCGGGGGTCATCTTCCGTTTCGCACACGCATGGCTGCGTCGGCTTCCGCCGGATGCCCCGCCGCTCGCTCCTCCGCGCCGGCAGCCTCGGCGGCCTCGGCCTCTCGCTCGCCGAGGTTCTGGGCCTCGAGTCGGCCCGCGGCGAGGCCTCGATCGCCGGGGGCAACGCCGGGCTCAAGGGCCTGCCTCAGCGGATCAAGAGCGTGATCCAGATCAACCTCCCGGGCGGATTCCCGCAGCACGAGTCGTTCGACCCCAAGCCCGAGGCGCCGGTCGAATACCGCGGCGTGTTCGGCGTGGTGAAGACGAAGACGGGCGACGTGTTCAGCGACAACCTGCCCGAGCTCGCCGGGATCAACGACACGTTCACCGTGGTCCGCACCGTCGTCGGCAAGATCCCCGATCACGGCCTGGCGACCTACCACCTCTTCACGGGCTACACGCCGTCGACGGTGATCGACTACCCGCAGATGGGCTCGGTCGTCTCGCACGAACTGGGCCCCCGGGGCGAACTGCCGGTCTACATCTGCATCCCCGGCAAGAACGCGTCGAGCGGCGGCACCGGCTTCCTGCCGAGCATCTACGGCCCGTTCGAGACCGGCGGCGACCCGGGCACGCAGAAGAAGCAGTTCAAGGTGCGCGACTTCTCGCTACCGCCGGGGCTGTCGATGGAGCAGCTCGACCGCCGCCGCGGGGTTCGCGACGTCGTCGACAAGCGGATCCGCGCCCTCGAGGCGAATCCGGTGCTCCTCGACACGATGGACGAATTCCACTCCAAGGCGTATTCGCTGCTCACCTCCTCCACCGCGCAGCGGGCGTTCTCGTTCGAGGGGGAGACCGACGAGACGTTCAAGCTCTACGGCAGCGAGGTCACCGGTGACATCAAGGGCCCCGACGGAAGGCTCCACCCCAAGGGGCTCTCCGAGCGGCTCATCATCGCGCGGCGGCTCGTCGAGGCGGGGGTGCGGTTCGTGACGCTCGAGTACGGCGGTTGGGACTGCCACGCCGACGTCAAGAAGGCGTGCCTCGACCAGATGCGGCCGTTCGACCACGCGGTCAAGGGGCTGATCACCGACCTCGAGCAGCGCGGGCTCCTCGACTCGACCCTCGTGTGGGTGACGAGCGAATTCGGCCGGACGCCGAAGATCAACAAGGAGAGCGGCCGCGACCACTGGGCCCGCGTCTACTCGAACCTGCTCGCGGGCGGCGGCTTCAAGCGTGGTCTGGTCCACGGGGCCAGCGACTCGACCGGGGGCGAGCCATCCCGCGACGGCGTCACGCTCGAGAGCCTCATGGCGACGATCTACCACCAGATG
>CAIWZS010000059.1 GCA_903917235.1 uncultured Planctomycetaceae bacterium | reverse complement strand
TCGAGAATATAGTGCACCCACCCGCCGTCGGAACCGACGTAGCGTTCCCACTGCGTGGCGCGGGTTGAACGGGCACGGCGGTTGGACGTGAGCAGCTGGCAGTAGACCCACGGTGCGATCTTTTCATTCAAGAACCGGGTGTGCCCGTCGCAAAATGCGACCGCGACACCGCCGATATGCCGTGACGACGGATACCGAAGGCCCCAGTCCGTGCCTGAGACGGGCCGCGTCGTTTCCGTCGGGTTGATCACGCGCACGCCCGTCGGTGGCTCCGCACCCGGAGCCAGTTGCGGCGGATGCAGCACGATGTGGGCGGTCGCCACCGCGTTGGCATTCGGGAGTGCGGGCCGTGGATTGGCCGCCCACGAGACGTCTCCCGGCACCGCCAGGCCGCAGCGTTCGGCGAGGAGGAGCGTGCCGCCCGCCCCATCGGCGACGCCGATGTGGGTCAGGGACGTCCGTTCTCCCCGGTAGGCCTGGTGCCCGCCCGAGGCGAGGTGCCACGCCGACTCCGACGCATTCCCGGCAGCGTCCGCGAATGCTGCGTCACCGATGTGCTGACTGTACTTTCCGCCGCTCTCCTGCAGGATTTCGCCGCCCGTGCCGCCGTTGACGGCATACGACAACGGCGAGCGGTTGTCCTTCGTGCTCCCCGTCGAAGGACACACATAGATCGACAGCTTCTTCTTGGCGACGTCGTCGACACTGCCCGCGCCGCTGTGGGTCTCGTACCAGTCGAACACCTCGCGTTGGTCGATGAACGGCAGGATTTTGACCGTCCAGGACACGCACGCCTGAGGACGCGTCCCCTCCGAGGCGGCCTTGACCTTGGTGTAGTCGTCCACGGTGTCGCGCCAGCCGGGCAGATGGCTTCTGTCGGCGTCGAATGCCGTGATCGCCTTCGCGACCTGCGAGATGTTGTGCATGCAGCTGCCGCGTCTGGCCGACTCGCGAGCGGCGCTCATGGCCGGCAGCAGGAGTCCGGCCAGCATCCCGATGATCGCGATCGTCACGAGCAGTTCGACGAGCGTCATGCCACGAAAAACGTGCTGCCGCATTCGTCCGAGATGGCTCCGCATAGCGTGGGACATCCTGTCTCCTTGTGTCGGAAACTCGCGACCCTGTGACGCGCGTCGCTTCCAGGCAGCTGGCATCCGTGTGCGGCCCGATGATGCTCGTGCTCGAAACGCCTTCGAAGGGTAATGCTTCCGTGTGAGGATTCCGCGCTGTTCGTGTTAGAAACCCGTGAGCCCGCCTTGCGGCTTCTTTACAGACGGGTGGCCACCTCGGATAACCGTCGAGCTTCGCGATGCGGCTCGACGTTGCTCCGCGCAGATGGGAACGTCACGATCGCTCGTGGCGCCGAGGCCATTCGTCGCCCGGCTCTTCGGCGGCTCGGCGTGGAACCTCTGTGATTCACAGGACGCGGCGATGACCTCGGTGACCATGTCGTCCGCGCCGGCCATCGCCTTCATCGAGGCGCCGTCCTTCAACGGGCTTCCATGGGTCGGGCTGCTCGTGCTCGTGCTGTACGTCGCCGCTGCCCGGGCATCCGTGATCGCTGCCATCGAGGGGCCCCACGCTGCCACGGAGGCCGCACTCCCGCGTCGCGAGGCCTGGACGATGTGGTTCACGCTTCTGCCCCTCGTGCTGCTCTTTGGACCGATCGTGTCGGGGCCGATCACCGTGCCGGTGGCAGCCGGGTTGATCGGCGGATCCGGACTCCTCTTTCTCAGGCTGCATGACGCCCGCGTGCGCAGCGGGCACCGACTTCTCTCCCGCCGCGGTCTCACCCTCGCCCTCGAGCAGCTCAAGCGACGCCGGCCGGGGCAGGCGAAGCGAATGAAGCCTGGACCGAAGAGCGTGCGCGAGTGGATGAAGTCGTTCTCGGGCGGCGAGGGGCGACTGAGCGCCGAGTTGCTCGTCCAGCCGACGGCCACCGTCGCCCCCGACGCCACGCTCACGCTCCTCAAGAAGGATGGCACGCCCGCCAACGTCGGTGGTGACGACGCCGGCGGCGAGTCGGACAACGTTCGCCACGCGCGGGAGATGCTCGTGGCGGCGATGCAGGCCGAGGCGACCGACATCCACGTCGAGCCGCACGAGCAGGCGTACGTCATCCGCTATCGGATCGACGGCGTGCTCGAGGATACGGGGCGGCTCGACCAGGGAGCGGGCCGCGGGCTGCTTTCGGCCCTCAAGGTGGCCGCCGACATGAACATCGCGGAGCGGCGTCGGCCGCAGGACGGCACGTTCTCCGCACGCCTCGACGAAACGGCGTTCGACGTGCGGGTCGCCTGCACGCCCACGAGCTACGGCGAGAAGATGGTGCTGCGGCTCCTGCAGTCGTCGGGCGGGATGCTGGCGACCGGGCTCGACTCGATCGGGCTGCGCTCATCGGTCCTCAAGCAGGTCCGGGAGGTCGTCCACAAGCCGCACGGCATGCTGCTCGTCGTCGGGCCGACCGGTTCGGGGAAGACCACCACGGTGTACGCGGCGCTCGGCGAGATCGACGCCCAGCAGAACAACATCACCACGATCGAGGATCCGGTGGAATACCGCCTCGACCACACCACGCAGATCGCCGTGGACGAGAAGTCGGGCGTGACGTTCGCGAGCATCCTGCGCACCGTCCTGCGGCAGGATCCCGACGTGCTGCTCGTGGGCGAGATTCGCGACAAGGAGACGGCGGAGATCGCCTGCCAGGCGGCGCTCACCGGCCACTTCGTCTTTTCCACGCTGCACGCGAACGACACCGTGGCGACGATCACGCGGCTCCTTGAACTCGGTCTCGACCCGAGCCTCATCCAGACGGCGGTCACGGCCGTCCTCGGCCAACGGCTCGCCCGCAAACTCTGCACGGAGTGCAGGGAGGCGGTGCCGCCGCCGGCCGGACTCGAAAAGCGGTTCAATCTCGCCGCGACCGGCGTCAAGCACATCTACCGGGAGCGCGGCTGCGAGCACTGCCGCGGCACCGGCTACCGCGGCCGCGTCGGCATCCACGAACTGCTCGTCATGACCGACGAGATCCGCCGGCTCATCACGGCCCAGCCGACGATCGACGACATCCGGCAGGCGGCGGCACGCGGCGGCACGAAGTCGATGCAGACCGACGGGCTCATGAAGGTCTGCAAGGGCATCACCAGCATCAACGAGATCATCCGCGTCACCACGTGACACGTGCGGGTCACTCCCGCATCGCGAGGCATTCATGTACGACCTCATCGTCGTGTCCCTCACCGGGTTGATCG
>CAIWZS010000058.1 GCA_903917235.1 uncultured Planctomycetaceae bacterium | reverse complement strand
TGGAACATCGGGTAGTGGGTGGCGTCGGCCGTGTCCGGCCGGTAGACGCGTCCGAGCGAGACGATGCGGAGCGGTGGCCTGCGGGTCTCCATGACGCGGATCTGCACCGTGCTCGTCTGCGAGCGCAGCAGAAGCGGGTCGGTGCCCCGGGCCACCGCGAGATAGAAGTTGTCGAGGGGATCGCGGGCCGGATGCTCCGGCGGGATCGCGAGCGCCTCGAAGTTATGCCACGGATCCTCGACCTCCGGGCCATCGACGCTCTCGAACCCGAGCCGCGCCATGATCTCCTGCACCCGGCGGATGGTCTGGGTGATGGGGTGCAGGTGGCCCCGCGGCACCGGCTCGCCCGGCAGCGTGACGTCGATCGGCAGGACGTGCGATGCGACCCGTTCGACGCGGGCCTGGGCGGCGGCGAGCAGGACGCCGACGGCCTCCTTGGCCTCGTTGAAATGCCGCCCGGCCGCCGGCTTGTCGCCTGCCGGAATCGATCCGAGCATCTTCTGGAGGCTCTTCAGCCGGCCGCTGCGGGCGCCGAGGAACTCGACTCGGGCGGCTTCCACGGCACCGGCGTCCGCGGCCGCGCCGAGAGCCGCCTCCGCCTCGACCCTGAGCCGCTCGAGTTCGGCACGAAACGTGTCGAGCGCCGCGGTGTTCACGTCACGCAGTCCGCGGCGTCCAAGGGCCGCGGCCTCAGGCGGCGGCCGGCTCGGGCAGACCGAGCGCCTTGCGAACGGCGACCACGACGGCATCGAATCCCGTGGGATCGAGGATCGCCATTTCCGACAGCGTGCGCCGATCGAGCTCGCAGCCGATCTTCTCGAGACCCGCGATGAACTGGCTATAGCGGATGCCGCGCTGACGGACAGCCGCATTGATCCGGATGATCCACAGGCGCCGAAAATCCCGCTTGCGCCGCCGACGATCCCGGTGGGCGAACACGCCGGCACGGACGATCGACTCCTTGGCCGTCCGCAGCAGCCGACGTCGGCCGCCGACGGAGCCCTTCACCCGCTTGAACAGCCGCTTCTTCGCCCGGAGGCGGGGAACGACACTCTTCGTGCGCATCTCGAGAATCCTCGTCGGTCGGTGTCCCGGCGCGGGGCGGGGGTCGTTGACCGAGGGCGTACCTGCGAGCCATCGACGCCCTCGAGCCAACAACGCCCTGGAAGGGCGCGAAGCTGGGCCGCGCGTGGGAAAACAAAGGGTGTCGCAGAACCGGGAAAAATGCAAGGGCCGGCCGCCGTTCGCCGCCCCGCAGGACGAGGGTGTCGGGCCGTGCTATGATTTTCGGTTGATTTCCCCGCTCGATCGGGATCCACACTGGCTCGTGGAGGGTGTGATGGCGGCCTCGACCTGGTTGATGTCCGGGTGGTGCGCACGTGGGTGGCGGCGGTCGCCTGGCGGATCGCGGCGGTCGTCTTCGGCCTCGAGAATGGTGGGCTGGACGCGTAGCTGGCCGTGCCTGCTCGTACTGGCTGCGGCGGGTGCGACGCCCACGGATGCGGCGGATGCCGCGAAGACGCCGGCCGGGCCGGTCAGTTTCTTCCGCGACGTGCGGCCGCTCTTCCAGGCCCGTTGTCAGGGCTGTCATCAGCCGGCGAAGGCTGAAGGCGGGTATGTCATGACCGAGGTCGCCCGCCTTTTGGCTGCCGGCGACTCGGGCACCGCCGGCGTCGTTCCCGGCAAGCCCGAGGAGAGCCACCTGCTCGCCCAAATCACCCCCGATGCGGCGGGGGCCGCAGAGATGCCCAAGGGGGGATCCCCGCTTGCCGCCTTGGAGATCGACCTCGTGCGCCGGTGGATCGCCGAGGGCGCTCAGGATGACACGCCGCCGAGCGCGGGCCAACGGGTCGATGCGGAGCACCCACCGGTGTACACGCGGCAGCCCGTCGTCACGTCGCTCGATTATTCCCCCGACGGCAGTCTGCTGGCCGTGGCGGGCTTCCACGAGGTGCTCCTGTTCGATCGCGCCGCGGCTCGGGATGCAGCGGCAGGCCCGCTCGAGCCGAAAATGCGTCTCATCGGTCTCGCAGAACGGATCGAGCGCGTGCGATTCTCGCCCGACGGCAGCCGCCTTCTCGTCACGGGCGGCAATCCCGCCCGGATGGGTGAGGTCCAGATCTGGAACGTGGCCGACGGCACGCTGCGGCGGTCGATCCCCGTCGGTTTCGACACCGTCTTCGGCGGGTGCTGGTCGCCCGACGGCACGCTCGTCGCCTTCGGATGCACCGACAACAGCGTGCGGGCGGTCCATGCGGAAACCGGAGAGCAGGTGCTTTTCCAGGGAGCCCACGAGGATTGGGTGCTCGACACGGTCTTCGCGCCGAAGGGCGACCATGTCATTTCGGTGGGCCGCGACATGACGGTGAAGCTCACGGAGCTCGCCACGCAGCGGTTCATCGACAACATCACGTCGATCACCCCCGGAGCCCTGCGGGGCGGCCTCACGGCCGTCGATCGGCATCCATCGCTCGACCACGTCGTGGCAGCCGGCTCGGACGGCACACCGCGGGCCTACCGCATCCACCGGCATGCCAAGCGGGTCATCGGTGACGACGCGAACCTGATCTTCCCGCTGTTTCCCGTCGACGGCCGCGTGTCGGCCGTGCGGTTCTCGCGGGACGGTCGTCGGATCGCGGCCGTCGGCGGGCTCGACGGCCGGGGCGAACTGGTCGTGTGCTCCTACGACATGGAGTCCGACGTGCCGCAGCGCATCCTCGACATCATGGCGAAGGTGCCGGGCGAGACACGTCGCAAGGGCAGCCAGCGGAGCGACGCGGAGTGGGCCACGCTCGACGAGTTTCGCGAGGCCACGACGAAGCTGCTCTGCCGCGTGCCACTGCCCGATGGCGTGGCGTATGCGGCGGCGTTCGCGCCTTCCGGCGAGGAGGTCGCCATCGCGGGGGCGGACGGGATCGTCCGCTGCTTCGACGCCTCGACCGGCGCGGAGAAGGATCGCTTTCCGGTCGCCCGCATCGACGCCGTTGCAGCGGCCGAGGCGGGGGTGGCCCTGCCCTGGCCCCCGGAGGCTTCGATCGAGCCGGAGCCCGCGGTGCCCGCGGCGGTGACGGCCCTGCGCATCGAGCCGGCCGAGGCGGTGCTCACCGGCCCGTTCGCGACGGCCCAGCTCGTCGTGACCGGGGCGCTCGCCGATGGACGGGCGGTCGACCTGACCCGGTCGGTTCGCTACGAACTGGCTCCCGAGCAGGGTGCAGCACCGGGGGCGGCGGAGATCGTGTCGATCGGTCCTGCGGGCCTCCTCCGTCCCCGCGGGGACGGCCGCGGTGCGATCCGTGTCGTCTACGCGCCGGCGGCTGCCGAAGGGCAGAACGTCGCTCCCGTGACGGCGCTGCTGCCGGTGAGGGTCGAGGGCACGTCCGGCCCGGTGCACGTCGACTTCGTCCGCGACGTCAATCCGGTGCTCGCGCGGCTCGGCTGCAACCAGGGAACGTGCCACGGCGCGGCCAAGGGCAAGAACGGTTTCAAGCTCTCGCTGCGTGGCTATGACCCCATCTTCGACGTGCGGGCCTTCACCGACGAGCACGGCAGCCGCCGCGTGAACGTCGCGAGCCCCGACGACAGCCTCATGCTGCTCAAGGCGTCCGCGACGGTCCCGCATGTCGGCGGTCTTCTCACGAAGCCGGACGACCCCGCCTACCAGACCATCCGTCGTTGGATCGACGAGGGTGCCAGGCTCGACCTGACGACCCCGCGCGTCGCCTCGATCGCCGTCTCGCCCGCCGGCGCCGTCATCGACGCGCCGGGGCGGCGTCAGCAGTTCCGGGTGGTGGCGACGTTCACCGACGGCTCGACCCGGGACGTGACCCGCCACGCCTTCCTCGAGAGCGGCAACGGTGAGGTCGCCACGGCCGACACGACCGGTCTCGTCACGGCGGTGCGCCGGGGCGAGTCACCGATCCTCGTGCGGTACGAGGGCGCCTACGCCGCCGTCACCCTGACGGTGATGGGCGATCGCGCCGGGTTCGCGTGGCGCCAGCCGGAGAGCTGGGGACCGATCGACGACCTCGTCGCGACGAAGTGGCAGTCGATGCAGATCGAGCCTGCTCCGCTCTCGACCGACGTCGATTTTCTCCGCCGCGTCACGCTCGACCTGACGGGACTCCCTCCGCGGGTCGCCGACGTCAAGGCATTCCTCGCCGACCGTCGTGACCCGCGCGTCAAGCGGGCCGAACTGGTCGCACGGCTCGTGGGGAGCGAGGCGTTCGTCGAGCACTGGACCAACAAATGGGCCGACCTGCTTCAGGTGAATCCCAAGTTCCTCGGCACCGAGGGGGCCGCCGGGCTGCGGGCGTGGATCGGCGGCCATGTCGCGGCGAACACGCCCTACGACGCGTTCGCCCGCGCGATCCTCACGGCGGCGGGGTCGAACCGTGAGAATCCCGCCGCGGCGTACTTCAAGACGCTGCGCGATCCTCTCAACACGATGGAGAACACGACGCACCTCTTCCTCGGCGTGCGGTTCAACTGCAACAAGTGCCACGACCATCCGTTCGAGCGTTGGACCCAGGACCAGTACTACGAGACGGCCGCCTTCTTCGCACAGGTGCAGCTCTCGAAGGACCCTGAAAGCAAGGATCGCACGATCGGCGGCACGGCCGTCGAGGGTGCGAAGCCGCTCTGGGAGATCGTCAAGGACGCCGGCGACGGGGAGGTCACGCACGAGCGCACGGGCAAGGCCGTGGCACCCAGGTTCCCGTTCGACTGCAGCTTTTCCGCGAAGGAGGGGGCCAGCCGCCGGGATACGTTCGCCGCCTGGCTCACCTCTCCCGACAACGCGTACTTCGCGAGGAGCTACGTGAACCGGATGTGGGGCTACCTCTTCGGCGTCGGCATCATCGATCCCATCGATGACATCCGCGCCGGCAACCCGGCCTCGAATCCGGCCCTGCTCGACCACCTCACCCGTTCATTCGTGGCGAGTGGCTTCGACACGCGGCGGCTCCTCATGGAGATCTGCACGTCGCGCACCTACGGGCTCGCCATCGACTCGTCGAAGTGGAACGAGGACGATTCCATCAACTACTCGCACGCGCTGCCGCGGCGGCTCCCCGCCGAGACGCTCTTCGACTCGCTGCATGCGGTCGTCGGCGTGCCGACGCAGTTCCCGGGCTATCCCGCGGGCACCCGTGCCGCGGCCCTGCCGGACGTCTCCTCGAAACTGGGCGGCGGATTCCTCCAGACCTTCGGCCGGCCCGCCCGGGAGAGCGCCTGCGAGTGCGAGCGGAGTGCCGGCGTCGCGCTCGGGCCCGTGATGGCACTGGTGAGCGGACCGGCCGTCGGCGACCTGCTCGCCGACTCGAAGAGCGAGCTCGCCCGTCTCGTCGCCTCCGAGCAGGACGACGGGCGGCTGGTCGACGAGGTGTTCCTGCGGATCCTCAATCGGCCGAGCCGCGCCGAGGAGGCGGCGGCGATGGGCAGGCTCATGGGCGACATCGCGGTGGATCACGAGGCGCTCATGGCCGAGCTCGCCACCGCGGAGGCGTCGTGGAAGGTGGAGCGGGCCCGGCTGGAGCAGCTGCGGCTGCAGGCGATCGCGGGCGCGCGGCGTTCGCTCGACGAGGCACGGGCCGCCTACGAGCCACGACGCATCGAACTGGAGAACGCCCGGGCCGATCGGTTCGTCAAGGCCGTCGACGCCGTGGAGCGACTGCACGCGGCCCCGGACGCAGCCGTCGCCCGTCTGGAGGCCGAGGCGGCGAAGGCCCCGCGCTGGGCGGTCGCCATGCCGGAGCGCGTGGAATCGGCCGGGAAAGCGACGCTCGAGACGCTGCCCGACGGGAGCGTGCGCGTATCCGGAAAGGACGGCATCGAGACGACGACGCTCGTCGCGACCGTGTGGCTGCCGAAACTCACCGGACTGCGGCTCGAGGCACTGACGGATCCCGCCCTGCCACGCCACGGCCCCGGCCGGTCTCCCGACGGGAACTTCGTGGTCAACGAGATCACCGTCGACGTCCAGCCGCTGGCCGCGCCCGGCGGGAGCCGACGCATCGCGTTCCACAAGGGCCAGGCGACCTTCTCCCAGGCCAACATGGGACCGGACACGGCGGTCGATGGCGACCTCAACGCGGGCCGCGGATGGGCGGTGTCACCACGTCCGGGCGAGGATCACTGGGCGGTCTTCGAGGCGAAGGAACCGCCCGCCTTCTCCGGCCCGATGCAGGTGACGGTCCGCATCGAACAGAAGTTTGCCGGCGGAAAGCACGCCCTCGGGCGGTTTCGGATCGCGTTCACCGACTCGTCGAGCCCGCTGACGCTCGGCCCGCCAGAACTGGCCGCCCGGCTGTCGTCGATCCCGCGGGAGCGACGGAGTGCTGCGGAATACGCATGGCTCAGGGAGATCGCGCAGGTCCGTGACCCGGAGCGCATCAAGGCGGCAGCCGAATTGCGGGCCGCGGCGGACCCGCTGCCTCCTGATCCGAACGTCGTCGCGCGTGCGGCCGACCTTGCGGAGGCGGAAAAGCCCGTTCAGGATGATCCCGCTATCGTCCGTCTTCGCTCCGACGTCGCGGCGAGCACCCGGCAGGTGGCCGATCGTCGGCTCACGGCGGTGCAGGATCTGGCGTGGGCGCTCATCAACAGTCCGGCGTTCTTCTTCAACCACTAACCACTCGGTGAGGGTGCTTCCATGCTCGTCATCCCAGGCCGTCCCGGCAAGGACCTCTGCGACGCCAACCTCGGCACGAGCCGCCGCGCCATCCTCAGGGCGGGTGCCATCGGCTTCTTCGGGATCTCGCTGCCGAACGTGCTCAGACTCCAGGCGGCCGCCAACGAGCTCAAGCCGGTGACCGGGCGGGCGGCGGCGCCCGGCTGGAACCGTGCCAAGAGCGTCGTGCTCGTCTATCTGCAGGGTGGCCCGAGCCACATCGACCTCTGGGATCCGAAGGAGAACGTGCCCGACAACGTCCGCAGCACGTTCAAGAGCATCCCCACGAAACTGCCCGGCGTGCAGTTCACGGAGAACCTGCCCAAGCTCGCCCAGGTCAATGACCGGTTCACGATGGTGCGGTCGATGAACTACACGCCCAACGGCCTGTTCAACCACACCGCGGCGATCTACCAGATGATGACCGGGTACACCACCGACAAGGTGAGCCCGTCGGGCCAGCTCGAGCCGCCGAACGCGAAGGATTTTCCGAACTTCGGCTCGAACATCGTGCGTCTGAAGCCGTCCGAGGAGCCGATGCTGCCCTTCGTGATGCTGCCGCGGCCCCTCCAGGAAAGCAACGTCGTCGGCAAGGGAGGCACGGCCGGCTTCCTCGGACGCGACTTCGATCCCTACACGCTCTATCCGGACGGCGACGACCTCGACATGCGCAAGATGGATCGGCTGCGGGTCGACGACCTTCAACTGCGCACCGACGTCTTCGCCAAGCGACTCGAACGGCGCGCCCGTCTGCGTCAGCTCATCGACGGCGCCATGCCGGAGCTCGACAAGGCGGTGGCCGACTACAAGCTCGACGAGTATTACGAACAGGCGCTGGGGCTGGTGATCTCCGGGCGGGCCCGCGAGGCCTTCGCGATCGAGCGCGAGGAGGCCAAGCTCCGCGATGCCTACGGCCGCAACACGTTCGGCCAGAGCCTGTTGCTCGCGCGGCGGCTCGTCGAGGCGGGCACCCGCGTCGTCGAGGTCATCTGGCCGAAGGTCGCCAACTCCGACAACCACTCGTGGGACCACCACGTCGGACTCGACCAGCGGATGAAGAACCAGTCGGGGCCGATGCTCGACGGTGGCCTGTCGACCTTCATCGCCGACATGGACGACCGCGGCCTGCTCGACGACACGCTGGTCGTCGTGGTCGGTGAGTTCGGTCGGTCGCCGCAGAAGGGCGTCAGCACGTCAGGCAACGGCAACTCGGCCGACGGCCGTGACCATTGGCCGTACTGCTTTTCGGCGGTGCTCGCGGGAGCGGGGATCCGGCGCGGCCACGTCCATGGCAGGAGCGATGCCACCGCCTCGGCACCTCTCGAGGATGCGGTGCATCCAACGGAACTGCTGGCGACGATCTACCATGCGTGCGGCATCGATCCCGAGACGATCGTGTTCAATCACCTCAATCAGCCGCGCGAACTGGTCAAGGCCCAGGCGGTCACGAAACTTTTCGGCTGATGTCGTCCGTCGGGACGACCTGTCAGGAGCTGTAGCTGCCGAGCATCTCGCGGATCTTCGGCGAGTCGCACTCGGCGAGGACGCCCGTCCCGCGCAGCTGCCGCTTCCGCTTGGCCGAGAGCCGCACCTGCAGGTGGCTCGTTCCGGCCCGGCGGTGCTTGACCTTGCCGGTGGCCGTGAGTCGGAAGCGTCGCTTGACGCCCTTGTGGGTCTTCTGCTTCGGCATGGTCATCTCCTGGTCAAGGCCCGTGGCGATCCGGGCGTCTGGTGTGGCACTGGATTGGGCGGCGCGGTGACGAAAGGCACGGGAGCGGAATGAGGGGCCGAGGCACCGGCACGGTCACTTGGGGGCGAGGGTGCAGACCAGCCGTCGCCCCATCTGCTGCGGAGGAGCCTCCACCTTGCTGACGGCGTCGAGCTGCTCGACGATCGATCGCATCACCCGTTGTCCTTCTTCGATGTGGGCCATCTCGCGACCGCGAAACACCACCGAGACGATCACCTTGTCCTTGTGCAGCAGGAATCCCTTCGCCTGATTCACCTTGAACTCGATGTCGTGATCGCCGGTCTTCGGGCGCAGGCGAATCTCCTTGATGCGGGCCTGATGGACGTGTGACTTGGAGTGCTTCTTCTTCTGCTGGTACTTGAACTTCCCGAAGTCCATGATCCGGCAGACCGGCGGCTTCTCTCCCGGCGCGACCTCGACGAGGTCGAGCCCCGCGTCGCGGGCGAGATCGAGCGCCTGGTCGGTCGGAATGATCCCCAGCTGGGCACCATCCGCCCCGATGACACGCACCGGTGAGATGCGGATCTGCTCGTTGATGCGATGCTGTTTCTCGATGGCTCGCGCCTCCGGGCTCTCATCCCGGAACGCCGGGGTGCGGCTCCGCGAGGCGGCGACGGAATCCACCCTCGGGAGGGAATCCTGCGCAGCCCGGGCTGCACCCATCAGCGGGGCGGGGAATCGGGTGAGGGCCGGTCAAGATCCGGGCCTCTCTCCAGACACGACGGATGATCCCATCGTCACCCGGGGGCGTCAAGGCAAGGAAGGGCGACCGCGACGAGAGGGCCGGTCCGGCAAGCAGGGACGCCTCACGCCGGCATCAGCGCCTTCGCGAGGCCCGGAATCCCTCCGGGTACCAGGTGTCCGAGGAGGCCAGCCTTGACGCTGCCCACCTGTCCACGACCGGCTCTCGCCCGGGCGATCGGCCGACCGTGGTGACGCAACTGCACGGGCGTCAAGAGGTTGCGAGCCGTGCCGTCGGGAAGGGTCGCCCGGAACGCCGGGAAAAAATTCAAGGCCGGGATCGCCAGGTGAACTTTTCTCCACCTCAGGCGTATAACTTTCGCGACTTCGACATGGCTGGTGGGGGAATGGACATCCCCCGATGCACGTCGCAGGGGCTCTCTCCGGCTGACTGCCCGGGAGCCCCTGG
>CAIWZS010000057.1 GCA_903917235.1 uncultured Planctomycetaceae bacterium | reverse complement strand
CATCCTGCCTGCGCTGGTCAGCAACGCCGTCTCGAGGGTACGGGCAACCCCTTCCCTTCTGACGCCTTCGTGCGGACGCGCGGGCGGTGCGCTGGTGGTCCCTCCCGCGTCGCTGCGGTACGTTGCGGGCGATGATCAAGGCCCTTCTCCGACGCGCATGGCATCTCGTCATCACGTGCTACGCGCCCGATCCGTCCGTGACGACGTTCATGGAGCGGGCGCAGACGCAGGAGGCTGCCGAGGCGGCCGTCACCGTCGCCGTGCTGGGGGGACACGAGGGCCGCGACCTGTTCGGTGTCGATCTCGCCCGGCGCGGCATCCAGCCGGTGTTCCTGCGCGTCGAGAACCGTTCACCGCAACCGCTGCGCCTGCAGCTCGTGGGCATCGACCCACGCTATTTCACCCCGCTCGAGGCCGCGGCGTCGGTGCACTTCTCGATCCTGAGACGTCTTTCCGCCTTCGGCCTGCTCGGCTGGCTTTTCCTCCCGTTCCTGCTGCTGGTGCCGTTCAAGCTCGTGACCGCCCGACGCGCGAACGGCCGGATGGACGACCTCTTCCGTGAACGGGGATTTCGGCTCGGACCGATTCAACCGGGCGGGTCTGCGGAGGGCTTCGTCTTCACGACGCTCGACCTCGGCACGAAGGTCATCCACGTGCGGCTCGTCCCCGCGGGCGACATCCGCGAGATCGTCGAGCGTGCCGGGGCCACGTCCACCACCGACATCCTCTCCCACGCCGCCACGCCGCGGCCCGTCGTGGACCTGACCTTCAACGTGTCCGTACCGGGCATCGCGGCCGACTACCTGCGGAGGGACTTTGACAAAATCGTGCCCGCATCGACGGTCGAGGCCGTCGGCCTGCCCGAACTCGTCGAGCGGCTCGAGCGGATGCCCGCCACCACGACCAACGCGCGCGAGACCCGCGAGGGCGATCCCGTCAATCTGGTCGTGATCGGCGAGTTCCCCGCCGTCCTCGGCGCGTTCGCCGCCCGCTGGGACGAGAGCGAAACGATCACGCTGGCCACGTGCTGGAAGACCGTGAAGGCCTTCCTGTTGGGGTCGAGCTACCGCTACTCGCCCGTGAGCGCGCTGCACCTCTTCGGGCGGGCCCAGGACATCGCGCTGCAGCGCACGCGGCACTCGATCAACGAGCGCATCCACCTGCGACTCTGGCTCTCGACGCTCGCGTTCGCCGGCCGGCCCGTGTGGGTCGGCCAGGTGAGCCGCGACATCGGCGTGCGGTTCACGACGAGGGCGTGGAACCTCACGACCCACCGCATCGACCCGGACGTCGACGAGTCCCGCGACTACTGCGTGGAGGATCTCACGCTCGCCGGCCGCCTCGCGGCCACGGGCTACGTCGGGGGCGTGGGAGCGTGCTCCCGCCAGGCTCCGCGGCGGAACCTGACGGGCGATCCGTGGCACAGCGACGGTCGGAGGGCCGTGATCGTCGTGTCGCCGACGCGGGTGGGCTGACGCGGACCTCAGCCGAAGAGCTCGGGAATGACCGTGCCGTCTCGCACGATCATCACCGGCCGGCCGGTGCTGGTCTGGTACTCCTGCTTCGGATCGATGCCGAGGGTGTGATAGAAGGAGGCGGCGACGTCGTCGGGAGCCCGCGCGGGGCCGACCGGCGCCTGCCCCTTCTCGTCGGTCTCGCCGATGACCTGTCCGCCCCGCACACCTCCGCCGGCCATGAGCATGAACATGGCGCGGGCGTAGTGATCCCGGCCGTTCCGCTCCTTGTTGATCTTCGGGGTCCGACCGAATTCGCCGGTCACGTACACGGTGGTGGAGTCGAGGAGCCCCTTCTGCTCCAGGCCGACGAGGAGCGCCGCCAACCCGGTATCGAACGGCGGCAGGAGCTTCGTCTTCAGGTTCGTCCAGTTGTCGTTGTGCGTGTCCCAGCCGCCCGACTGGATCGACACGAAGGGCACGCCCGACTCCACCAGCCGCACGGCGAGCAGGCAGCTCTGGCCGAACGTGCTCTCACCGAACGGCTCGGTGAACGTGGGTGACTCGAGCGCCGTGTTGAACGCCTCCCGGGCGCGCGGTGAGGTGATGATCGTGTGCGCCTGCTCGCTGAACCGGTCGAGGCCGTCCATGAGCTGGCTGTCCTTCTCGAGATCGTGGAACGTGCGGTCCAGATCCTCGAGCAGCCGCTGCCGGCGCCGCACGTCGGTCACGGTGAGGCCGCTTCCCAGCGAGATGCCGCGCACGGCATAGGGCTGTCCGGCCTGCGGCGTCGAGCCCGTGGCGAGCGCGGAGTACCGGACGCCGAGGTAGCCCGCACCCTGGGCGCTGCGCGGAATCGCGACGTTGAGCGGCAGTTCCTCCGGTCCGCCGAGCTCCTTGCTGACCACGGCGCCATAGCTCGGAAACTCGAGGGACGGAATCGGACGATTGCCCGTGTTCACGTACTGGGACCCCAGCTCGTGGGCCGCCAGCGAGTGCGTGATGCCACGGAGGATCGCGAAGCGATCCATGCAGGCGGCGAGTTTCGGGAGGTGCTCGGAGACGTGGATGCCCGGCACGCTCGTGGGAATCGTGGTGAACTCCCCCCGGTATTCGTCCGGCGCGTCGGGCTTCGGATCGAACGTGTCGAGATGCGAAGGCCCTCCGGCGAGGTTCACGAAGATGGCGGCCTTGGACCGCGCCCTGGCCGTTCCGCTCCGCGCCTCGGCGGCCTCCGTCCAGCGCAGCCAGTTTGCGAGCGTGACGCTCGACGTGCCGAGCGCGCCGACGCGGAGAAAGTCGCGGCGACGGACGCCGTCGCAGGTGGTGTGGAGTGCCATGGGTGCATCATTCCTTTCGCGTGTGGGTGACGATGGTCTCGAAGCAGATTCGCGCGCGGGACGTGGGTCGAACGAGCGTGCGTGGTCCGCCACTCCCGCCTGGGCGACGGGCGGCCCCCGACAGGTCAGTGATTGACGACGAACTCCTTGGTGTTGAGCAGGGCCCAGAGCAGGTCGCGTGTGGCGGTGCGGAGATCGCGAACCTCGGCGAGATACGACGCGGCCCGGCCCATCTCCTCGGGTGTGGGCGGACGCGTGAGCGTCCGGAGATAGGCTTCCTTCACCAGTTCGTCGAATCGAGCCGCGTCCTGCTCGGGTGTCGCGGCGGGCCGCCGCGGCTTGCCCGGCACCTCGTCTCCGGCGACCGCGAGCCGCTTGCGGAGCGCTGAGAGCCGCTGCTCGATCTTCTTGACCTCGCCCTT
>CAIWZS010000056.1 GCA_903917235.1 uncultured Planctomycetaceae bacterium | reverse complement strand
TCGGGAAGCCCCGTCGTGTCGTCGTTCGCACGCGGCGGGCTCCAGCCACCCGAGCCGGGGCAGAGCGCGAGTTTCCACGCGCCGTCGCGGATCGCGAAGCTGCCGTTGATCGACTGGCTGATGATGCTCGTGCGCGGTGGCGTGGTCGCGGTGCCGCAGAGCATGCCGAGGAAGCTCACGCTGTCCTCGCCAGCCGTGGGGGGCAGCGTGGCGCCGAGCATCTCGGCGAACGTCGCGAGGAAGTCGATCTGGCCGACGAGTGCGTCGGTGACGCTGCCGGCAGCCACGCGTGCGGGCCAGCGTGCGAGGAAGGGCACGCGATGCCCGCCCTCGTACAGGTCGGCCTTGTGACCTCGATAGATCCCGCTCGGGGCGTGACCGGCCGCGAGCAATTCCGGAATCTTCGCCTCGGGCGAGCAGCCGTTGTCGCTCGTGAGCACGAAGAGCGTGTTGCGGGCGAGGTCGAGTTCGTCGAGCGCGTCGAGCATCCGGCCGATGTCGGCGTCCACCTGCTTCACGAAGTCGGCATAGGCATTGATGCCGCTCGTGCCCTGCCACTCCTTTTCCGGGACGATCGGTGTGTGCGGGGCCGCGAGCGGCACGTACGCGAAGAAGGGCGTCCCCGACCGTGCGGCCGCGGCCCGCTCGCGCATGAAGCCGATCAGACGCTCGGTGATCCCCCGCTGCACGTCGATCGCCTCGAAGTCGGGGCCGGCGGGGCCGGGGCGGTGAAACGCCTTCGTTGCCGTGCACGCCTCGGTCGCCAGCCGGTCGCGGATCCAGACGTACGGAACCATGTCGAGCGAGGCCGCGATGCCGTAGAAGTGGTCGAAGCCGTGGTCGAGCGGGCCGTCGGTGATGGGACGCGCCCAGTCCACACGCGGGCCGTCGGCGAACGGCCGGCCGAAGTCGCCGCCGTCGTCCGCGATCCGGCCGTCCACAAGCGGCCAGTCGAGGCCGAGGTGCCACTTGCCGATCACGGCCGTGTGGTAGCCGTGCGACTGCAACAGGCCCGCCACGGTGAGTCGATCGCGGGCGATGAGCGGCCGTGAGAAGCCGCCCAGCACGCCGCTCTGCAGCCGCGTGCGCCAGTGGTAGCGGCCGGTGAGGAGGCTGTAACGGGTGGGGGTGCAGACGCCGCTCGACGTGTGCGCGTCGGTGAACCGGATCCCTTCCCGGGCCAGGCGGTCGATGTGGGGCGTGGCGATCTTCCCGGCGGGGTTGTTGGCGGCGACGTCGCCATACCCAAGGTCGTCGGCGAGCACGACCACGATGTTGGGCCGGTCCGTCGCAGGACGGTCGGCCGCCGGGCAGCGCGAGGCCGCGGGAAGAAGGGCGGCGAGGGAGCACGCCGTGACGGCGAGGCGGGCCGTGGTCATCGGTCGGCTCGGAGTCGGCGGCATGAGGCGTGGCGGGCGAGCGTTTTGGGCCGCGTCACCCCCGGCAGGGGCTCGTCTGTCCCGTTCCCGGGCCCGCGAGTATATTCGCGTCAGACTGCGCCGACCCCGTTTTTTCATCCCGCCGGCCGTCTTTCCCGAGTCGTTTCCCCCCCGCCCCGGCGCCCCGCAGGTAGTCCCCTCCATGGATCTGACAAAGCTTCGCAACATCGGCATCAGTGCCCACATCGACTCCGGCAAGACGACGCTCTCCGAGCGGATCCTCTACTACGCCGGTCGCATCCACCGCATCCAGGAGGTGAAGGGGGATGGGGACGGGGCGACCATGGACTACATGGACCTCGAGCGCGAGCGGGGCATCACGATCACCTCGGCCGCCACGAGCGTCCGGTGGGGCGACTGCGACATCAACCTCATCGACACCCCGGGCCACGTCGACTTCACCGTCGAGGTGGAGCGCAGCTTGCGCGTGCTCGACGGCGCCATTCTCGTGCTCTGCAGCGTAGGCGGCGTGCAGAGCCAGTCGATGACGGTGGATCGCCAGATGAAGCGCTACAAGGTGCCGCGGCTGGCGTTCGTCAACAAGATGGACCGCACGGGGGCGAATTACGAGCGTGTGGTGCAGCAGCTGCGCGACAAGCTCGGGGCCGACGCCGTGCCGATGCAGATTCCGATCGGCAAGGAGGACAAGCTCCAGGGCGTGATCGACCTCGTGAAGATGAAGGCCTACTACTTCGACGGTGACAACGGCGAAAACGTGCGCGAGGAGGCGATTCCGGCCGACTACCAGACGAAGGCGGCGGAGGCCCGGCACGCGATGCTCGAGAGCCTCACGATGTACTCCGACACGCTCATGGAGAAGGTGCTCTCCGAGGAGCCGGTGACGGAGGACGAGATCCACGCCGTCGTGAAGAACGCCGTCCAGAGCCAGAGCATCACGCCCGTCTTCTGCGGCTCGGCCTACAAGAACAAGGGCGTGCAGCTGCTCCTCGACGCGGTCGTGCGCTACCTGCCCAATCCCCTCGAGCGGAAGGTGATCGCGAAGAAGTGGGACAAGGCCGACGAGACCTTCGGCCTCGAGGCGAGCCCCGCGAAGCCGCTCGTCGCGATGGCCTTCAAGATCGTGGACGACCCGTACGGCCAACTCACGTTCATGCGCATCTACCAGGGCGCGATGAAGAAGGGCGAGACCTACATCAACCAGCGCACGAGCAACAAGCAGCGGTTCAGCCGCATCGTGCGGATGCACGCCGACAAGCGCGAGGAGATCGACAGCGCCGACGCGGGCGACATCGTGGCCGTGATGGGCGTCGACGCCGCGAGCGGCGACACCTACGCGGCCGAGTCGAAGTACTGCACGCTCGAGAGCATGTTCGTGCCCGAGCCGGTCATCAAAATGGCGATCACACCGACGAATCGCGACGGGCTCGACAAGCTCGGCAAGGCGCTCCAGCGGTTCACCCGCGAGGATCCCACCTTCCGCGTGGCCACCGACGACGAGACGGGCGAGACCGTCATCGCGGGGATGGGTGAATTGCACCTCGACATCTACGTCGAGCGCATCCGTCGGGAGTTCAAGGTGGAAGTGGAAGTCGGGGCCCCGAAGGTGAGCTACCGCGAAGCGCCAACCCGGAAGACAGCCTACGACTACAAGCACAAGAAGCAGACGGGTGGCTCCGGCCAGTACGCCCACATCATCGGCGAGCTCGAGCCGCTGCCCGACGATTCGCCGGAAAACTTCATCTTCGAGGACAACGTCGTGGGCGGCCGCGTGCCACGCGAGTACATCCCGTCGGTGGAGAAGGGCTTCCGGGCGGTGCTCGACAAGGGCCCGATCGCGGGCTTCCCGATCGTGGGTGTGAAGGCGTCGCTCGTGGACGGCTCCTACCACGACGTCGACTCGTCGGACATGGCCTTCCAGATCTGCGCCCGGGCCGGCTTCCGCGAAGCGTTCCTCGAGACGAAGCCCGTCCTCCTCGAGCCGATCATGAAGATGGAGGTGGAGGTGCCAGCCGACTTCCAGGGGCCGGTGACGGGCGAGCTCAACAAGCGGCGCGGGCTGATCATCTCCACCGAGACCGTGGGCAACACGTCCACGATCGTCGCGGAGGTGCCGCTGGCGGAGACGTTCGGCTACTCGACCGACCTGCGGAGCATGACGCAGGGCCAGGGCGTCTTCACGATGGAGTTTTCGAAGTACCGTCCGACGCCGGGCAACATCCAGAAGGAAATCATCGAGGCCCGCAAGAAGCAGGAACTCGTCGGGGCGAAGTGACGCCGGCGGGTTGGGCTGCTCCTGGAGGGCGCGGGGCGTTCGGGCGTGATCCGCTCCGGATGGTTGCCGGCGCGAGTCTTCGGCTACGAGCAGCGTCGGTCGGGGCTGCCCAGCCCCGTCGCCGGACGTTCGCGGCGGGCATCGTGCCCGCCGCTCACTGCGTGTCCGCTTCGCTCCGGCATCCTGCCTCCGCTCGCTTCCACAGCCCGGCTCTCGGGGCATGGGCAACCCCTCCCCGTAACTGCCGCGCTCACCATGAAGCCGGACCTCACGGACGCGCCTTTCATTGACGGGCCGCTGGACAACCGGCAGGCGATGATTGGCGGATTGACTGGCACGCTCGGAGAGTGGGGGGCGGATGGCGAGCAGATCGCCTATGACGGTGGCACAATCACTCCCTTGCAGGCTTTGGTGGAAGGCCGCACGGCCGCCACGGTACGTCTGGGTTACGAGGTCGGTCTTGATCCGCTTCGGACAGCT
>CAIWZS010000055.1 GCA_903917235.1 uncultured Planctomycetaceae bacterium | reverse complement strand
CGCGAAGGCGCTCGCCCGCCGGCCAAAGCCGGTGTCGAAGGCCACCATCTACCGAACGCTGAAGCTCCTGGTCGACGCGGGCATCCTCGCGGAGCGCCCGGATGCCCGGAACTCCGTCCGCTACGAAGTCGTTCACGGCCGGCCACCCGTGAACGTCGAGATCCGGCGGCCGGACGGCTCACGAATCACGCTCCACGACGACCGGCTCGCCCGGATCGCCGCCGACCTCGCCCGCACGGCCGGGCTGGCCGCCGAACGGCACGTGCTGATCATCGAGCAGACGGATCGCTGAGCCCGATATCCAAGGAAATCCTCGAGATTCGCATTGGCGTCGGAGCGAACTGCCCGAAAACTGGGGTCATGCGCCCCCTCCACCGGATCGTGCTCGCCGCCGCCTCGCTCGGCCTTGTCGCGGCCTCGAGCCTGATCGGCCCCGACGTCGACGAGACCACCAGCAACAATCCCGATGCGGGAGGCAATATCCGCGTCGCCAAGGTGGCCAAGGGCATCGGCACCGTCGGCTCCGCCCGTGGATCGCTCGCCACGGGCTTCGTCGCGGGCGACCACGTCGACATGTTCCTGATCTATGTCGCGACGCCGGCGCAGTTCACCATCACCGTGCAGACGCCGACGAGCTTCGATACCCAGCTCTTCCTCTTCAAGGTGGCCAACGACTCGTCCGGGCTGCCGACCTTCGCCGAGCCGGTCTACGCGAACGATGACGCGGTCACGAACGCGCCGGGCGGCTATTCGAAGATCGTGCCCCCCGCGGGCTCCGCGATCAGCGTCGGCACGTACGCCGTCGCCATCGCGCCCAAGGGCGTGCGGCCCTACTCCTACAGCGACGGCGGGCAGACCGGCGGCCCCGGCACGCGAACGCCGTTCGACATGTTCACGACGCAGTCCACCGGCCTCCAGACCCCGACCTCGCTCACCGCCAAGCTGCGCGCATGGTTCGGGACGCCGCTCGGCGTCGGGCCGTACGCGATCTCCTTCACCGGCACCTCGCTCATCCCGCTCACGGCGGGGCCCGGCCGCTGCGGCGACATCTTCTCGGGAAGCTGCTTCGCGGCGCACAGCGCACCGGCATGCGACGACGAGGCGTGCTGCCGGCTCGTGTGCGCCATTGACCCGTACTGCTGCACCAGCGCCTGGGACGCGAACTGCGCCGCCGTCGCGGAGCAGGTGTGCGTCGCCTGCAACCAGCAGCAGCAATCCTGCCCCGGTGACCTCAACGGCGACGGGATGATCGACGGCGGCGACCTGGGCGCGATGCTGGTCGGCTGGGGTCAGTGCAACTGACCGGCGGCCGCGCGGGCCTCGCCGAGCACGCGCCGGGCTGACTTCGTGTCGGCATGCTCCGCGCCGAGGCGGAGTTCGTAGATCGCGAGCGCCCGCTCGAGCGGCGCCACCGCCTCCGCGGGCTGCCCCTTCCGGATCCGGAGCTGCGCGACGTTCATCAGCGTCCGCGCGACCAGCGGGTCGTCCGCGCCCCGCGATCGCTCCATGACGCCGAGCGCGTCCAGGAAATCCCGCTCGGCGTCGTCGAGCCGCCCGGCCTGCTCGAGGATCGTTCCGCGGTTGTTGACGGCCTGGAACCGCTCGAGCGACTCGGGCGCGAGCCGCGTCCACATCGCGACGGACCTGTCGATCAACTGCATCGCCTCGGGCAGCTTGCCGAGCCGGCGGTTGACCGCCGCGAGGTGCTGGAGCGTCATCGCGACGTCCGGGCTGTCCACCCCGCCGTGCGCGCGGCGGCGGAGCTCGAGCGCCTCGGAATACGCCGCGAGCGCGTCGTCGAAACGGTTCTCGTAGTAGCGGGCCCTGCCGAGATTGTGCAGCGCCTCCGCGAGCGCGAGCTCGGCGTCGGTGCCGCCGCCCTCCGCGACCTCCCGCCGGCGCTCCGCGACCACCTCGTCGAGCAGGCGCCCTGCCCCGGACCCGTCCTTGAACGAGATGCG
>CAIWZS010000054.1 GCA_903917235.1 uncultured Planctomycetaceae bacterium | reverse complement strand
GATCGCCGCAGAGCCAGTTGAAGTGGTACCAGTTGTTCACCTGGAACTGCATCTCGTTCTGGCCCTCCTCGCGCTTGCGGTACCAGATGCCGGAGCCGTTCCAGTAGACCTGCCCGCCAATGAGGTCGCCCGCGAGCCCCTCGCGCACCTTTTCGAGCGTGGCCCGGTAGACGCTGTCGTAGTGCCGCTGGAGTCCGACGACGACCTTGAGCTTCTTTTCGTCGGCCATCTTCGCCGCCTCGAGGCACAGCCGCGCCCCGAAACTGTCGACGCACACCGGCTTCTCCATGAAGACGTGCTTGCCCGCCTTGATCGCCGCCTCGAAGTGGAACGGCCGGAAGCCCGGCGGAGTCGCGAGGATGACGAGGTCGCAGTGGTCGAGCACCTTCTGGTAGCCGTCGAGGCCCTTGAACTGACGGTCCTCGGGGACGTCGACCTTCCCCTCCATGCCCTCGACGGCCTTGAGCGCGCCCTTGATGCGGTTCTCGAACGCGTCGGCGACCGCGGTGACCTTCACGTTCGATCCCGGCACGGAGAGCGCCTGCTGGAGCGCACCCGTGCCACGGCCGCCGGCACCGATCAGGCCGACGCGGATCAGGTCGGTCGACGGGCTCTGGGCGTGGACGGCGGGGACGGCGAGAGCGGCACCCACGGCGCCAGCGGCCCGCAGGGCGTCACGGCGATTCAGGATGGTGCGGGGGGCGGTGTCGGTGCGCTGCATCGCGGCGGCTCCTCGGACGTGAAGACGGGGTTGAAGAGGGTGCGAATCGTGGCGGGGATGACGAGCAAGTCATAGCCCCGGCCGAGAGAATACCGCGGGAAAGGGCTCGGCAACAGCACCCGCGAGCGTTTCGCCGCCGGCCTCCCTTGGCGCACGCCTCCAGGCGTACGAATGCACGTCGGCTGCATGCCCGGCTGTCTCTTTGCCCTCGCCGCCCTGTCTTCCCTGTGGCGCACGCCTCCAGGCGTGCGAATGCGGTATCGCGGCAGGGTGGGCATGAGCGTTCGCGAACGTGCCCAACGCGCCAGTCGGGGGATCGTGCTCGCCGCCGGCGGATTTCGACGGTGTCGACTCGGTGGCCGTGGTGCGTCTTTCGGTGCAGTCGAAGATTCACCGGCGGCTGCGCGCGACCCCCGCCCGGCTCCGCGTTTCGAGTTAATCTGTGCTCTCGCCTTCCCTGCCTGCACGTGGCGCACGCCTCCAGGCGTGCGAATGCACTCGGATGCACGCCCGGCTCCGTCGTTTTCCCGTCGGCATTCTTCCTCACGTGCTCGCGGCAGCTGCCGCGGCGTCGATGAGCCATTCGAGCGTGCCTGCCGGCCGGATGCCGCGGGCCGGGGCGTCGGCCACGTCGCCGCTCGGGGCTCGCACCCGGGCCAGCGCGTTCGCCTTGTCGGCACCGGCCACGAGGAAGAGGATCGCGCGGGCCGCATTCAGCAGGGGATACGTCGCCGTGAGCCGCCGCGTGGCCAGTTGCGGCACGTCGTTGGCCACAAACCAGCGGCGCCGCTCCGCGAGTGCTGCGGTGTGGGGGAAGAGCGACGCGGTGTGGGCGTCGGTGCCGAGTCCGAGGAGCACGAGGTCGAACGCGGGGGGAGGGCCGTCACGCGGAATGTCGAAGACGTCGGCCACGAGCCGTTCGTAGTCGCGGGCCGCGCCGTCGAGGTCGGCGCGCTCTCCCTCGAGGCGGTGCACCTGCGCGGCAGGCAGCCCGATCGTGTCGAGGAGCGTCTCCCGTGTCATGCGGAAGTTCGAGTCTGCGTGATCGGGGCCGACGCTGCGCTCGTCGCCCCAGAAGAGATGCGTCGCGTCCCAGGGCAGTGCGTCGTGCGGCGCGGACGCGAGCAGATGGAAGAGCTTACGCGGCGTGCTGCCGCCCGAGAGGAGCACGCGGAACGTGCCACGTGCCTCGACCGCGGCGGTGGCATCCCGCTCCCAGACGGCGAGGGCCGTGGCGGCGATCGTCTCGGCGTCGGGCAGGATCGTGAGGTTCATGCGGGTGTCCCGTGGCGCACGCCTCCAGGCGTGCGAATGGACGCCATCGGGGGACAGGCGTCCGATCGTGCTCGTTCGGCCCGTGAGTGCGACGTCGCGGCGCCGTTCACACCTTCCGGCGCAGTTCGAGCCACTCGGTATGGTGCGAGCCCGGCTTGTCGGTGCGCTCGTAGGTGTGCGCGCCGAAGTAGTCGCGCTGGGCCTGCAGCAGGTTGGCCGGCAGCCGCGCATGACGGTAGCCGTCGTAGTAGGCCAGCGACGACATGAAGACGGGCACCGGCACGCCGATCGTGGCGGCGGTCGCGACGACGTGCCGCCAGGCCGGCTGGGCCGCGGCGAGCACCTTCGCGAACGACGGCGCGAGCATGAGGTTTTCGAGCTTCGGATTGGCGGCATAGGCCGCGGCGATGTCGTCGAGGAACCGCGCACGGATGATGCAGCCGCCCCGCCAGAGCATGGCGATCGAGCGGTAGTCGAGCTGCCAGCCCTGCTCGGCGGCCGCCGCCGCGAGCTGGACGAAGCCCTGGGCGTAGCTCGCGATCTTCGCGGCGTAGAGGGCCCGTCGCACCTGGTCGGTGAAGCCGGCCGGGTCGTCGTGGCTGCGCATGTCGGGGCCGGCGAGCACGCTCGAGGCCCGCACCCGCTGGTCCTTGAGCGCCGAGAGGCTGCGGGCGAAGACCGCCTCGGTGACCATGGTGCTGGGCGCCCCGAGGTCGAGTGCCAGTTGGCTCATCCACTTGCCCGTGCCCTTCGCCCCGGCACGGTCGAGGATGCGGTCGACGAGGTGGTCGCCCGTGTCGGGGTCGCGAACCGTGAAGATGTCGCGCGTGATCTCGATCAGGTAGCTGTCGAGTTCGCCCCTGTTCCAACCGTCGAACACCCGGGCGAGTTCGTCGTTGGAGAGTCCGGCACCGTGCTTCAGGAGCGCGTAGGCCTCGCAGATCAACTGCATGTCGCCGTACTCGATCCCGTTGTGCACCATCTTCACGTAGTTGCCCGAGCCGCCGGGGCCGACCCAGTCGCAGCAGGGGATGTCGCCCGCGGGCCCGACCTTCGCGGCGATCGCCTGGAAGATCGGCTTGATGAGCGGCCACGCCGCCGCCGAGCCGCCCGGCATGAGGCTCGGACCCTTGAGCGCGCCCTCCTCGCCGCCCGACACGCCCGTGCCGACGTAGAGCAGGCCCGCCGCCTCGACCTCCCGCGTGCGCCGGTCGGTGTCGGCCGGGTAGGTGTTGCCGCCGTCGATGATCACGTCGCCGGGAGAGAGCAGCGGCAGGAGCGTGGCGATGAGCTGATCCACCGCCGGCCCCGCCTTCACCATGAGCATCACCTTGCGCGGCTTCGCGAGCGCCGCGACGAGCTGCTCGAGCGTGTGGCACCCGACGACGTTCGGGAGCTTGCCGCGACCCGCCGTGAAGGCGTCGGTCACGCTCGTCGTGCGATTGAAGACGGCGATGTGGAAGCCGCGGCTGGCGATGTTGAGGGCGAGGTTCTCCCCCATGACCGCCAGTCCGACCAGTCCGATGTCGCAGGGCTGCTGGGCCACTGTGAGAACTCCGTGAGGATGCGTCGCGGGATGACGAGGGGGACGACCGGGCCGCGTGACCAGGCAGTCGAGAGCGTTATACGGTCGGACACCCGCGCGGAAAATGGTCGTCTGCCACGACGCTCGGGTGCAGGCGTCGTGTGCCGGCGATACATTCACGCACCGGATCGTTTTTCGGCGTCCCCACGAGCGGTGGCGGCGCCGCACCGCATCGCAGGAGACGGCCCATGCCCGCCCTCACGCTCGCGCTCCACCGCCTCGGCCAGAGCCTCTGGATCGACACGATCACCCGCGCGATGCTCGACGACGGCTCGCTCGCGGGCATGATCGAACGGCTCGGCATCACCGGCCTGACGAGCAACCCCTCGATCTTCAATCAGGCGCTGCACGGCACGGCCGCGTACGACGATGCCGTGGCCGAGAAGGTGCGGCGCGGCCTTTCGGGCGAGTCGCTCTTCTTCGAGCTGGCGATCGAGGACCTCGTGCGCGCCGCCGATCTCTTTCGGCCGATCCACGACCGTACCGGAGGCGTGGACGGCTGGGTGTCGCTCGAGGTGTCGCCGACGCTCGCCTACGACGCCCGCCGCACGATCGACTCGGCGTTGGACCTGCACCGCCGCGCCGCCCGGCCGAACCTCTTCATCAAAATCCCTGGCACGGCCGAGGGGCTGCCGGCGATCGAGGAGGCCACGTTCGCGGGCGTGCCGGTGAACGTCACGCTCCTCTTCACCTGCGAGCACTACCTCGCGGCGGCCGAGGCGTGGATGCGGGGCATCGAGCGCCGGATCGAGGCCGGCCTGCCGGCGCGGGTGTGCTCGGTGGCGTCGCTCTTCATCAGCCGCTGGGACGCGGCCACGGCGAGCCTGCCCCGCCACCTCGCCAACACGGTCGGCATCGCCGTCGGACGCCAGTGCTACCGCGCCTACCGCGACCTGATCGCGTCCGACCGCTTTCAGCGTCTGGCGAACTTTGGCGCCCTCCCACAGCGGCTCCTCTTCGCAAGCACCGGGACGAAGGATCCGTCACTGCCGGCCACGTTCTACGTCGACGCCCTCGCCGCACCGCACACGGTCAACACGCTGCCGGAAAAGACGCTCCTCGCCTTCGCGGATCACGGCGCGGTGACTGGCATCGTCTCGGCGGGCGGCGGCAACGCCGAGGAGACGCTCGCGGCGGTGGAACGAACCGGCGTCGATCTCGATGCGATCGGCGCGACGCTGCAGCGCGACGGCGCGGCGTCGTTCGTGAAGAGCTGGCACGACCTCCTCGCGGTGGTGGAGGAGAAGTCGCGGGCGACGGCCGGCGCCGGGGCGTGAGGCGACGCGGGCAGCGGGAATCACTCGAGGAGTCGTCATGTCAGCAATACGTCCGGCCACGGCCCGCACCTCGCTGCCCGAGTGGCGGGCGGTCATCGATCACACCCGCACGCTCGCGCCGCAGCACCTGCGCGATCTCTTCGCGGAGGACCCGTCGCGGGCCGACCGGTTCTCGTTCGAGGCCTGTGGTCTGTTCGTCGATCATGCGAAGCAGCGGATCACGGCCGAAACGCTCGTGCGGCTGCTCGCGCTCGCCGAGGCGTGCGGCCTCGAGTCGCGCATCGACGCGATGTTCTCGGGCGCGCGGATCAACACCACCGAGCACCGCGCCGTCCTGCACGTGGCCCTGCGGGCTCCGGCCGGGGAGCGGATCATGCTCGACGGCCGCGACGTCGTACCCGACGTCCACGAGGTGCTCGGCCGGATGGGCGCGTTCGCGGAGCGGGTGCGGGGCGGGGCGTGGACTGGCCACACCGGCCGCCGCATCCGCACGGTGGTCAACATCGGCATCGGCGGCTCCGACCTCGGTCCGGTCATGGCCAACGACGCGCTCAAGTCCTACGCCACCCCCGACCTCGCCTTCCGGTTCGTCTCGAACGTCGACGGCAGCGACTTCGTGGAGGCGACCGCCGGCCTCGATCCCGCCGAGACGCTCTTCATCGTCGCCTCGAAGACGTTCACCACGCTCGAGACGCTCGCCAACGCCCGCTCCGCCCGCGACTGGCTCGTGGGGGCGCTCGGCACGGAGGCCGCCGTGGCGAAGCACTTCGTCGCCGTCTCGACAGCCGCCGCCGAGGTGTCGGCTTTCGGCATCGACACGGCGAACATGTTCGGCTTCTGGGACTGGGTGGGCGGTCGCTACTCGATGGACTCGGCGATCGGCCTCGCGACGATGCTTGCGGTCGGGCCTGAGCGGTTCGGCGAGCTGCTCGCCGGCTTCCACGCGATGGACGTCCACTTCCGCGAGGCGCCGCTCGAGCGCAACCTGCCGGTGCTCCAGGGACTCGTCGACGTCTGGAACACGACGTTCCTCGGGAGCGGGTCGATCGCCGTGCTGCCATACGACCACGCCCTGCGGCGCTTCGCGGCGTATCTCCAGCAGCTGGCGATGGAGAGCAACGGCAAGCGGGTCACGCTCGACGGCGCCACGATCGACGGCTACGACACCTGCCCGGTCTACTGGGGTGAGCCCGGCACGAACGGCCAGCACTCCTTCTATCAGCTCATTCACCAGGGCACGCGCACGATCCCGTGCGAGTTCATCGGCTTCGCCCGGTCGCGGCGGCCGCTCGGTCGGCACCACGACCTCCTCATGGCCAACGTCTTCGCGCAGGCCGAGGCGCTCGCCTTCGGCCGATCGGCCGACGAGGTCCGCGCCGAAATGGCGGCGAAGGGGGGCGTCGACGAATCGCTCGTGCCCCACAAGGTGTTTCCGGGGAATCGGCCGAGCACGACGATCCTCGCGGAGGAACTCACGCCCCATGCGCTCGGCGCCCTGGTGGCGTACCACGAGCATGCCGTCTTCACTCAGGGCGTGATCTGGAACGTCAACTCGTTCGACCAGTGGGGCGTGGAACTCGGCAAGGTGCTCGCCACGCGCATCGTGCCGGAACTCGAGGCCGCCGCCGAGCCGCCGCTCTCCGGCCACGACCCCTCGACCGCCGGCCTCATCCGCCGCTACCGCACGCTCCGCGGCCGCGGCTGAGCCCCGACCGGCTCCGCGTTTCGCTTTTGACCTGTGCTCTCGCCCTCCTTGCCTGCACGTGGCGCACGCCTCCAGGCGTGCGAACGGCGTCGCGGTCGGTCAGGCGCGTGGCCCGAAGATCGCGCCCAGCGTCCTCGAGAGCAGCCAGAGCGTGCCCAGCGGCAGCACGATCGTGGAGACCGTGAAGTAGATGACGAGGTTCACGATCGATTCGGCCGCGGTGCCGAGGGTGTCGGACAGCTGCTTCGCCTGCTCGCCGATCACCTTCACGGGGTTCAGCCGCTCGTACCACGGTTTGTCCGGTCCATCCGCCTTCATGTCCTCGAGCCTCTCCGTCGTGCGCTCCACGACGGCGGTGGCCGCGAGGTAGTCGGCCTCCAGGAAGCGGTCGGCCACGATCCCGTCGATCCACGCGGCCGTCGGGATCGCGAGGCGTGCGAACAGCGCAAGCGCGAAGAGTCGGCGACCCCACGTGGTGAGGCCCGTGGCCATCGACCCGCGGGCTGCGCTCGCCGCGGCGAGCGCGACGAGCGACGGCACGAAGAGCCACCAGCCGAGAGACCGGCCCAGTCGCAGTCCCACCTGCTGGATGCCCAGGGCCGTCGTGCTCGTCATGAGCAGCGTGCCGTACTGCTCGACCAGGTCGTTGACGGGATCGAGCACCTGCCCGATCCCGATGCTGCCCCCGGGACCGAGGCTGAAGCTCACCTCCGAACTCTGCGCGAGCGAGAGCGCCGCGTCGAGTCCGCGCGTGGTCGCGAGCGCCGCGATCGCCCGCTTGAACGAGCCGTCGAGCGCCGCGCCGCCGACACGATCGGCCAGCGGCGCGACTGCGAGCAGCACGACCGCGGCGATCGCCGCATGGATCGCCACCCGGCCGATGCGGGCCTTCACCGCGGGCGACAGGGCCGTGAGCGCGTGCGGCCGTGACGCGGAAGGCTGGGCGGCCAGCTCCGATGAACGGGGATTCGGGCTCGCGTCGCTCATCGAGTCGTCCTCCCGGGAGTCGTGGACGCCAGCGCGTCGGCGAGGGCAGCGGGCTCGAGCGTGTGGGCGCGGGCGAAGCCCGCCACGAGTCGGGCCGACGTCGGCGTGATCGCCACGATCGAAAAGTCACCCAGCGTGAAGAGGTCGGCAGCGTCGGGAAACTTCGCGAGGTACGTCGCCTTCAGCGGTGCGTGGTCGGGGTGATCCGGGGCGACGAACGCGGCCACGCCCGGCAGCGACACGCGGGCGAGTGACTGCGGCATCGCGCCCGGCGACTCCGGGGCGGTGATGAGCAGGCAGACCTCGGGTGACGCGAGCATGTCGCGCGTGTGTGCCGCAAGACTGCTCACGTGGGTGACGAGCACGGGCATGCCGCCCGAGACATGGACGGCGAAGGGGATCATCGAGGCCGCCGGGCGCCCCGCGTGCAGCGTCGCGAGTGTCGCGACCGATCGCTCGGCGAGCAGCGCGCGGAGGACGTCGGTCGTCGAGTCGTGCATGGGCCGCGCTCCGGGTGGCGTGGAGGGGTGTTCCCTGGGTGACGAGGCTGCCGCCGCCCTTGGGGCCGCGTGTTCAAGCAGCGTACACTGCCGTGGGAATGCCCGTGCGGACCCGGTTCCATCGGGTGCGGTTCGGGTGCGGTGCCGTCATCGGCCCCCGCGGGCGTGCGGACGAGGAAGGAGAGGT
>CAIWZS010000053.1 GCA_903917235.1 uncultured Planctomycetaceae bacterium | reverse complement strand
GCGTGGCTGTCGTCGGCCGAGGCGAGGCCACGATCACGTTCGGCACCCCGGCGGCACGCGCCGTCACCGCGGTCATGAGCACCGACGAGGGCAACGGGTATCGTCCCCCGGGCGCATAGCAACCCACGACGCTCAGGGGCAGCACCCGCTGGCCCATCGTGATGTCTCCGCCTCCGACGTCCGACACGAGCTCGAAGTCCCGCAGCGCGGCTCGCTGCGCCTCGGCGAATCGACGGATCCGCTCCGCGGTTCGCTCAAGAATGCGACGGTCCTCGATCGGCAACGCCTCCGCCGCATGCTTGAGCGACGATGGCTCGATGACCAGCGACGACCCGCGATCGAGGCCGTCGAAGCGTTCCGCACACGCGCGGAGCGCGTCCTCGCCGCCCGAGCGAACATGCTCGACGATGCGTTCCGCCTCCCGCAGCGTGGCGGCGTCGAAGGGGGCCCGGCGCAGCGAGGGCACTTGATCGGGTCGTAACGCCTTCAGTAGCGTGTCGGCGTTCATCGTGACGGCTCCTGTTCCTTCGCCGGCTCGAGTGTTTTCGCGTGGCCGGGCCGACGACTCAGCCGCAACGCTCGTTTCGAGAGTTCGCGGTCGATCTCGGCGAGGTCGATGCCCGCCGAAGCCAGCGAGACGAGTGTGAAGTAGAGCAGGTCCGTCGCCTCGTGCACCCGATCCGGCCGCGAGGAGGCCTCGGCCAACTCGCGAGCCTCTTCCACCAACTTGCTCGCGAGAAGCGAGGGCTCCCTCAGCAGGCGAGAGGTGTACGAGCCCCCATCGCGAGCGTCAGGCGGCAGAAGCAACCGCCGTGCGACCTCGGCGATGCCGGCATCCGGCCCCCAACAGGTTCGCGTCTGGGTGTGGCAGAAGTCGCCCGAACCCCGCTGGCGCACCATGAACCGCAGCGCATCGCGATCGCAGTCGGCATCGATGCGGATCAACTCCTGCCACGCGCCCGACGTGTCGCCCTTGCTCCACAGGCCCCGTGAGCGAGACCAATACACGCCGCGGCGGCGTTCGTAGGCGGCTCGGAGGGACTCCCGGTTGCTGTAGGCCAGTCCGAGCGCCACGCCTCGCTCATCCGTGACCACCGTGGGCCAGAGGCCGTCCGGGCGGTCGCTCCGAAGCGTCGCGGCGATCGCGTCGGCAGGATGCACCATGCCCTTGTACAAGGCCATGCCGACCTGCGCGTCGATGCCGATGGCGTCGAGCGCGCCGATCTCCTCCGCGCTTCGGATGCCTCCGGCGACCGTGATTCGACAGTCGCCCGCCGCCTCGAGCAGCGGCGTGGCTCGCTCCACGCTCAGTCCCGACAGCGTGCCCTCGGTCTCGACGAAGGTGACGAGAAATCCGCCGACCAGCGGCCGCAAGGCCCTCATGCGATCGAGGATCCGGGTTCCCGTTCGCGTCTTCCACCCCTCGACCACCACCTCTCCGTCGCGGGCATCCAGCGCGGCGATCAGCCGATCACGCGGGAACTGCCGCAGCAGCTCGGGAGATGCCGCCGTGCCCACGATGATCTTGCGAGCCCCTGCGTCGAGCCACATGCGGGCTCGCTCCGGGGTTCGGATGCCCCCGCCCACGCGACACGGGCAGAGGTCGACGAGCTCTCGCACGAGCGATTCGTTGCTCCCCTCGCCCATCGCCGCGTCGAGGTCGATGACCGCCGTTTCGCCGATGAGACCGAACCGCTCCGCGATCGGGCGCGGGTCGCCCGCCTCGAGTTCCTTGCGAGCGCCCTGCACCAGTTGCACCGTCTGACCGCCCTGCAGATCGATTGACGGAATGATCATGAACGAACCTCCATGCCGCGAGAAGAGAGCGCGGCCTTGACGTGACTCACCGTGTACTCGGCCTCGTGAAAGATCGACGCGGCGAGCACCGCGCTCGCCCCCGACGCCAACGCGGCCGCCAGGTGGTCCGGCGAGTTCGCCCCGCCGCTGGCAATCACGGGGATCTCCACCCCGCCGCAGACGGCCTTCAGCAGCGCGAGGTCGTATCCGTCGCGGGTGCCGTCCCGGTCGCGGCTCGTGAGCAGCACCTCGCCCGCGCCTCGGCCGGCCGCTTCTCGGGCCCACTCCACCACGTCGAGAGACGTCCGCTCTCGGCCCGACCTCACCACGACGCTCCAATGGTCGCCGGTCCGCGAAGCGTCGCGTGCGGCATCGATCGCCACCACCACGCACTGCCTTCCGAAGCGAGTCGCCAACCGGGAGATCAGCGCGGGGTCGTGCACGGCCGCCGAGTTGATCGCGACCTTGTCGGCCCCGGCGTCGAGCAGCGCCTTGGCGTCGTCGACCGTCGCGACGCCCCCGCCCACGGTCACGGGGATCGAGACGGCCCGTCGAACGGCATCGACCGTCCGTGCGGCCGCACGTCTCGACTCGATGGTCGCACAGACGTCCAGCACCACCAGTTCGTCGGCTCCTTGCGCTTCGTACGCCGCTGCCATGGTCGCCGGATCGCCCATGTCCCGTAGGTTGGCGAATCGCACGCCTTTGACCACGCGCCCGTTCGCGACGTCAAGGCAAGGAATCACCCGCGAAACAGGTGGTTTCCTCGCCGAAGTGCGCGAGGCCCCAGTCGACAACGCCGGGGTGCCGTCCAGCCATCGCCCGATCAACTCCGAGCCCCAGGTACCCGAAAGCTCCGGGTGAAACTGGCACGCCAGCACCCCGCCGCGCTGCATCGCGCCGATGAATGGCCCTCCGTGCTCGCTCACCGCCACGTTCCATCCTTCGGGAGCTTCGGCCAGCCGGTAGGAGTTCGCGTAGTACGCCCACCCGGGCTCCATGAACATCCCTTCGCCCGTGGGCGTCACGAGATTCCAACCCAGTTGCGGCACGCGCACGCCCTCGCCTGCCGCGAAACGCGTGATGCGTCCCGGCACGACGCCGAGCCCTGGCACGCCCGGCGATTCCTCGCTCGACTCGCACAGCAGTTGCATTCCCAGGCAGATGCACAGCGTCGGCATGCACCCCAGCAGGCGATGTTGCAACGCCTCGATCAGGCCGCGAGCCGCCAGTTCGTTCATGGCGGCCCCGAACGCGCCGACGCCCGGCAGGATCAGCCGCGGCGCGGCGACGACCTCCTGCGGATCGTCGGTGACGATCGCCACATGGCCGCGACGCTCCACGGCCCGGCGCACGGACGCAAGATTGGCGCTCCCGGTGGCGACGATGCACACGACCTGCGGCTCCATCAGAGTGCCCCCTTGGTGCTGTTGATGGCATCGCCATCGATGGCAACG
>CAIWZS010000052.1 GCA_903917235.1 uncultured Planctomycetaceae bacterium | reverse complement strand
GAGTGCTGTTCGGACAGGCGGAAGGCCGCACGATCGGGAGTTGTTCCACCCGCGTTCGCATGTTCCTCACGAGCGTGGGATCCAGCGGCTTCACGCCGCTGCCGATCGCGGAGTTTTCCAACGAGCCGGCGATCGCCCGCGGGCTCGGCACTCCGGCGGGCGTCCAGCCGGCACGGCTGGCCTCGGCCGATGGGTCGATCGAGCGATCGACGTACGTCGCCAGTCCGCTGCTGGCGGCGGGCCCGAGCCTTCACCAGCCTTCGCAGCAATCCACCCCACAACCGACCGCGATGCCCGACTCGATGGCGTTCGCGCAGGGCCCCGGACCAGCCGGCGATTCCACCGCAGCCCGGCAGGCACGGGCCGACATCAACCCGTCACGACCACCCGTCTCGATCCCGATGGCCGTGCTGCGCGTCGCCGCGGACGAAGGCAGCCACCTGCTGGCCGGGGCGGGAGGCGTCGCCCTCGCGCTGTTCGGACTCCGCATCGTCTTCGGTGGTCGCCGCTTCACGGCGCCTGCAGACGAGTGACCGTGGCCTTCGTGATCGTCACCGGCTGCCGGGGACGGTCGTTCGGGCCGGTGGCGACGTCACCGATCGCCCGCACCACCTGCAGGCTCGCGTCGTCCGCGGTGCGGCCGAACGCCGTGTAGTTGCGATCGAGGTGGGTGGCCTTTCCCAGGCAGATGAAAAACTGGCTGCCGGCCGAGTTCGGGTCGTTCGTTCGTGCCATGGACAGAACGCCCGGTTCGTGCGGCGTCGCGTTGAACTCGGCGGGTATGCGATAGCCCGGGCCGCCGGTTCCCGTGCCTTCCGGACATCCCCCCTGGATCATGAATCCCTTGATGATTCGATGGAAGCCCGTGCCGTCGTAGAATCCACTCTCGGCCAGGGCCACCATGTTGCGTACATGACCGGGCGCCACCTTCGCATCGAGATCGAGGCGGATCGTCCCCATCGTCGTCTCGAGGACGACCTGGAACGGACCTGCGGTCAGATCGACTTTTTCGGCGGCTTTCTGGAGGGCAGCGGCGTTCGGCTTTGGCATCGGCTTTCCTGGTGCTAGGTTCCACGCATGACGACGGGTCTGCCACCGAAGGACGGTACCGCCGCATCCGACCTCGCCGGTCGAACGCTCGGAGGATATCGGCTCATCCGCCACCTTGGAAGCGGCGGCATGGCGGACGTGTATCTCGCCGAGCAGACGTCTCTCGGCCGCAGGGTGGCCGTCAAGGTCCTGCGACCCGAGACGCTCCGGCATCCCGGGGCGGTCGAGCGATTCGAGCGCGAGGCGCGAGCGGCCGCCGCGCTCGTCCACGGCAACATCGTGCAGATCCACGAGGTGGCGCGAATCGAGGGCGTGCATTTTCTCGTGACGGAGTTCGTCGAAGGCCCATCGCTCAAGGAGTGGCTCACGGCCCGCGGCCCGCTCGATGCCCCGCAGGCTCTCGATGTGCTCGAACAGGTGGGCTCGGCGCTGGCGCGGGCGGCTGATCAGGGGATCGTCCATCGTGACATCAAGCCGGAAAATCTGCTCGTGACGCGAGCCGGTGATGTGAAGGTCGCCGACTTCGGGCTGGCGCGAGTGGCAACCGACGACGTGACCCTGACCCAGACGGGAATGACCCTGGGAACACCGCTGTACATGAGCCCGGAGCAGGGCAGGGGGGACGACGTCGATGCACGCAGCGATCTCTACTCGCTCGGCGCGACGCTCTATCACCTCCTGGCCGGCACGCCGCCCTTCTCCGGCGCGACCAGCGTCAGCGTGGCGATGGCCCATGGCAGCGAACCGCTGGTGCCGCTCGCCAGACGCAGGGCCGACCTGCCTGCGTCGCTCTGCTCGATCGTCGAGAGGCTGCTGTCGAAGGCACCTGCCGACCGCTTTCAGCACCCCCGCACGCTCCTTGAAGCCGTGGGGCTCGCCCGATCCGCAATCGCTCCCGGCCCGCGTCACCCCGCCCCACTGACGTGGCAGGCGACCGGGGCATGGCCGTCGGCGTCGGCGGCATCGCAGCCGTCGTCGGCACCGGATGTGATCGAAGCGACACGCCTCCTCGCGGCGGCGCTGGCCAATGAAGAGTCGGATCGAGCCACGAGGCGGCGTCGCTGGCTCATCACGCTCGTCGCAGCCTCGATCGCAGCCGCTGCGGGCTTCGCGCTCGGACGCGGCAGAACCCGGCGACTCGACGGTTTCCCGGGGTTTCGGTGAGATGATCGCCCCGGCAACGGCCACGCGATCATGGCGACGATGCGGGCGGCACGGCCACGGATCGACGGCGCTCAAGTTTGCTTGACTCGGTGGTCGACGCTGCTAGAACGAGTGCCATACGCCCCCATCGTCTAGTGGCCCAGGACGTCGGGTTCTCAGTCCGAAAACCGGGGTTCGACTCCCCGTGGGGGTACTTGGGTTCGAAACAGCACGGCCGCGCCGCCCGCAAAAGCGAGTGACGCGGCCGTTTCGCTTTCGTCGTGCGAGTCGGTGCGGCTCTCTGCGTGCACTGACTGTGCCGGATTTGGTGCGCCAATTAATTCCCCGGGAGGCCAGGGCCCGCAGGGACCGGCAAGATATCGGCCCGGAACGGTTGCAAAGGCAAGTCGGCG
>CAIWZS010000051.1 GCA_903917235.1 uncultured Planctomycetaceae bacterium | reverse complement strand
GCACCGCACGCTTCCGCAGTGTGCCCGCTGCCATGCGCGGATCGACCCGCTCGGATTCGCACTCGAGAACTACGACGCCTCCGGCGCGTGGCGGGACCGCGAAGGGTTCGGCTACAAGGGGCGGGTCCAGCAGAACGATCCGGTCATCGACGCCTCCTCGCGCATGCCCGACGGCCGGGCGATCGACGGCGTGGAGGGCCTCCAGCAGGCGATGCTGGAGATGGACGGACGCTTCCTCGAGGCGCTTGCCGCACGGATGCTCACGTATGCCCTGGGCCGCGAACTCGGCCTCGCCGACCGGCCGACCGTCGCGCGGTGCGTGGCCCGCATGCGGGCCGAGGGCACCACGGTGCGCGCGCTCGTGAAGGCGATCGTGACGAGCGACGCCTTCGTCACCAGGTAGGGCCGGCCGCACACCCGGAGGATCGACCATGTCGGAATCGCCTCGCCTCGCGCTCACGCGCCGACACCTCCTGCGGGCGGCCGGGGCGGCGCTGCCTCTCCCGCTCCTCGACGCGATGCTGCCGCGCTGCGATGCCGCCCCCTCCACGTTCCAGCCGCTCGCCTCCTCGCCAGCGGCGCAGCCGCGACTCGTCTGCTGCTACGTGCCCAACGGCGTCAACATCGTCGAATGGCTGCCCACCGATGCGGGGCCGGACTTCACGCTCTCGCCGACGCTCGCCGCGCTCGCTCCGCACCGCGACGACGTGACGGTGGTCTCGGGCCTCGGGCATCCACACGCCAAGGGCGGTCACAGCGGGGCGGACACCTGGCTGACGGGGGCGGACCTCTCGGCCACCCCCGGCGCGGACTACACCAACCGCATCTCGATCGACCAGGTCGTCGCCGCGGCGCACGCGCCGCACACCCGCTTTCCGTCGCTGCAGCTCTCCGACATGTCGGGCACGGGCGGGGCGGGCCACAGCCACACGCTCTCCTTCGACGCGACGGGCACGCCGCTGCCCGCCGAGAACACGCCCCAGCGGCTCTTTGACCGCCTGTTCGTGCCGGACACCGCCGCCGATCGGGAGGCGACGCTCGCCCGGCACGCCGAGCGACGTTCGATCCTCGACGCCGTCGGCGTTGATGCCCGCCGCCTCCATCGACGGCTCGGCGCGACCGATCGCCGCAAGCTCGACGAGTATCTTTCGAGCGTGCGGGAGACCGAGCGCCAGGTGGAGCGGCTCGTCGACTGGGTCGACCGACCCAAGTCCGAGGTCGCGAGCACCGGCCTCCAGCTCGCGAGCAAGCCCGCCAACGGCCACGACCGATCGATGTGGCTCGACGTGATGCTCGAGATCGTCTATCTCGCCCTCATCACCGACACGACCCGCGTCGTCACGTTCGAGTGGTCGCGTGAGGCGGGAGGGTTCGGGGGGGGCGGCGAGAACCATCACGAGCTGTCCCATCACGGGGGCGACGCGGCGATGCTCGCGAAGCTCGCGGAGATCGACCGCTTCCACCTCGCGAAGCTCGGCCGCTTCCTCGGATTGCTCGCCGCGACCACGGAGGGCGAGGGCCGCATGCTCGACCACACGGTCGTGCTCTACGGAAGCGGGATGAACTCGGGCAAGGGAGGCGAGCACTCTCCGAAGAACCTGCCCCTGCTCGTGGCCGGCGGGCGGCGGCTCGGTCTGCGGCAGGGCCGTCACCTGGCCTTCGACGAGGACGACCATCCGCCCCTCGCGAATCTCCTCCTGTCGCTCGCGCGGGCGACCGGTGGCGTGGTCGACTCGTTCGCCGACGCCACGGGCACGCTCGACGGTCTGGCCGGCTGAGGGAGAGGCGTTGCGCTCGAGCGCATCTGAAGTGTGGTCGAGCACCGGCTCCGCCTTGGCCCTCACGGCTCCACGGGATCCGGATGCGTTGTCGATCCGGCAACGCGAGTGCCCGCGACCGTGTCAGGCTCCGCCGGAGATCTCGTAACCCTTGCGGCTTTCGCGGGCGAGGAAGGCATTGGCCTGGGCGTCGCCCACGATCTCGCGACGCACCGGATCCCAGGCGAGCGGCCGTCCGAGTCGCATGGCGATGTTGGCGAGGTGGCAGATTTCGAGCATCCGGTTGTGCGACCAGACGTCCGAGATGGGCTGCGTGCGCGACCGCATCGCCGCCACGAAGTTGGCGGTGTGGTTCGCACTCACCGGCCCGCCGTAGACCGCCTCGATCGCCCCGTCGGGCAGCGGATGGTCCTTGAGCGCCTCCACCGGCGCACCGGTGATCTTGCCGCGATTGACGAAGAACCGGCCCTCGGTGCCCTCGAAGAGGATGCCGTTGTCCCCTTCGCTCGTGATGATCATCTCCACGTCGCGGGGCATGGCCGCGCGGATCCGGAACTTCGTCGCCGCGTTGTAGCGGTCGTTCACCAGCGGATGCCCGTCCTTGTACGCGACCGGCAGGGTGTACTCGAGCGGCTCGATCCGGCTCGGGCCGGTGTCGGTCGCGCCGAGCGCCCAGCAGGCGATGTCGACGTGGTGGGCGCCCCAGTCGGTCAGCTTGCCTCCGGAGTACTCGTGCCAGTTGCGGAACGAGTAGTGGCAGTTCGAGTAGAGGGGCACGCCGCCGCCGTAGCCGACGCGGAGCTCCGGCAGGGCGCGGTACGGCACGGCGGGCGCCGGCCCGAGCCAGCGGTCCCAGTCGAGTCCCTGCGGCACGGGAGCCGTCGGGATCGCCGGCGACTCCTCCATGGCGTTGATGCCGCAGGTCACCTTCCTCACGGTGCCGATCCGTCCGGCCCGCACGAGTGCGACCGCCTGCAGGAACCGCCCGTCCGACTCCGTGCGCTGCATCGTCCCCACCTGGAAGACGCGGCCGGTTTCCTGCACGACCCGCTCGATGAGCCTGCCCTCGTCGATCGTCAGCGTGAGAGGCTTCTCGCAGTAGACGTCCTTGCCGGCCCGCATCGCCTCGACGGCGATCTTGGTGTGCCAGTGATCCGGTGTCGCGATCATGACCGCGTCGATGTCGCGGCGGTCGAGGATCGTGCGGTACTCGGCGGTCGCGTCGGGCTTGCGACCCTGGGCCTTCTCGACCTTCGCGACGTGTTCCGCGAGCACGTTCGCGTCGACGTCGGCCAGCGCGGCGAAGTCGGCATACGGAAACGACTTGCTCGTGATCGCCCAGCCCTGGTTGCGCAGCCCGATCGTGGCGAAGACGGGCCGTTCGGAGGGGGCCTCCGCGGCGACGGTGCGGCGGGACACGGGCAGGAGGAGACCTGCCGCGCCGGCGGCGGAGCCCGCGAGGAACCTGCGACGTGACGGGCGGGACGCGGTCATGGTGCGATGCTCCGGGGACGGTGACGGATCAGGACAGGATGCCATGGACGACGTCGCCATGCACGTCGGTGAGGCGGAAG
>CAIWZS010000050.1 GCA_903917235.1 uncultured Planctomycetaceae bacterium | reverse complement strand
GACCTCGCTCAAGCCGCGGTCGCGACTGCCGGGGGGCGTGTTCCTGGTCCTGTCGGGTGACGGCGGCGTGCGGCCCCAGCACCCATTGAAAGGATAGCCCGGCCAATGGCACGTCCGCCGCAGTTTTCCGCTCGGTGAGTCGCGTGCGGACCCGGGCTGGTCGCTGACTGGTGCGTGCCGGGCTGGTGGTCGCGGGGATTCCCAGGCTGCGTCGCACTCCGGCATCGTAGTTCTTCGCGACGGGCGCAGACGTTCTCCGCAGCCGGGCACCAGTCGGTTGGCGACGCCCGCCTCACGGCGAGTGGATGTCGATTGCGGGCAGCTCGTCTATCCGTCCCTGAAAGACGTCGCGATCGTCATGGGCCCGGACGAGTTCGTCCCAGTCGGTGGGCGGCCCGCGAGCTGGCGAGATTGGCGGCGGTGCGAGCGGTTGGTCGAGGTGTGTGAGGAGCTGGGTTCACGCGAGCGAAGCCATCCTGGCCGTCGTCCGCTTGCGAACCTCCGGTTCGAAGGAAGCCGACTCCTGCCGGCAGTCTCCTCTGAGGCGGGATCGCCAGTGCCGTGACGGACGGCCGCAGCAGGTGATTCGACGCAAACACGCCGTGATACCTGTGCCGGTGCTTGCGCGGCTGCGGGATCAGATCGGCGAGCCGATCCAGGAACTCAAACGGCGAGAGCTCGACCAAGCCGTGCGCGCCGGGCCGCGTGGACTTCCGCCCGCGGCCAGGGCCGACGCAGTTGGCGGCCTTGTGCCGGGGCATCGCGTAGCGGATACGACCGTCGGCGCCGCGGATCACGGAGAGCCGTTCGAGCGCGAAGGGCGGCCGGGTGCAATACCGCAGGAGGTGCTCGAGACTCTGAAAATAGCTGGGCACATCGCAGCCGACGGAGCCGGTCCGACGCATTCCATATGAGTCCGCCGCCGGCTTGCCAGGCGAACTCGGCCACCCGGTCGTATCCACCCGCATAGATGTAATCGTTGACGGAGAGCCGGTATCCGCCGCCACCGGTGAAGGCGCCGCCGGTCGCACTGCCGGTGTTGGCCGCCGGGGCTCGCGTGTTTTCGCCACCGCTCGCGAGCGTCATGAACGAGCCGCCCACGATGCCCGACACATGCCAGCGTCGAGACTCCTGATCGGTGAAGGGGTCAGCGGCACGGGCCGATGTCGGCGTTCCGGCGAAGGCCATGGCGACGGCCAGGAATCCGAGCCACCTTCACATCCGGTCCGTTCTCTCGCGTGTGAATGCGCACGATCATCGACCATCGCGGTGGAACCAGCCCGGTCGGAGATTCCGGGACGATCAAAGGTTGCCCGGGCCCCTCCGCCGAGCCAGAAGCGGTGGCAGAGTCTGACGTCTACGGGTAACCCCACGGCCTCCGACTCGTTCGCCCCGGAGATCCCGTCATCAACGGCAACCGCCGCCATTTTCGCTCGTCATACGGCATGGCCGCTGTCGCCACGGCCGATTTCGTCTCGACGCCGCGGGCTGACCGGCAAGCATGCGACCATCTCTTCTTCCCCACGAATTATGATGATGAAGCCGTGTTGGGCGCGACTGCCCACCCTGCTACCGTTCGCCCCAAGGACGCGGGCAGGACCGCCTCACAGATAACGCATTGTGGATGACCATGGCTCGTAAACCTCAGCAAGACCGCAGCGCTCGTTCGATGGCCAAAATGCTTGACGCAGCCGAGGTCATTTTTGCAGAGGGCGGGGATGCCGCCCTCACTGTGGAAGCCGTCGTCAATCGCGCGGAAACATCGGTCGGGAGCTTCTACAACCGGTTCGGCGACCGCGACGGCCTGCTCCAAGCAATGCACGAGCGGTTTCTCTTGCGGCTCGGAGGCGCGGCGCACGTGGCGGTCGCAGCAGCCGGCAACGAAAAAACTCTGGCAGGCGCGATCGAGGTGTTCCTCTCGCACCTCTTCACCGCCACGCAGGAATACCGCAATTCAGCCCGCTTCTTCGTTCTTCACCGTTCAGCCGACCCGAACCTGCGGGCCCAGGGCATTCGGGCGAACGCCGTGTTCGCCACCATCTTCAACACGCTCGTGCTGAGCCACCGCGACGAGATCGCCCATGCCCACCCGGCGATCGCGGCCGATGTGACCTGGCGGCTGGTGTATGCGGCTTTAGCCCAGCAGATGATGTTCGACGACGACGAAGTCAGCGGCGCGCCGATGACCATCCCGGCGTTGGTGCACGAAATCACATGCTGTCTTGCGGCCTACCTCACGGCAGGCTCGAGAAAACGCTGATCGCATGTGCCGGCAGATCGGGTGCCCGGTCGCGCACGGCCCGTCGGCAAGATCGGCAAAAAACGCCGGAACCAAACCCCGGGCACCCACAGAGCAAAGCCTCTGCCGTCGGGCTTCCATGGGAGTTTGGCCCTCTAGTTGGTTAGGCGATTGCGAGATTGCCTCGCCCCCCGGCGGGTTGTCGGCTGGATCCGGCCCAGCACAGCCCCTTATCGCGATCCTGTTGTTTCTCAGCGTTTTAAAGGCTTTTGGCCAGATTTTCGGCCAAAACGGCAGGCGTTTTGGGGTCGAGAGAGAGTCCCGATAGAAATTTATGCGCAAAAAACTTGCCCCGACCGAAATGAAACGTACCCTCTAGTTACGCACAGTGCACGCTCGCTTTGTTTTCACAGAAAGGCTTTCGCAATGGTTCGCCCCATCTGGTTTCGATCGGCTCCTCCTGTTCGCAAGCATGCCAACCGGGTGGCCCGCCGGGTCCAGAGGCAGTTCGACCTCGAGCGTCTCGAGCAGCGGACGGTGATGGCGGCGGACAGCGTCATTTTCCCTACCGCATACGCATCCCAGCAGGCGGATCTGCGGCCCCTGGACGTGATCACGAGCCAGAACGGCGTGCTCGAGGCCAACGTGAGGATGGTCACGGCGGGCTTTACATCCAATCCGATCCTCTACGGCGGGCAGGAAGTCTACAGCAGCCTCCCGGATGATGACCGTGACTACAACTCCTACGCCATG
>CAIWZS010000049.1 GCA_903917235.1 uncultured Planctomycetaceae bacterium | reverse complement strand
GGCTTTGGCAGCGAGACCCTCGGCACCCGTCCTTGCGCTTCAAGAAGTGCGGTACGGTCTGGTCAGTTCGCGTTGGCGCTGTCTATCGAGCTCTCGCCGTCTTCGAAGACGACACGTTCTTTTGGTATTGGATCGGTGACCACGACCAATATGAGAAACTTCTTGCCGAATAGCTCGGCCCCACCGCGGCGAACCAAGCAATGGAGCAGAATCGCGATAGCGTTCTGCGGAGTGGAGAATCCAATGCCGCGATCTGCTCATCGCGACCGTTCTGCGAAAAGGAGAGGCTGAGATCCGTTCGGTTCTGTTGCTGCTGTGGATCACGGTCGTGTGGGTCCTATGGGCCCTTGCAGCGACCCTCCAAACCCGGCTGACCGATGCTCGGGACCCGCTGCCGAATGGGCAGCAGCGCGGAATGTCTGTATTGCCTGTCATTCCGCTGTTTCCCGCCGCGTTGTGGGGGATTGCCCTTTTGATTGACCGTTTTGTCGATCCGTGGGGAAGTAGTTGTATGGCGGTTTTACACGGGTGCTTTGCACTTCTGTTGGCTGGATCGATCTCTCTCGACTTTGTTCGCCTGCGAGCCATAAGACGGAAGTCACCTTAGGGACAGAGCCGCATGGAACCGATCAGCGAAAACGCAGAACAACGCAATGCAGCGGACTCGCGATAGAATCCTGCGGAGTGGATCGCGCAAGTTCGCGAGCCGCTGATTGCAGGCGTTATCCGATTGCACCGATTGCTACACACTTCTCTTCCATGGAGGCGCAGGAAACCAATGGCTGACGGCCAGCAGAGTGAGGGGTTCAGCGAACAATACATTTACACATTCATGGATGCTGCAGGTCGTGGGCTGCCAGTGGACGCCAGCAGTGTTGCGCTGACCGAAATGCAGATGCGGCACAACGCATTTGAAGTAGAAATGACTGAAGCAGCACAGGAGATGCTTGGCGAAAAACTGTCCATTGCTGATCCTGCACTCGTGAGTGCCATTGAGAATCTTGTAAGACGTATTCGATCGGGTGAAGTCATTAAATGTAAGACTACGTTTCCTGCCGCTGCACTAGGCGTTTTGTGGGCGTGGCATATCGTGACACGTTTTGAATGGAAATGGCGCGCGGTAAAGAAAGATTGGTGGGAAACTCTAGCGATTGCTGACACCGAAAATAGGTATGTGATCTTGCCTGTGCAGTTCATGCGTGGGCTCGCTGATAGTAAAGAGGTAGAAAAATGGCCGCACGAGATTATAGACGCCATCGACCACGGGCGACTTCCGAACTCGGATGTCGGAGCCTTATTGCGACTAGCATAAATGATCGGATGAAGTCACCCTGAAATCCGATCGGATAACAATGCGATGCACCCAAGTCGCGGAACCGGGCGTTCCCCAATTGAAAATCCATCGCCGCGACTGGGTGATCGTGACCGTTAGGCACTAGGTTGTCCTGCCCGTGCGAGGCATCATGGCCAAGGCCGTCGCGGTCCTGATCGCTTGCGGCTACGCGTTTGCGATGATTGTCGATGCCCAAGGCATCACGCCGGATGTAGCGAAAGGCCTCCTCGCCCTACTACTGCCGCTATCACTTATCTGGTTTCCCGACGCGATCGGTAGCTTCACCGGATATGTTGGCCGCGGAGGCCGCGTAGATACTGAGTCCCCGCCGTTTCTGGTGTCCGCAGCGGGCTGGATCCTGCTCCTCGTGGTGCCTGCCGTCATCTACTTCCTGCGGTGAGGGAGCGAGGCCGTGCCTAACCAGTCGCTGGATCAGACGGCGGATAGAATCCAGCGGAGTGGCGAGCCGACGGTCCGCCGCTGATCAGCTCAAGCGTTAGAGGAAGGTTGTTGCCATCGCAGTCGCTCCGGACGTGAAATCAGGGCTGCAGCGGGCACGGTCGGAGTGCGCTGCTGGGCGCCCTTGGCGGGCGAAGGAAATCCTGCAAGGGCACATCGCGGCTTCGCCATACAGCCCGTTGCTGTATGGCGAGTATGGTGCACTCCTGCTCAAGTTGGGCGATGCGCTCGAAGCGGGCAAGTATCTGCTGCTTTCGGGCTCCGAGTCGCCAGATCACCGCATGGCCATCGACCTGTTCCTTGCACGCCATGGTTCCGATCCGTCACAACTCCATGGTCGGTTCCCGTCGGCGGCAAAAGGGCTTGCGATCGAAGCCTATCCAGAGTCAGTGCGTCGAATCTTTGCCAGCAGCGGGTTCATTCCTCCGTCTCGGCTGAGCCTGCCTGTTTCAGCAAAAACGATGATTGCGAACTTGATCACGTTCGGAGTAGGGACGCTGCTACTGTCTTGCGTAGTCGTGGGCGGCATTCAAATTGCAAGGTGGTGCCTCCAGTTGCTGCGATTCATCCTCTAACCACCCGATGCAATGGACTCGCGATGAGGCCCAGCGGCATGGATAATCCTCTCGGCGCGAGCCATTGATCGCTACCGTTAGGCCTTTTGGGAGCATGTCCATGGTCAACGGAATGGTTGGCTTGGTTCTGGGGGTGGCCTTCTTCATGATTGGGCTGGGTAAAGCGAGCGTTTCTAAGAACGCCGAGGCGAATGCGGCCTTCGTCAAGAAGTACGGGCGCTTTTTTGTGATCGCTGGACCGATAATCGCTTTGGCTGGAGTCGCAATGCTTCTGCGAACTCTATCGTGACCGCGCGAGCAGTCTCTCGGTCGGATGGCAGATGGTCCCAGCAGGTGGATGGCCCGGTGGTCCGCCACTGATCGGCTCTGGCCCGAGGCCTGCGCATCCCTGCCCAGGGGGTTCGACACGATGTGGTTCACGATCGTCGGCGAGATTCGCGATATCGAGCCAATCGCACTCGGTCGGTCGGTGCGCATCCGGATGCGACTCCGCAAGTTGTATGGCGGCCAACGTTGGCGAAAGCTGAAGGGCGTGGCTGAGGTGCGGCTACCGAATGGAACGCGTCGCCTAGCCGAGGTACACTGGTATGAGTCGCATGGAATTGGGCGTCGAGAGGTCAAGATCAAGCGCTTCGTGAAAGCGTAGCCATGCCAAACTCAACGAGTCGTTTTGCAATCTGTGTCCGCAACGCGGGCGTGCCTGCTTCGCTCGAGTTGCGAAAGGTGTATCGCGTCATCGCGGATGCCCCCGCTGCCTCGCAAGGTCTCGTCCGGGTGGTGGATGAGTCAGGCGAGGACTATCTGTACCCCGACAGCTTCTTCGTGCCGATCGAGGTGCCTAAGGCTGCCGTCCGAGCGTTCGCAAAGCGTTCGGCCTAACCATCCGCTGTATCAGACGGCGGATAGAATCCAGCGGCGATGCGGAGTCGATGGTCCGCCGCTGATCAGCTTTGCCGTTCGCAAGGCACTACATACACACTTGGCACGTTCCGCAGTTGTCATCGGCGCATCTTCAGGCATGGGTGCCGCCGTCGCCGTGGAGTTGGCGCGACGCGGATATACCGTCGGGATCGCAGCGCGACGTGTTGAAGCTCTCTGCGAAGTCGCGGCGCATCATCCGGGAATAACGGCCACTGTGCGGCTCGATCTGCACGATATCGCAGCCTCCCGGGCGGCTGCGAGTGACCTGATTACGAAAGTCGGTGGTGCCGATGTGTTCATCATCTCCGCCGGGACGGGGAGCGGGAATCCTGCGCTGGATTGGGAACCCGAGGCTGACACGATCGCGGTGAATGTCACCGGTTTCGCGGCGATGGCAACCGTGGCCATGGAGCACTTTGCCCATCGTGGTGGTGGACATCTTGTCGGTATCTCGTCGATAGCCGCCATCCGCGGCCACGGGGATGCCCCCTCGTATGGTGCTTCCAAGGCATTTGTATCGAGCTATCTGCGGGCTCTACGGCACAAGTGCGTGAAGCAGCGTTTGCCAATTTCCGTCACAGAAATTCAGCCGGGATTCGTCGCGACCGCCATGGCGAAGGGTGATGGTTTGTTTTGGGTTGCCCCAGTCGATGTCGCGGCCCATCAGATCGTGACGGCAATCGAGTCGCGAAGGGCTCACGCGTATGTGACGAAAAGGTGGCGACTCATTGCGGGAATGATGCGGCTATTGCCCGAGTGGATCTACAATCGAATGTAACCACATCTGCGAACCAAGCGATGCAGCGGACTCGCGATAAAATCGGTACTGATGGAAATTCCAAGGTCGCGAGCCGCTGATCGCCGCGGTTCGCATCGTCTCTCCGTGATCCGCGGCCCAGACGGCCGTATCACTCGCATCCGCTACGTGCTCCCGCGACACAAAGCCGCCAACCCGGTCGAGGCGCGGGCGGAAGTCCACCCGGCGCGGGCGGGGGCTTCGAACTCTCGCCGCTTGAGTTCCTCGATCGTTTGGCTGACCTCGTACCGCCGCCGCGCAAGCACCGGCACCGCGACCACGGGGTGTTTGCGCCGAATCACCGGCTGCGGAGAGCCGTCACGGCGCTGGCGGTCGGGAATGTCGGCAAGCGGCGAGATGCCGCGACAGGCGGACACGCGGACGGCCGACATGCCGCGGAAGGCTGCTGCAACACTCATGAAAAGCCCCGCTTACACGACACGTCTCGGATTGCCTCGGCGAAACTGATGGCCCGGGTGGCCGAGGAGTTTCCCCTCCAGTGCCCGAACTGCGGCGGTGACATCCGGCTCAGAGGAGACGGCCGGCAGGAGCCGGCTCACTTCGAACCGGAGGTTCGCAAGCGGGAGAAGCCCAGGATGGCTTCGCCCGCGGAGAGCCAGCCCGTGACCCATCTTGGCGAATCGCTCGAGCCGCCTCCGCTTTCACCTGTCCGGGACCCACCCACCGACTGGGGCGAGCTCGTGCAGGCTCATGACGATCGCGATATCTCGCACGCGTCGCCCGATGAGCTGCCCGTGATCGACATGCACAGCCTCTGAACCGTGCCGGACGCGACCCACGCATGTCGGGAAACAACGGACTGGGACGCGGTCTGCGCCGACGCACGAAAACCACCACCGAACCGGGTGCGGGGGTTTTGGGGAACCGATCTCCGGACGGACGAAACGACTGATCGCGCAACTCAAGGGCGGTCCGTCAGCTGACAGACCTTTGCTGACGTGCCATTGACCGGGCTATTCCTTCGCCGCTACGCGAGTTGGTCGCCGTAGCGGCGGCGGACTTCCTCCAGAAACGAACGGCACCAGCCGTCGAAGCCCGCAACGCAGCGGGCGGCGTTGTCGGCGGCGGCCGCGACGCGGACGGGATCGAGGTCGAGATCATAGGCATGTCGAAAGAGATGCCGGAAACCCTTGAGTTCACGGACGTCTCGGAGCGTATCGCCGGGGAGGAACGCCGGGCGAATCCCCTTCAGATCGAGTGTCACCCGTTCGATCAGCGTGTCGTGGTATTTGCCGGTCTTTTCGAGATGGTTTTCGAACGATTCGCAGAGCCGCTCGAAGGCCTTCTCGAGGATGTTGTATATCCGGTTGATCTCAAAGGCGGCGGCGGCCCAGCGGCCGTCGGTCGATTCAGCGAGACGGTCGCGAAGCGTGGCGATTGCACGGCGCATCGTCCGGCCATCCTGCTCCCAGCCGTCCTCCAGAATCTGCAGTGCTATGCGATCCATCGTTCGCCGCTGAGTTCAATCACGGGCTTCAGTCGCGTGCGGTCGATGAGGCAGACGTCTGCCTCGCGGCCCACGTCCGCGGAGAGCAGGCTTTGCAGGTATTCGAGGGTCATCCCGGCGGGCAGCGATTCGAGGGCGACATCAACGTCGGACCACTCATGAAAGCGGCCCGGCCGGACGAGCGACCCATAGACCCACACCGCCGTGCCCGGCACGTGCCGCGATAGCGACTCACGGAGCAGACCGCAGGTGCGTTCGGCAAGCGACGCGTCGTTGCACCGCCGTCGTTCACGCTGTGAAGCCAACAACCACATGCATGCAGAATACGCTCCGCACAACCGCCGAGCCAACCACGGCCGAATCGGGGACGGGTGAAATCCGCTCCCGTCCCCGATTGTCGGCCTCGAGAAGCCCGTGGCGCGAGCCGAGGGAATGAGGGTGGACGGATGTGATGGCGAGCGGGTCGTCACCGTCGGAGGGCAGCTGTTCCAGGTCGAGCAGATCTTTCGTACGGCCCGTCGCCTGCTTCAGCTTTCGCAGCCACGCGAGCGACGCGAAGCGAATGCCGTCAAGGTCTACGCCCGTCTCCCAGACGGCAGGCACCGGCACGATGTGGTCGAAAAAACGCCACCCCAAAGGGACGGCAGGCGTTCCGGGCGTGGCCTCTGGGCTCGGGAGACGGCAGCACACGGCTCACGAGCCGCCCGTCTGCCGGGCGATTGTTTCAGCAGCCGTCCATCAGCCGGGCAACGGTTCACTGGCCGGGCTGAGGCGGAGCGTGCCGCAGGGCCGGCGGCAGGTCGTCCCCGGCCTCGACGAAGGCGACGAGCGCCAGCACCTCGTCCCTCGAGAGCACGTTGACCAACCCCGCGGGCATCGAGGACACCCTCACCGGGATGCGTTCGTCGATGGCGCGGGGACCGAGCGTGACGGTCTGCCGCGGATCGAGCAGGTTCGGCACGATCCGCACCTCGTCCTCCGTGTCCTCCACCACCACGCCCGACACGACCCGACCGTCCTCGAGCACGAACCGGGTCACGCGGTAGCGATCGGAGATCTCGAGCGACGGATCGAGCACGTGCGCGAGCAGGTCGCGACCGCGCAGCCGCTTTACGCTCTCCGCGAGCGGTGGCCCCAGGTTCACGCCGTGACCGGCGGCGACGTGGCACTGCGTGCACCGGGCCTTCACGAAGGCGTGCATGCCCGTGGCGAGAACGGCCTCTTCCCGCGGCCCCGAGAAGTCGCCGGCCGGGAAGTCGTCGAGCGTCCAGGCCTTCACGATCCGCGGCCGACAGGCGGCCACGAGCGCGTCGGCCTCGGCCGCATCGCGGGCGACGACCATGCGGCCGTTCATGACGATCCAGTGCCCGGGAAACGTGCAGACGTAGGGATAGACTCCCGGCTCGACAGGCGCCTCGAATCGCAGCACGTGCGATCGGGCCTGCCGTGTCGGCCCGATCATCGGCGTGGCGGCGAGGATGAGCCCGTCCTTGGATCGCGGCACGAAGTCACCGGCGGCATTTCGCGGATCCTTCGCCATCTCGTTGGCCGCGACCCCCACCTCCTCGAGCGCGCCGGGCTTCACGAGCACGAGGTTGTGATCGGTCGCATCGGGGTTGGTGAAGACGAGTTTCACCGGCTGCCCAGGACGGACGACGAATTCGGTGCGGGTGAAGAGCATCCGCTCCGGCTCGCAGGAGACCCGCACCTCCGTGAGCCCCGCGCGTCCGTCGAACGACCGCTCGGCGGCGGTCGGCTTCGGCTCCGCGATCTGGCGGCTCCGGCGCGCACGGGCGAGCAGGCGCGGCACGGGCGACGCGGCGTCGCGCTCCCAGTGCCTTCGCAGCGCGTGTGACTCGAGCGCGGTCGCCGCGGCGTAGGCAAGATGCCCGCCGATCGGCCGGGAGACGATCTCGAGCACGCTCGCGAGCGCCTCCGGGGTCCCGATCCAGCTCGCGGTGATGGCGGCCTCGAGCCGCACGATCCCCGAGGGATCGCCGGCGGCCCGGGCCAGCAGGGCGTGCCGGTCGGGCAGGTGGTCGTGCCAGAACCGCAGCTGTCGCACGGCGGCGGCCCGCACGTGGTGGTCGCCGTGGGAGGCGAGCTCGGCCAGGAGTGCCGGGCGGACGGCGCCGATCGTCGAGAAGGCCCAGAGCGCCTCGACCCGGCGTCTGGGTGTCGCGGGATCGGTCGGGTCGAGGCGCGTGAGCCACGCGTCGATCGCCTCCGCCACGCTCGCGGCCTCGCGGTCGGCGAGCGCCCGCGTGGCGAGGGAGCGCACGCGAAACGCGGGGTCACCGAGCAGCTCGACGAGCTCCGGTGTCGTGCGTGCGGAGCAGTCGAGGGGCGGCGCGAGCGGCTGGCCCCTCGCGGTGATCCGCCAGATCCGACCGCTCGAGCGGTCGCGACGGCTGTCGCGGAGCGAATACTGCGCGTGCCCCTTCACGGGGTTGTACCAGTCGACGCAGTAGAGGTCGCCGCGCGGGCCGAAGTGGAGGTCGACCGGAATGAAACTGAGATTCGTCGAGAAGAGCAGGTCGGAGACGTACTGCTCCTCGTACCCCTCGTCCCCCTCGATCCAGCGATGGATCTCGATGCGGTTGGTCGGCTTGTAGCGTGCCTTCACGAAGCCGCCGCGGAGTTCCTCCGGAAAACCGGCGACGTCGACGAAGGCCTGGCCGCACGTGCCCGAATAGGCCTGCAGGCCGTCGGGCCGCGGGTGCTGCCCCGGGTAGGGCGGGTCGAGCGCGTGGAACGCCTCGGCGAAGATCGGATGGCTCGCCACGTGGTTGCCCCAGGGGTCGAAGGCCACCCCCCACGGGTTCGTGCTCGGGTAACTTCCGAAGCTCGTCACACGGTGCGTCCGCGGCTCGTATCGGAACCAGCCGCTGTTCTGCTGCCGCACCGGTCCGTACGGCGTCTCCACCTGCGTGTGGTGAAAGATGCTCTCTCGAAAGAGCAGTCCGCCGTCCGGCGACCAGATGAAGTCGTGCAGGGCGTGGTGGGAATCCTCGGTGCCGAAGCCCGAGAGCACCACCTCGTGGACGTCGGCACGATCGTCGCCGTCGACATCCGCGAGGAACGTGAGGTGTGGCTGCTCCGAGACGAACACGCCGCCGCCGCCGAATTCGAAGGAGAGCGGCAGGTGAAGGTCGTCGGCGAAGGTCTTCGCCGAGTCGGCCCGCCCGTCGCCGTCGACGTCCTCGAGGATCACGAGGCGGTCGCGCGGCTCCATGCCGGGATAGACGTGCGGATACGCCTGCGACGTGCTCACCCAGAGGCGGCCACGGGCGTCCCAGCGGCACTGGATCGGATTGGCGATCTCGGGAAACCGTTCCTCCCCCGCGAACAGTTCCACCTCGAACCGCGGATCGACCTGGAACGCGCGGCGTTCGTCCTCGGCGGACAGCCATTCGTTCGCGCCGCGAGACTCGCTCACGGCCGGCAGCGGCGGCACATTCGTGTCGTCCACGACCGCGGGCACGGGTCGGCCGCGGGCAATCCGGTGGATCCGCCGATCCCGGTTCGCGCACATCACGTCGAAGGCGGCGAGCGCCGGGAGAAAGTCGAGGTAGCCGTAATCCTTGTTGCGGCCCCCCGTGTAGTAGAAGGTGTTGAGCGGGCGGTAGCGGCGAAAGAACTGGCGGTCGAGGTCGATGCAGGCGTCGCGCAGCCCCTCGTCGACGGCGGGCGGATCCGTGCCGAAGAGGCCGCGGAAGAGGGTGGCGGCGAAGGCGGAATAGCCGGCGGCCGAGAGATGGCAGCCGTTGATCGACAGGTCGGTGGAAGGGTCGCCGAGGAACTCGGCCGACGGCGCGAAGACGTCGACGAACGCGACGCCCTCCGCCGCCGCGACCTCACGCATGGCCGAGACGTAGAGTCGGATGTTGGCGTTGTTCCGGTCCGCCGCAGCCACGCCGGCGACGTTCTCGTTGGCGATCGGGCTGACGAGGACGACCCGTGCCGGACCGCGGCCGTTGAACGCCTTGCCGGCGAGCCCGCGCAGGAACGAGGCAAGCCGCTGGCGGAAGTCCGGCACGCCCTCGGGCCCGGCGAACGACTCGTTGAATCCGTACGCCGCGAGGATGACGTCGGCCTGGAAGCGGACGAGGTGCTGCTCGTTGTCGGCGAAGTTCTCGGGCCGAGGGGCCAGACCGACCTCGTCGGCCGACCACGCGAGGTTGCGGATCACGAGGTCGTGTTCGGGAAAGCCGGCGTGCAGGATCGCCGCGACGTCGCCGAAGAGCTGTGCCCGCTCGAAGAGCGTGTTGCCGACCAGGCAGATGCGGTCGCCCGGGCGGAGTTCGAGCGGCAGTGGCGTGACGCCCACTTCGCAGGCGGCCGCCCGGGGCGCCGTCGCGGCGAAGATGCCGGCGGCGGAGTAGGGATCGTCCGTCGGCGCGACCTCGTCGGCGCTCGCCGCGCCCCCCGATGTGGCGAGCACGGCTGCGGCCACGATCAGTCGCAGGATCACGGCCTGCAGGGCGCCCACGGCCGGCGAGGCCGGGCCTGCGACGCCCGCGGGTCCGCCGGAGCGCGCGGTCACGCCCGCGGGATCTCGAAGCCGCCACGCGGGGCCCGAGCCATCATGGCTGCGGCTTGGGCGTCGCCGGTGATCGTCTCGGTC
>CAIWZS010000048.1 GCA_903917235.1 uncultured Planctomycetaceae bacterium | reverse complement strand
GAGCGACGGCTTCGGGGCGGCAACGGGATCTCTTCCGCCGCTCCAACGGCGGATTGGCTCGTCGCGTGGGCCGAGGCGGCCCAAAGCTCCTCGAGCGTTCGCCGACCCCTCGCCTCCGTCTCCAGGTTTGCCAAGTCGTCGTTTCGGCTAAACCAGATGCGCTTTAGCCGCCCTTCACGAAGCGGTAGCCCGTGCCGCGAACCGACAGGAAGTGCACCGGCTCCGAGGGGTTCGCCTCGAACGATTTCCGCAGGTTCAGCATGAACGTGTCGATGGTACGGGTCGCCGGCGCCCGCGTCATGCCCCACACGTTCTTCAGCAGTTCGTCGCGGGACACGACCATACCCTCGTGCTCGACGAGATACCGCAGGAGCTTCATCTCGAGATTCGTCAGCCGCACGGGTTGTCCCCGGGCCGTCGCCTGCCACGTGTCGAAGTTGACCACGCAGTCACCGAAGCGGACGACCGCGTCGCGGCCGCCGTTTTCGGCAGGCGCGCGCTCCGTCCGCCCGCGGCGACCGAGGAGGTTCCGCACGATCGAGATGAGCTCCTCGAGGTCGAACGGCTTCTGGAGATAGACGTCAGTGCCCGCATCGAAGCCGCGGATGCGATCCTCGACGAGCGTGCGGGCGGTGAGCATGATCACGGGCACGTCGCTGCCGCGTGCGCGGAGGCCCTCGCAGACGGCATAGCCGCTCATGCCGGGCAGCATGAGGTCGAGCACGACGAGATCGACCGGTGGCTCGGCCGTGGCGAGCGCGGCGAGGGCCGCCTGCCCGTCACCGGCCGTGGTGACCGAGTAGCCCTCGGCCTCGAGGTTGAACTGGATTCCGTAGGCGAGGTGTTCCTCGTCCTCGACGACCAGGATGTGCGGCATGGACATGATGCTGGGGGGCGGGGCGCGGTCCGCGGGCGGGCGATCGGAGCCCCGGCCCATGCGTCCGGGGAGTCCCTTCCGGCGACCACCAGTTTATCCGCGCCGCGCGGCGCGGCCGGCGTAGCCGTGTGCCTGGAACCACGCCCACGCGTCCCGGGCCGTCTCCTCGAGCGGCCGGTAGCCGTAGCCGAGTTCCCGCACGGCCCTCGCGCAGGAGAAGTTGTGGGGCAGCAGCGCCATCGCCGTCGCTGCGGAGTTGACGTCGGGCTCGCGCCGCAGGAATCGGCCGGCGAGGTCGCCGCACCAGCCCGCCGCGCGCACCGCCGCGCGCGGCGCGACGCCCAGCGGCGGGCGCCGGCCGGTCACCCGCGCGAAGATGCGCCACGCATCGAGGTAGCCCAGTCCGTGGCCACCGAGGATGTAGCGGCGTCCGCACCGTCCCCGGTCGAGCGCGGCGACGACTCCGGCGGCGACGTCCCGTGCGTCGACGAAGTCGTTGGCGCCCGGGGGGGCGAAGAGACCCCGCCCGGCAGCCACCTGGAGGAGCATGCGGCCGCTCGACGGCTTCCAGTCCCAGGGTCCGATCATGTAGACCGGGTTGACGATCACGGCGTCGAGCCCGCGCTCCACCTCCTCGAGCACGGCCGCCTCGGCGTCTCGCTTCGTGCAGACGTAGGGGCAGGGGGGCATGCCGCCGGGCGGAGTGTCCTCGTCCGCCGGAGTCCCGTCGGCGGCGAGCCCGATCGCGTCGACGCTCGACACGTGCACGAGCCGCGCGCCCGCCCGCCGCGCCGCGGCGGCGACGCGCCGCGTGCCGTCGACGTTCACGCGTCGCATCTCCTCGGCGCGGTGCCAGCCCACATGCACGAGCGCCGCGGCGTGGATGACCGACGTCGTGCCGTCCGCCGCATCCTGCAGCGAGCGCTCGTCCTCGAGCCGTCCGGGGACGACGCGGACGCCCAGGTCCGCCAGCGGAGGTCCTCCGTCCGGCGCGGCCCCGCGCACGAGGGCGCGGGCCGGACGACCCGCGCCGACGAGCTGCCGCACGATGGTGTTGCCGAGCAGGCCCGTCGCGCCCGTGACGAGGCAGTCGCCGCCGCGCGTCGGGGATGGCTCGTGGGGTGACGTCATGGGGGGCGCAGCGCGGTGAAACGGCAGGATTGTAGGGGCGGCGCGATTCCCCGGCGATCGCCCGCGGAGCCCACGTTGACCGCCGGCGCCACGCCGCCGGATGATGCCGGGCTCGACGCGAGCAGCACGGTCGAGCGGCCCGTGCCGCCGATGACGCAAGGAGTGGCGGCATGCACCTGACGAACGGGGTCGGCATCGAGACCGTGGAGACGCGGCGGCAGCGGCAGCGATTCATCCGCCTGCCGTGGAGGATCTACGCCGACGATCCCTGCTGGATTCCGCCGCTCGTGCACGCGCAGGAGGAGCTGCTCAACTTCCGCCCGCATCCCTTCTACGAGCGATCGCGGTGTCGCTCGTTTCTCGCCGTCCGGGGCGGCCGAGACGTCGGCCGCATCACGGCGATCGTCAACGAGGGGCACATCGACCGGTATCACGAGCCGCTCGGCTTCTTCGGCTTCTTCGAGTGCGACGACGACGAGGAGGCCGCGGCGGCGCTCTTCGATGCGGCGCGGTCGTGGCTGCGGGGCCAGGGGATGAAGGCGGTGCGCGGGCCGACGAATCCATCGCTCAACTACGAGTGCGGCCTGCTCGTCGAGGGATTCGACACCCCTCCGTTCTTCATGATGACGCACTCCCGCCCCTGGTACGGGAGGCTGTGCGAGGCGTGCGGACTGCGGCCGATCGAGACGCTCTACGCCTTCTGGGGCAAGACCTCGATGCTCGCATCGCTCGACACGAAGCTCGCCGTGATGGTGGAGGGCGTCATCGAACGGTTCGGGGTGACCGTACGGCCGCTCGACCGCCGCCGCTTCGACGACGAGGTGCGGATGTTCCTCGACATCTACAACTCGAGCCTCGCGGGGACGTGGGGCTTCGTGCCCCTCACGCCGGCCGAAGTGACACACATGGCGAAGTCGCTCAAGCACCTCATCGTGCCGGAACTCGCGCTCGTGGCCGAGGTGGACGGACGGCCCGTCGGCACCGCGTTCTGTCTGCTCGACTACAACCCGCGGATCAAGGCGATCGACGGGCGGCTCTTCCCCTTCGGCTTTCTCAGGCTGCTCTGGAACAAACGCGGCATCAAGCGGATGCGGGCCATCTCGACCAACGTGGTGCCCGAGTTCCAGGCGTGGGGCGTCGGGCTCGTGCTGATGGCGGCGCTCGTCCAGCCGGTGCTCGACTGGGGCATGGAGGAGGCGGAGTTCTCCTGGGTGCTCGACAGCAACCACCTCTCGAAGCGCACCCTCCAGCGTGGCGGCGCCGTGATCACGAAGCGCTACCACATCTACCAGGGGGATGCGTGAGCATCGTGCCGGGGCGTCAGCGACGCCGGCCGAAGAGGCCGCGCGGGGCGGACCGCCCGGTCATCACGGCCCCGCCGCCACCCACCACGGTCCCACCGGTCACCATCGTGCCACGCGAGGAGCCGCGGCTCGGCGTGTTGTAGTAGGGCCAGACGCGGCGACCCTGCTGCTGGGCCCGCTCCCACTGCATGGCCCCGTAGTTGATGCCGGAGAGGTTGAAGCCCGAGTAGGGATTGCGTGGGCTCTGCGCCCGCGTGGTCGTGGGCATGGCGAGCACCGCGACGGCGACCGCCGTGGCGAGGAGATTCGGGAGACGTCGATTCATGGTGCACCGTGGGGGAGGCGGGAACGGGGAGTGTCGGAAGCGGAGCATGAGGGGATACGTCGGCCGCGGCCCGGCGGTTCACCCGGGCGACCCGCGCCCGCCACGCCCGGGACGGTAGCCGATCGATGAGCCGTCTCGCGGCCGGCGGCGCCGCCGCGAGCCAGCGTCGGCGCGCGGGGCCTCACGCGCCGACGGCGGTGCACCCGGTCCGCCGCGCAGGTGGTCGCCCGAGGTCTCCTCGGTCAGGGCGCGGGTGGCCTCGCGCCGCTTCCGGTCGAGCGCCTCGCGCGGTGGCCGGTCGGGAATCAGGCAGTCGCAGCCCGATCCGATGAGGTCCCGTCGCCCCGCCTGCTCGAGGGCCCTCCTCACCTCGAACCAGTTCTCCGGCTTGAAGAACTGGAGGAGGGCCCGCTGCATCCGCCGGTTGCGGAGCCCCTTGGCGATCTTCACCGGCTGCCGCGTCATCGGATCGAGGCCCGTGTGGTACATGCAGGCCGCGATATCGAAGGGGCTCGGGATGAAGTCCTGCACCTGGTCCGGCTTGTAGCCGTTGCGCTTGAGGAAGACGGCCAGGTCGATCATCTCCTCGAGGCCGCTGCCCGGATGGCTCGCGATGAAGTAGGGCACCGTGTACTGCTTCCGGCCGACGCGACGGCTGGCCGCCCGAAACGCCCGGTCGAACTCCACGAAGTCGTCGGCCGCGGGCTTCTTCATGAGCCGCAGGACCTCCGGATCGACGTGCTCGGGGGCGACCTTGAGGTGGCCGCCGACGTGGTGCGCGGCGAGCTCCCGGAGATATTCCGGATCGCGGCGGGCGAGGTCCATCCTCACGCCGCTCGCGACGAGCACCCGCTTCACCCCCGGGACGCTCCGCGCCTCCCGCATCACCTCCTTGAGCGGGCCGTGGTCGGTTCCGAGCAGCTTGCAGACGGTGGGGTGCACGCACGAGAGCCGTCGACACTTCGCCTCGACCTCCGGTCGGGTGCAGCGCATCTGGTACATGTTGGCCGTCGGTCCGCCGATGTCCGACACGGTGCCCTTGAAGCCGGGCTGCCGCGCGAGCAGGGTGATTTCGCCGATGATCGATTCCCGGCTGCGGCTCTGGATGATCCGTCCTTCGTGGGCCGTGATCGAGCAGAAGGTGCAGCCGCCGAAGCAGCCCCGCATGATCTGCACGCTGTGCTCGACCACCTCGAAGGCCGGGATCCGTGCCGTCCCGTAGGACGGGTGCGGCCTCCTCGTGAAGGACAGGCCGTAGACCTCGTCCATCTCGTCCTGGGCGAGCGGCAGGGCCGGCGGATTGACGACGACCGCCTCCCGGCCGTGACGCTGGACGAGGCGGCGGGCGTTGTGCGGGTTGGTCTCGAGGTGCGAGACACGCGTCATCTCGCAGAAGGCGAGCGGATCGGCGGCCACCTCCTCGTAGGAGGGCAGCTCGATCGTGGCGCTCCAGTCGGGGCCCGCACCCTCGGGTGGCGGCTCGCTGGCCCCGAGCCGATAGGCGACGCCACGGAGATTCCTGAGTTCGCGGATCGTCCGGCCCGCGTCGAGCCCGCGGGCGATCTCGAGCACCGTCCGTTCGCCCATGCCGAAGGCGACGAGGTCGGCCTTCGCGTCGAGCAGGATCGAGCGGCGCACGGAGTCGCTCCAGTAGTCGTAGTGGGCGATGCGTCTCAGGCTCGCCTCCACGCCGCCCGCCACGACGGGCACGCCCGGAAACGCCTCGCGCGACCGCTGGCAGTAGGCGAGCGTCGCGCGGTCGGGTCGACGGCCGATCCGTCCGTCGGGCGAGTAGGCGTCGTCGTTGCGGACCTTCCGGTTCGCCGTGTAGTGGTTGATCATCGAGTCCATGTTGCCGGCGGACACGCCGCAGAAGAGCCGCGGCCGCCCGAACTCCCGCCAGGGCTCGCAGGTGCGCCAGTCGGGCTGGGCGAGCACGGCGACGCGATAGCCGGCGGCCTCCAGCAGCCGGGCGATGAGACCGTTGGCGAAGCTCGGGTGGTCGACGTGCGCGTCTCCCGTGACGAGCAGCACGTCGATGGCGTCCCAGCCGCGGGCGAGCATCTCCTGCCGGGACATCGGCAGCGGCGGCGTCGGGGCGTGGGGCGGGCGGAGGGAGAGCGTCATGCGGGAACCCGGCACGCGGGGCGTGCGGCGCCACGGCCGCAGACCCGGGATGCTGTCGCGCGGGTCATCTCCGCAGTGTAGTCCGATGCCGGCCGACCGCCTCCGGCTGGTATAGTTCGGCGGAGTTGCGGGAGTCGCCAGGGTGGCCGCCAGTCGTTTCGTCGTCGCCGCGATCGCAGTCTGGCCGTGCGCCGTCGTGGCGGCGGAGGAGGCCGACCCGGAGTCGGTCGCGGCCATCCACCGCTGGGTCGAGGATCTCGGATCCGACCAGTTCGCCCGGCGGGAGGCCGCGGCACGCAGCCTCGAGCGGGTTGGCCGGGAGGCGATCGAGCCGCTCGCCGCGGCGATGGGCGCGGGTGACCTGGAGGTCGTCGCCCGCGGCGTCGAGATCGTGCGCGGCATGCTCGACAGCGACGACCCGGACGTCGCGGCCGAGGCCGAGCACGCGCTGGAGGAACTGGCGGAGCGCGGCGAGGAGCCGGTGGCGCACATGGCTGCGTCGGTGCTCGAATTCCACTTCCTCGGCATGGGCGACGAGGCCCGCGCCCGGCTGGAATTGCTCGGGGCGACGATCACTCCGGAGCCGGGCAGCGGCGCGGGCATCGAAGTTCTCATCGGTGCCGGCTGGCGTGGCACCGCCGAGGACCTGCGGCAGGTGGCACGGCTGCGCGGCGTGGCACGCGTGAGCCTCCATGGGGTGGCGATCGACGGCTCCGTGGTGGCGGTGCTCGGCCGGCTGCGCGGCCTGCGGATCCTCAACCTCTACGGCACCGGCATCGACGACCAGGCGGCACGTGCCCTCGCTGCGCGCCTGCCGGACGCCGAGATCGACGTGCGAAAAGGGGGCAAGCTCGGGGTGAGCGCCGCCGGCCTGGCCGGACCGTGTGAGATCCGACAGGTCCAGCCGGGGTCGGCGGCGGAACTGGGCGGCCTCCGGAGCGGTGACGTGGTCGTCGCGATCGACGGCGAGCCGATCAACGGCTTCGAGGCGCTCACGGCCTGCGTGGCCCGCCACGGTCCGGGCGAGTCGATCACGCTGTCGGTCGAGCGGCCGGGCATCGATGCCGCCCCGCAGCGGGTCGAGTGCACCGTGCGGCTCGACGCCTGGTGACACCCGGTCGCCCCTGGGGATCGTGCGATGAGCGATCGTGAGCATGGTGGCGAGATCGTGGACGTGCGCTGGCACGAGCACGCGGTGAGCCGTGCGGACCGGGAGCGGGCCGCGGGCCACAGGGGGTGCGTGCTCTGGTTCACGGGACTGTCGGGCTGCGGCAAGAGCACGCTCGCCAACGCCGTGGACCGCCTGCTGCACGACCGCGGCTGCCGCACGTTCGTGCTCGACGGCGACAACGTGCGGCTCGGGCTCAACGCCGCACCCGCCCTGTTGCGGGATCGCTTCGGCGAGGAGGCGGCCGCCCGCTTCGGGCTCGGCTTCGGCCCCGCGGACCGCGCCGAAAACATCCGGCGCGTCGGCGCGGTGGCCGACCTTTTCGCACAGGCCGGCCTGATCGTCCTCACGGCGTTCGTGAGTCCCTACCGTCGCGACCGAGATGCCGTGCGGGCGACGCTCGCCCCCGGCGACTTCGTCGAGATCTTCGTCCGGGCCCCGCTCGAGGTCTGCGAGCGACGCGATCCCAAGGGCCTCTACAAGAAGGCCCGGGCCGGTGAGATCCGCAACTTCACCGGCATCGACGACCCCTACGAGGAGCCACGGGCGCCGGAGATCGTGGTGGATTCGGCGGCCCGGTCGCCCGATGCCCTCGCCGCGGAGGTCATCGGTTGGCTCGAACGGGCCGGCACGATACCCGCGTCAGGCACGCAGCTTGCGACCTGATCGCCGCCCGTCCTACTTCCGCGGCGCGATGAGCTCGACGACGTTGCCGTCGGGATCGCGCACGCACGTCAGATGCATGCCGGGCGCGAGCGTGTCGGGCAGGGCGACGGGGCTCTTGGCGATCGGCTTCACGCCGATCTTCGCGAGGCGGGCGAGCGCCGCATCGGTGTCATCCACCATGATCGTGAGGTAGCGGAAGCCGGTGTGCGAGTGGATGAAATCGGTGTCGCCGGTCCGCGGCTTCGTGCCCGCCACCTGCATCAGTTTGAGCTTCGTCGCGTTGGGATGGTCACCCAGCACGAGCACACGGATGGAGAGCGGCTTCGAGTCGGTGAGCCCGGCATCCGTGGCGAGCGACGCCGGCACGTCGAACCCGGGCAGTTCCCGAAATCCGACACCCTCGGTGTAGAACCGCACGCTCTTCTCGAGATCGCCCACGACGCACCCCAGATCGATCGTGGTGCTGGGGAACGCCACCGGCTCGGCTGCGTGAGACGCGAGGCTGGCGACGACGGCGAGCAGGGCGGGGAGGAGGGCGCGCATGGGATGTCCTTTCATGAAGTCGCTGATGTGGGAGCCGGCAAGGATACCCGCGGGGGGCACGTCGCGCGAGTGGCAGGGGTGCCCATGCCCCGTCGCCGGACGTTCGTTGTGGCCCTCCAGGCCTCCACTCACTCGAAGCTGGCTGCGCTGGCCAGCTACGCCGTCTCCCGGGGCATGAGCACCCCTGCCTGGAAGGCGCTTCTCGGGGGCAGAAGCCAGGTCGCGCGTGTTGCCAGAGTGAGGGGTGTGTCGATCGACGTCGCGCGAGTGGCCGGGGTGTCCATGCCCCGTCGCCGGACGTTCGTTGCGGCCCTCCAGGCCTCCACTCACTCGAAGCTGGCTGCGCTTCGCCATCCTTGGCTGCGCTGGCCAGCTACGCCGTCTCCCGGGGCATGAGCACCTGCCCGGAAACGCTTCTCGTGGGCAGACGCCAGGTCGAGCGTGTTGCCAGAGTGAGGGGTGTGTCGATCGACGTCGCGCGAGT
>CAIWZS010000047.1 GCA_903917235.1 uncultured Planctomycetaceae bacterium | reverse complement strand
GATGACCGACTGGATGAAGGGTCCGTAGTTGAGGATGGCGTAGTCCTGGAAGGCCATCTCGGGCTTGCCGTCGACCATCACCATCGTGCCGTCGGCGTTGAGCTTCGGCGACTCCGTGCGAATCTTGAGGGCGAGGTCGTTGAAGTTGACGCCATACTTGCTCGTGAGCAGGTTGAGCGGCGGCATGATGATGTTGGCGACGAGCGAACTGATGATCTTGCCGAACGCTCCGCCGATCACGACGCCGACCGCCAGGTCGATGACGTTGCCGCGCATCGCGAACTCGCGAAACTCCTTCATCAGGCTCATGGGGCGAACTCCTCGGTGGTGTGCGGGGAGAATGGGGCCACGGGCAGCCCGGCCGTGCGGGCACGGTGCCAGGAGCCGCCACGCGATGCCGTCCGCACCGAATCGGGGCACTTCATAACAGCCCCGCAGCGGAGGCGGCAAGTGGCCGACGGGTCATGTCCATGCCCGGGGTGGCCGGGCCGCCACCGGCGGAGCAGGTTGCCCACGTGGCGCGACCCGTCGTCGGGATGGGTTCCGAGCGCCGAAGAACAGGGGCACGGGCTTGCCGACGCGGGCGCCGCCCCGACAATCGGGGACTCGCCGCGGGCGGAGACCATTCTCCCGTGCCGAGCCGCCCAGCCGCCGAAGGGAGTCCGCGTGGAATCCGCCGTCATCCGTGCCCCTCGCGTCGGACGCATCCACTGGGAGTACGTCGTGCCGATCGGCGGAGTGCACCTGCTCGCCGGCCTCGCGTTGCTGCCCTGGTGCTTCAGCTGGTCGGGGGTCGTCATCGCGCTCGTCGGCACGAACGTCTTCGGCACCCTCGGCATCAACCTCTGTTACCACCGGCTGCTCGCGCACCGCAGCCTCACGGTGCCGCGCTGGCTCGAACGCTCCTTCGCGACGCTCGCCCTGTGCTCCCTCGAGGACACGCCGGCCCGCTGGGTCGCCAATCACCGGCTCCACCACGTCCATTCCGACGACGAGCTCGACCCCCATTCGCCGCGCGACGGCATCGGCTGGTCGCACGCGGGCTGGCTCTTTCGCGCCGCGCCGCAGCGACGCACCTACGCCTTCTTCGAGAAGTACGCCCGCGACATCCTGGCCGACGACTACTACCGGTGGCTCGAACGGAAGCACTATGCGGTGATCTGGATCTACCTCGCCCATGCGGTGCTCTTCGCGCTCGCGGGATACGCGGTCGGCTGGTGGAGTTCGGGCGACCGGGCGGAGTCGCTGCGGCTGGCCGCCAGCTGGGTCGTGTGGGGCGTCTACGTCCGCACCGTCCTCGTGTGGCACATCACGTGGAGCGTGAACTCGCTGACGCACCTCTTCGGCTACCGCACCTACGAGACGAGCGAGGACAGTCGCAACAACTGGCTCGTCGGCCTCGTGGCGATGGGGGAGGGGTGGCACAACAACCACCACCACGACCCGGCGAGCGCGAGCGTGCAGCACCGCTGGTGGGAGATCGATCCCACCTACTACGTGATCCTGCTGCTCGAGCGGGCCGGTCTGGCGACGGACGTGGTGCGGCCCCGCCATGTCCGCGTCCGCGAGCGGGCGCTGTCCGCGGGCTGACGGCCCGGTGCGGGCGGGCGCGTCAGAAGTAGCGGACGAGCAGCACGCCGCCGAACACCATGGCCGCACCGGCGAGCCTGCCGGCGGTGATCGGCTGCTGCGGCAGGTCCATCCAGCCGAAGTGATCGAGGATCAGCGAGAGGATGAGCTGCCCGCCGACGAAGGCCGAGATGAAGGCGGCGGACCCGAGTTTCGAGATGAGGGCCGCGCCGGTCAGCACGATCATCGCGCCGAGCGGCCCGCCGATCCAGTTCCACCACGGTGTGCCGCGCACCGCGGAGAGCGCGGGCGCGGGCGGGCGTGCCACGAGCATGAAGGCGAGCGCCGTGATCATCGTGCCGCAGATCGAGAAGAACGCGGCATGCCAGGGACTGCCGATGGCGGACCGCAGGGAGCCGTTGGCCGCCGCCTGGAGGGCGATGCAGCCTCCCGCGCCGATCGCGAGCGCAAGCCAGACGAGATCCATGGGTGGGACGACTCCGGGGTGACTCGATCCGCCCGGGGTATACCACCTGCCACGCGGCCCGTCATCGTCGCCCGCGCCGCGCGGGTTGACGGGGTCGGGCACGGAGTCCACGATCGCCTCCGGCCGACCGACGTGATCGGCGGCGATCGATTCTCCGCCCGCGCGGGAACGCGGGTGCGGCAGCGGGAGAGACGCATGAACCGGGGGATGACCGCGTGGCTCGCGACACTGCTGGGG
>CAIWZS010000046.1 GCA_903917235.1 uncultured Planctomycetaceae bacterium | reverse complement strand
TTGCCCCGGCCGTCGTACACCGACGTCTTCGCGGTGAAGGTGGAGCCGAAGATCGCGTTGCCCCCCTCGACCGTCTGCACATCCACGGAGAGGTCGCCGATGTTCGCCCCCTCGAAGGTGCTCTCGACGATGCCGCTCGAGTCGACGAGGTTGCGGCCGGCGGCCACGACCGAGATGCCGGTGATGGTGCCCTTCGCGAGCCACGGCCGGGTCGATCCCGCGGGCTGGGGCGTGTAGTCGCCGTCGGAGTCGGCGGTGAAGATCGACCGGACGATGCCCCCGGCGCCGCTGCTCGTCACGCTGATCTGGCCGATGTCGCCGATGGCCGTGAACGTGGTGCCGACGATCCCGTTCGAAAGGTTGTTGGTGCCCGCCGCGGTGGCTGTGATCGGGCCGATGTTGCCCATCGGGTCGAAGGCCTCGACGTCGGGCGGCGGGTTCGACGGCGGCAGCGGCTTGATCTTGCCCGGGGCGGTGAAGATCGCGTTCTCGATCGCGTTGCCCCCCTTCGTCGCCTCGGCCGTGATCCCGATGAAGTTGCCCCGGCTCTGGAATTCGCCGCCGAAGATCGCCGTGTTGTTGAACGCCTTCACGGTCATCTGGCCGATGTCGCCGGAGGCCTTGATCTTGGCGTCCTGGATGCCGTACCCGTTGAGCGACCGCACGTCGACCGTGATCGAGTCGATGCCCCCGCTGAACGCCCGGATCTCACCCCCCACCATGCCGTTCCCGTCGGGGCCGCCGTGCACCGTCACCGCGATCGGCCCGATCGACCCGGCGTGCACCTTCGTGTCGTTGAAGGCGTCCTGACCGTTGGCGTTCGCCGAGAGCGTGATGCCGGCGATCCGGCCGTTGCCCGCGTTTTCCTCGTCGAGGTCGGTGGCCTGGAACCGGCTTCCAAAGACGCCATAACCGCTCTTCGCGCCGCCGAACGCCTTGATCTGGCCGATGCTGCCGTAGTTGGCGTCGTAGGAGCCGCGGAGGATGCCCGTGCCGTCGGTGACCGAGATGCCCGTGATGGAGGCGATGCTCTTCATCGCCACGACCGTGACGTCGACGAGTCCATCGAGCCAGCCGTCGCCGGTGACCGCGCCGATCGAGCCGTCGCGATGCTCGGTGGTGATCAGCGTGTTGTCGATGCCGGCGGCCCCGGCCCCGCGCCCGTAGACGTCGCCGATGCCCCCCGCGCCGCGGGAGACGAAGTTCGAGTCGACGATCCCAGCGTTGATGATCTCGCCGTATTCGCCGAACGAGATCCCCGTCACGCCCGCGATCCGGCCCCCCGCCTCGAGCTTCACCCGCTCGAGGCCGTAGCCCACGTGGGTGCGGCCGTCGATCTGGCCGATGTCGCCCGCGGCGACGATGCTCACGTTCTGGAGGCCGAACTGGCCGATGCTGCCGAAGGCGGTGACGGTGCCCACGTTGCGGGCGGCGACGATCGAGACGTCCTGCATGCTGCCGTCGACGATCGTGATGGCGCCGACGTCGCGGGCCCGAATGTCACACAGCTCGATCCCACCCGCGCGGATGTCGATGGCCCCGAGATCGCGGTCCGCGACGATCGAGGTGCCGAGCATGCCCGCATAGAGGGAGAGCGGCCCGATGTCGCTGCCCGCCTGGATCGAAAGGGACTCCAGGAAGCCCGCCCGCGAGGTGATCGCGCCGATGCTGCCCGAGCGGGCGAGCATGGGGGCGAGGATGTTGCCCGCGGCGGTGACGGTGCCGATCGATCCCTCCGCCTGGAAGAGCCCCTCGATGCCGCCGGCGATGCTTTCGATGTTCCCGATGCTGCCGCCTGCCGAGATCGCCAGTTCGTTCTCCGCCAGGCCCGTGATCTGGTCAAAGACGAGGACGTTGCCGACGTCACCCGCCGCTCGGATGTAGCCCTCGAAGCCGCCGACTGCCGCGTACACGTCGCCGACGTCGCCCGCAAAGCTCACCGCCGAGCCGAGGAAGCCGAGCGGCGCCCGGATGTCACCGATGTCGTTCTTTGCCCGCAGGTGGCCGGCGAACTCGCCCACCCCAGCCTCGATGGCGCCGATCGAGCCGTTGTCGGCCTCGGCCAGGAACGTGGCGGCGAAGGCATCGGCGGACACGTCGGCGATGTCGCCGAACGTGGTCTTCAGGCCGAAGAGGGCGGGACCGTCCACGAACACGTCGGGGAAGTTTCCTTCGCGCACGACCCCTCCGGATACCGGGTCGACGTGGAAGTCTCGCGCCGGGTCGCCCGAGAGGCTGATCGAGCCCGCATAGGTTCCGGGGATGTAGAGCGGGTCTGTGAATCGGTCGATGCCGCGAAACTCCTCCTTGACGTTGCCCGAGATGCCCAGGGCGTTGATCTGCCCGGTAATCTTCGAGGCATCCGACATCGGGAAGCCCAGGTGCAGGTGGCCGGCCGAGTTGATGAAGCCGCTGAAGGCGCTCGGCAGGTTGATCGCCAGATCCTTGGTGGCGTTCTGGGTGGTGATCTCGCCGGAGATCGCGGCCACGCGAATGGAGCCGATACTGTCGGCGTGCACGCTCGCCCGCAGGTTGCTCCGCAGGCCGACGATGCTGCCGATCTCGCCCGCCACCTCGATGACGCTGCGGAAGTCGTTGGTCGTGGTGAGGTCGTGAGGGTTGTTGGTCTTCGCGCTGATGGCGCCGTCGATGACGATGCTCTGCACGCTCGCCGCGACGATGCCACCGAGATGGATCAACCCCGTCACGGGGTTGTACATCGTCGTGTCGGTCGCCTGCTGGTTGTTCTGCGTGTTGATCCGGTCCGCGTAGGGGGCCTGGCCCGCGTCGAGCGTGATGTTGCCGATCGCCACGCCCGTGAGCTTCGTGGAGTGGACGATCGCCGCCGAGAGCTGGATGCCGCCGAGGCCGGTCATCGGGGCCGACGAGTTGGTGATCTGCAGCACGTTCGTGTAGCCGGCCGAGACCATCGTGGCGAAGCCCGTGCCCGGCTGAGTGGAGAGTGTGTTGGGCGTCACCACCACCTGCAGGCCGTTGGCCGACGTCAGGCCGCGGAGGTCGATCGTCGTGGCATCCGCATTGTCCGTCGCCTGGCCGGCGAGTTGGACGGTGAACCCCGCTCCCTGCGACACGGTGCCGGTCACGGTGATGTCCACCGTGTCGCCGTCGGCATCGATGTAGTTGGCGGACGTGACCACCTGCCCCGGCGTGATGGCCAGCAGCCGGCGGGCCTCGAGCGGGTCGAACCGGAGCGATGTGCGGTGGGCGGCGCGCGTTCGGCGTGGGGAACGGGCAGACCGGCGGGCGAACAGCGAACGCATGAAGAAGAGTTTCCGAAAGGGGGGACCACGAGGCCGATCGCGCCCGACCCCGTCTAGTGACGCTACGTCCGGACGTCGGGAGCGTCAACGATTCGGTCGCGCGGCGACCCGGCAGCCGGGCCGAGCGGGGTGCGGACGTGCCGACCATGCAGAAAAGTCGGCGTATGATGCCCTTGGATGGACTTCATGCACCCCACACGCGCGCTCCGCCCGGCGATCATCGCCACCCTGATGGCGGGGCTCGGCCTCCCTGCGTCCGGCCGGGACGCGCCCTCCGACGTGCTCCGCCGCCAGTGTGCCGACTGCCACACCGGCGGCGGCAGCGAGGGGAGCGTCGATCTCGAAGCGTTGCTCGCCGCGCTCGACCGGGGGAGGCCGGCCGTCGGG
>CAIWZS010000045.1 GCA_903917235.1 uncultured Planctomycetaceae bacterium | reverse complement strand
GGAACTTTGGCATCGGGAACGCGTGCCCGGCCGGGAGATCGACCACGTAGTCGTCGTGGAAATGGACGCGCATGAAAGGAACCGGCCGGCGCTCGGAGCGCCGGCCGGTGGGTTTCGGACGGGATGGTCGGGCGGATTCCGCCCCGGGGATCAGCCCCAGTTGGCGAGGAGCACGCCCAGGTCGGCGCCGTCGACCTTGCAGTCGTCGTTGAAGTCCCCGTTGTTGCCGCAGGTGATCGGCCCCCAGAGGGCGAGGAGGATGCCGAGGTCGGCGCCGTCGACCACGTCGTCGCCGTTCATGTCGCCCGGGGTGGCGGGCGCCAGGTTCAGCGTGACGCTGAGCGCGTACATCTGCACGTCGTCCGTGGTGGTCGACGGGTACACGCGGATCGTGTACGTGTCGCTCGCAGGCAGCGAGAGGTTGGACACGGCCTCCGTGGAACCGGCAGCGGCCGAGGCGGCGGTCGAGAGCACGATGGACCCCGACGGGCCCTGCAGCACCTGGAAGTTCAGGTCGTGGATCGTGCGCGCATTCACCGGCGATCCGGCAGAGCAGCTGCCGTCGTTGTTCTGCGGACCCGAGTTGTACGCCGTGGCCGACCCTGACGCGACCAGCGAGACGCTGAGCGTCGAACCGGCGGTGGCCGTGAACTTGTAGAAGTCGACGTCGGAGTTGTCGTCGATGGAGACGTTCACGAGCGAGGTCGTGGCGCTGGTCGTGCTGGTCCATCCCGACGAGCCCGACGCCGCCGAGTCGTTCGGCTCGAAACGGTCGCCGTAGGCCCGGTTCACGCAGCGGATGTCGTCGGTCTGCGGGCCGTCGAAGTTGGTCGCCAGGAACGGCTCCATCAGCTTGGTGCTGTTCTGCGGGCAGACGTGGTCGAACCCGAGGCCGTGGCCGTGCTCATGGGCGATGATGTTGCGGAAGTAACGGTTCTGGTTGGTCGTCGTCCAGAGGCCGCTGTTCGACGTGACGATGCACATGTCGCCCGTGTTGGGGAAGAAGTTGTACGCGAGGACTCCCGTCGACTGGAAGTTGCGCCCGACGATGCGCACGTCGCCGCGGGTGGAGCCGCCCGACGAGTTCGGCCACGCCGCGCCGTCGTCCGACACCTCCTGGTAGGTCACGCCGGACAGGTCGCTCCAACGCTGGAACACCTGCCGAAGGAGGTTCTTGCCGGCCTCCACGCCGCCGAACTTCGTGGTGAACGTCGCGTTCAGGTTGTTCGGGCTGGCGGCGCCGCCGAACAGGCCGTCCGGGATGGAGAGGCCGTCGGCCGGCATCGACCACCGGAGCGTGAGCGGCTGGCCGAGCGACGAACTTCCGTTCAGGATCCAGCGGTTGCCGAGCTGGTAGCTGGTGCCGCCCTCCATCTGCTCCCGGGTGGCGAGGTCGTTCGCCCACTGGGCCTGGAGCCGCTGCGACACTTCCGCGATCTCCTCGGCCGGCGTGCCGGGAGCGAAGCAGAGCGACATCGGCACGCCGGGGATCTCCGCGATGCAGATCGGGTCACCGCCGATCAGCATGCGCGCGCCCGCGGCGCTGGACGAAGCAGACACGCTCGCACCGGCGCCGGGGCCGAGCAGCGACATCGAGGCGGCGGCGGCGCCGAGGAAAGCGACGGGAGCGGCGATCCGGGCAATGCGATTCGTCATGGTCTCTTGTGGTCCAAATGGGGTGCGTGGGCACCGCCGCGTGGGCGATGCACTCGGTTAACGGATCTTGTACGAGATTCGACGGTTGTCAGCCCATCGATCCGGACAATTTGGCCGAAAGTCGCCCCGGGGACATTTGATTGACCGATAACCAAGCGTTACGGCTTGGCAGGAATGGTCAGCTTCATGCCGGGCTTGAGCGGCGTGTCCTTGGACTTCAAGGTGCCCGAATTGGCCGAGACGATGCGCTTGATCTCCGCGTCGCCTGCCGCTCCGTACACCTTCCGCGCGATGCCGAACAGCGTGTCGCCCTTCTGCACCGTGTAGG
>CAIWZS010000044.1 GCA_903917235.1 uncultured Planctomycetaceae bacterium | reverse complement strand
CTCGGCAAGCGCATGATCGGATTCGGCCAGCCGACCGGGCATCGGGGCGAGGCGAGCCTCGCCGAACTCCTGCCCCAGGTCGATTCGGACGACATCCTCGAGTTCGGGCTCATCCCGGAACTGGTGGGTCGCCTGCCGGTCCTGTCGTCGCTCCAGCCCCTCGACGAGTCGGCACTCGTGAAGGTGCTCAAGGAGCCGAAGAACGCGCTCGTGAAGCAGTATCAGAAGATGTTCGGGCTGGAGAGCTGCCAGCTCGAGTTCACCGATGCGGCGCTCGGCGCGATCGCCCGCAAGGCGATGAAGAAGGACACCGGCGCGCGCGGCCTGCGGAGCATCATGGAGGACGTGATGCTCGACATCATGTTCGACCTGCCCGACCACCAGGGCAGCACCTACCTGATCGACGATCGGCACGTGGAGGGCCTCGAGCCCGTCGTGCCATTGCGGGAGACGCGCACGAAGAGCGCGTGAGCCCACGTCGCGGTGGTTGCCGGCATGTCGACGCGCCGCTCGTGCTGATTCGGTCGTTGACGACCGCCACGCCCGTGGCATGCCGGACGCGGGCCCGCCAGGATCCGTCGCCCGCCAGAATCCGTCGCCCGCCAGAATCCGTCGGGAGCCGTATCGAAGGGATGCTGGGTGGGCTCGTGCCGTCCCGCCAAGGGAGGCGAGTCAGGCGCCCCTGCGGGCTGCCTCGGCGTGGTGCGCGGGCAGGCGGACGGTGATCGCCGTGCCCCGGCCCGGTGCGCTCTCCACGCGGATGCGTCCGCGGTGCGCCTCCACGATCTCGCGACAGGCCGTGAGGCCCAGGCCCGTGCCTCCCTTGCCCGTGGCGTCGGGTCCCGTCTTCGTCGTGAATCGCGGCTCGAAGATGCGACGCATCACGTCGGGGGGCATGCCGCAGCCGGTGTCGCGGACGGTCACGTCGACGAACCCCGTGACCGGGTCGTGGGCGAGGCGGAGGATGAGCCTGCCCCCTTCGGGCATCGCCTGCCTCGCGTTGATGAGCAGGTTGAGCAGCACCTGCTGGAGCTGTCCCGGGTTCGCGGAAACGCGCGGCACCGGGGCGAACTCGCGTTCGACCTGCACGCGGTACTTCATCATCTCCCGCTCGAGCAGCACGAGCACGTCCTCGACGAGCAGCACGAGGTCCGTGGGCTCGAATCGGCCCGAGCGGTTGCGCGACATCGAGAGGACGCTGGCGGTCACCTTCGCCGCCCGCGTCCCCGCGGAGAGGATGCGCTCGAGCGCCTTGTCCCGCGTCGCATCGTCCCGATGCCGCAGGCCGAGTCGGGCGTAATTCAGGATCGTGGTGAGGGCATTGTTGAACTCGTGCGTGGTCGTGCCGATGAGTTCGCCGAGACTCGCGAGCTTGCGGGCCTCGAGGAGTTCCCGGCGGAGTCCCGCGATCTCGGCCGCGTGCCGCGCTTCCCTGGCTTCGGCGGTCTCCGCCGACCCGTGCGGCCGCGCCCGGGCCGGCGCGGACGGCGTCGCCGAGCCCCCCTCGACGGCAGGGCCGTTTCCGCGCGGTGTTGGATCGCTCACGTCCGACATCGTTCCCTTCTCGTCCGGCCGGGATGCCGCAGGCCGCGCCCTCAAGTGCCTGTGCCGCCGACACTTGCACCCCAGCGGGTGCTATCGTCGTCCGTCACGGCGGCCCTGTAGACTCCGCCGGTCGAGCCGATTGGCTCCCTCGACCGTTCAATTTCCACGGATCGGACGCCGACGGGCGCGATGGTCGCTGCCGAAGGGGCGGACCGTGCGGGGTGCCGTCGCCGAGCCCATACCCTCACCCCCGTCGGTCACCACCATGCATCCTGCCCCGTCCCTCTCACCGCCCGCCACCACGCGACCGTCGCCGCCCATGCGGACGGGCATGACGCTCATCGAGCTCCTGGTGGTGATCGCGATCATTTCCCTCCTCATCGGCATGCTGCTGCCCGCGGTGCAGTCGGCCCGCGAGGCCGCCCGCCGCACCACGTGCAAGTCGAATCTCAAGCAGGTGGGCATCGCGATGAACATGTACCTCGACCGGATGACGCGCGGTCGCTTCCCGGTCGCCGCGGTGCTGCCGAGCCAGGAGCTCGACTTCTACACGCCCACGCGTCCCGTGCGGCCGAGCATCGCCTCGGTGCTCGGCTCCTTCCTGGAGGACACCCGCGCCGCGTTCCGCTGCCCATCCGACACGATCTACTTCGAGCGCACGGGGGCGAAAGCGGACGAGGTCAGGGCGAAGTGGCAGGCGCTGCCGGCCAACGCGCGGCCGGAGGAGTACGCGAACGTGCCCTACGAGGGTACGAGCTTCGAGTATCCGGCCCGACGGCTCATCCGCGAGGATGCGACGGGACCGGTGGGACGCACGCGGGAGGAGGCGCTCACCGGCCGGCGGAGCGGTTCGCCGCTGGCATCGTCCAAGCTCTGGGTGATCTACGAATTCGGCCCGTTCCATACCTCGGGCTTCGCGGCGCTCTTGGCGCCCGATCTGGAAGACACGAACAGCGTCGATGACAGCTGGACGCCCCCGGCAGGGGCGCGAAATTTCCTCTATCTCGACGGTCACGTCGACAACCTGTAAGCGAGGCGTGGTCATGAGTTCGGCGACCTATCCGGTACGCGGTGGCGGGAAAGCGGCTTCCTCGGCGGGGACGGGCCGATCGTCGTTCGTGTGGCTCTGGGTGCTCGCGGGCCTCGCGCTCGTGTGCTTTCTCGTGGCGTGGCTCCTCGGCTGGGTGCGGTTCTCGACCGATCCCCGGGTCAAGGAGGTGCTCGCGCTTCAGGCGGAGGCCCAGCAGAAGTTCGCAGCCAACGGCGGGCCGCGGACGGTCGAGGAGGCGACGGAGGCGTTTGCGGCGATGGGCCGCGTGCGCGAGAAGGTCGAGGCCCTGCCCGAACACCTGCGTCCGCAGGTGATGGAGGCGCGGGGCGGGATGTTTCGTACCGCGTTCCGGCAGCGAATCGACGACTACTTCAAGGCGCCGCCCACGGAACGCCGGGCGGTGCTCGACCGACAGATCGACCAGGAGGAAATGTTCCGCAAGGCGATGCAGGCCGGCGGCGGGGCGATGGGAGGATTCGGTGGTGGGCCGCCCGGCGGTGGACCGCCGCCCGGCGGGGGCCCGGGGGGGCAGGGTGGACCACCACCGGCAGGTGGACCCGGTGGCCCGGGCGGTCCTCCCGGCGGCGACGAGGCGCGCAATCGCTGGATGAAGGGCATCATCGACAGCACGTCCCCCGAGCAGCGGGCGCGGTTCACCGAGCATCGCCGCGCGATGGAAGAGCGGCGGCGGGAACGCGGCCTGCCCACCGGGTGGCCGCGCTGAAGGTCGTGCGGTGTGCAGCGGGCCCGCGGGACGCGCGCGATCCCGGCCACCTGCGTCAGGGAAGGAGTCGTCGACCGTGTCGGACACGCTCGGCCTGCTGGCGGAGGTGATCCAGCTTGCTCGTGACCTCGGGTATGAGGTCCGCGAGGAGCCGCTCGGTGAACTGCTCGGCGGCCGCTGCGAGGTGGGGGGCGTGCCCCAGGTATTGCTGAACCTCGAGCAGCCCGTGGCGGAACGACTCGACCTGCTGCTGCGTGCGATCGCCGATGATCCGCGGCTCGACGGCGAACCGAAGAGCCGGCTCCTCGAGCAACGCCTGCGCGCGCTCCGCCGCCCGTGAGACGACGGGCCAACGGTGGGGGACATGAGAGCCGCCCGCGTCACTGCCCGCGGTAGAGCCCATGCGATTCGATGTACCGCTCGACGGCGCGGGGCGTGCGGTAGCGGATGCTTCCCCCCGCGGCGACGGCGGCGCGGAGATCGCTCGCGCGGATGCCGATGGCGGGCACCCGTACGCGATTGGCGACGACGGCCGCCGCGGTCGCCCCGAGCAGCGCCGCCAGCGGAGGGGCCGAGACCATGGCCGCGATGTCGTCGAGCCCCGTGCGCTCGACGGCGAGAATCTCGGCGGTCGCGAGCACCTGCCGCGGCTCGTGCCATCGATCCAGACCGGCGAGGCCGTCCGGGCCGAGAACGAGAAACAGGCGGTCGTCCGGGTACGCCGCGTGCAGCGACGCGAGCGTGTCGGCGGTGAAGCTGACGCCCCCACGGTCGACTTCGAGCGTCGAGACCGCGAACGCATCGTGGCCGCCCGTCGCCAGTCGCAGCATCTCGAGGCGATGGCCCGCCGCCGCGGGGGGGCTGCCAAGCTTGTGCGGCGAGACGGACGCCGGAACGAAGAGCACCCGGTCGAGTCGCGCCTGTTCGCGACAGCACTCCGCCACGATGAGGTGCCCCACGTGCACCGGGTCGAACGTGCCGCCAAAAACGCCGATCCGCATCGGTGCCCCGAGTCCCGACCCTGACCTGCTCTAATTCGCCGTCATGGAACGCGAGCATACGGTCCAGCGGGAACTCTTCGCGAGCCGTCCCGCCTGGGAGGAACATGACACGCGGCAGGGGATGATCGCCACGGTCGTCCTGCCGACGGGCGTCGACAGGCCCCTCGACTACCTGGTGCCGGAGGAGCTGGCGGCCGCCGTCGAGCCGGGACGCAGGGTTCGGGTTCCGCTCGGACGGGGCGATCGCCAGCGGCTGGCGTACTGCGTCGCGATCCGCTGCGGTGAACTGCCCCAGCAGCCGCTCAAGTCCGTCCTCTCGGTCGAGGACGACCGCCCGCTCCTCTCCCGTCGCATGCTCGAACTGACGGAGTGGATGGCGGAACGCTGGATGACGCGCCGCGGAGTCGTGCTCGAGGCCGTCCTGCCAGCCGGGGTGAGGAATCGGAGACGCACGCGGCGCGATCCCCTGCTCGTCGCCGGCACCGGCACGAGCGCGGCGCGGCAGCCGACGCCCTCGCAGGCGCGTGTGCTCGCCGCCGCGACCGAGCCGAGGACGGCCGCTGACCTCGCCCGTCTCGCGGGCGCCAGTCGTGCGGTCGTCGCACGGCTCGTCCGAACCGGCCTGCTCGTCGAGGCGAGCCCCGCCCCCCGGCCGCGGACGGCGGCCCGGCCCGCCGCCGAACCCGTGCGGCTCGAGACGTCGCAGGAGGCCGCGCTCGAGGCGATTCGTCGCCCGCTGTTCGAGGGACGGCACGAGACGATCGTGCTCTTCGGCGTCACCGGCAGCGGCAAGACCGAGGTGTACCTGCGGGCCGTCGAGGAGACCGTGGCCGCGGGACGGCAGGCGATCGTGCTCGTCCCCGAGATCAGCCTCACGCCGCAGACCTGCTCCCGATTCCGGTCACGGTTCGGCGCGGTCGCGGTGCTGCACAGCCACCTCACGGGTACGGAACGGCACGCCCAGTGGCGGGAGATCGCCTCCGGCCTCGTGCCGGTGGTGGTCGGCGCCCGCAGCGCGATCTTCGCACCGACGCCCCGGCTCGGGCTCGTGGTGATCGACGAGGAACACGAGACGTCGTTCAAGCAGGCCACCGCCCCGCGCTACCACGCCCGGGACGTCGCGGAGTGGCGGGCCCGCGCGGAGGGCGTGCCGCTCGTGCTCGGCTCCGCGACACCCGCGCTGGAGACGTTCGCGCGCTGCCTGCGCGGTGAGTGGACCATGTGCCGGCTGCCCGGCCGCGTCGGCGGCACGCACCTCCCCGCCGTCATCACGGTCGATCTGCGGGACCGGGGCGCGCGGTCCCGCGGCGCGATCAGCCCCCGGCTCGCCGCCGGCATTCGGTGGGCACTCGACGGCGGCGGCCAGGTGATGCTCCTGCTCAACCGGCGCGGCTTCGCCACGCTCGTGCAATGCCCGGCGTGCGGCCACACCGTCCGCTGTCCGCAGTGCGACATCGCCCTGACGCTCCATCAGCCGCGGGGCCGCGGCATCTGCCACGGGTGCGGACTGGTCACGCGGCTGCCCGCGACCTGTCCGGAGTGCCACGGGCCCGGGCTGGCCCCCCTCGGCACCGGAACCCAGCGCCTCGAGGACCAGGTGCGGGCGGCGTTCCCCGATGCCGCAGTCGCCCGCATGGATGCCGACACGACCCGCGCCCGCGGCAGCCACGAGCGCACGCTCGAGGCTTTTCGCGAGCGACGGATCGACATCCTCGTCGGCACGCAGATGATCGCGAAGGGACTCGACTTTCCACAGGTCATGCTCGCGGGCGTCGTCAACGCCGATGCCGCGCTCCACCTGCCCGACTTCCGTGCCGCGGAGCGGACGTGCCAGCTCGTGACGCAGGTGGCGGGCCGCAGCGGCCGCGGCCCGCTCGGGGGACGCGTCGTCGTGCAGACCAGCTCCCCCGATCATCCCGCCCTGCGGGCGGCCGCGGCCCACGACTACGAGGCGTTCGTGCGCACGGAACTTCCCGTGCGCGAGGCCCTCGCGTACCCGCCCTACGGTGGCATCGTGCGGATCGTGGTGCGGGGCGCGAGCGAGGCCGCCACCGCGGCCTGGACGGGCCACCTTGCCGACCGGCTGCGGACCGAGGCGGAGCGCCTGCCCGGAAGCCGCGTGCTCGGCCCAGCGCCGGCGCCGATCGCCCGGCTGCGGGACCGCCATCGCTTCCACGTGCAGGTGCATGGCCCGGCGGATCGACGACTCCGCGACCTCGTGCGCCGGGCCACCGACGGCCTCGCGGCGCCCGACGGGATCGCCTGGATCGTCGACGTGGATCCGGTCGAGATGCTGTGACGACACGGTCCGTGACCAAAGTCGGTACGCTCTCGCGGATGGCCGCCGTCCCACCAGCCGGCCGCCGCTTGTCGTCCCGGTGTCCGCCCGCATGCCCTACCGCTCGTTCACCGACATCCTCGGCGAGACCAGCCTCGAGCGGAAGTGCCGCTTCCTCTTCGGCATCTGCCTCTTCGCGCTCATCGCAGGAAGTTTCTGGTGGTACGGCAGTCGGACGGAGCAGCTCGTCTACGCGACGACACGGAGCACAGGACGCCACGTCGTCGACGCGATCCTCCTCCAGCACCATCTCGCGGGCCGCGTACGCGGGGATGGGCAGGAAGACCGCACCAGCTCCGCCGGGAGCGGCGGCCTCGGGCGGCTCCTGCAGAACGAGCGGTACGAGTGGCGACTGCTGCGGCCCCACGCGACACCGGAGGAGCGGGCGAGCTACAAGCGGCTCGACGAGGCGGTGCTCGACTACTTCAGGTCCCATGCGCCGCCCGCCGCCGAGGTGTCGGCGACCGGACCAGCGGCCGGCGCGGCCGAGTACCGCGAGTTTCGCACCACCGACGGCGCGGAATACCACTACTACCAGCCGGTGCGCGCGCAGACGCGCTGCCTGGTCTGCCACGGTGGTGGCGACACGGCGGGCCATCCCGACGCCCGCGCGTTCGGCGACGGCGAACTGATGGCGGTGGTCAAGGTGATCATGCCCGATCGCGCCACCCGTCAGGCCATCAACTGGAACCGTGCGATCCTGCTCGCGACCGCCATCATCACGGTGTTCCTCGCGATGCTCGCCGCCTACGCGATCGTGCGCTACGTGATCGTCAAGCCGCTGACCCACCTCCGGGAGGTGAGCGAGGAGGTGCGTCACGGCAACGTCGACGCGCGGGCCGACATCCATACGGCCGACGAGTTCGAGGAACTCGGCGTCGCCTTCAACCGCATGCTCCGGGGGCTCATCGAATCGCAGGAGGAGCTGCGCAAGGCGAACGGCGCGCTCGACGAGAAGGTCGACGAGCTCGCGCGGGCCAACCTGAACCTCTACGAGATGAATCGGCTCAAGGGCGACTTCCTGGCGACCATGAGCCACGAACTGCGGACGCCGCTCAACAGCATCATCGGATTCTCCGACGTGCTGGGGGCGATCCAGGCGCTCGACGACAAGCAGCGTCGGTACGTCGAAAACATCCGCACCTCGGGACGGATGCTCCTCGAGATGATCAACGACATCCTCGATCTCGCGAAGATCGAGGCGGGGAAGATGGAGGTGCGGCCCGTTGCATTCCGCCTCGAGTCGGTGCTTGCCGCGCAGTGCGAAATGGTGCGACCGCTGGCGGAACGCAAGCGGATCGAGGTGTCGCTGACGATCGACCACGACGTGGACCGGGTCGAGCAGGATCAGGCCAAGGTCCAGCAGATCGTGGCGAACCTGCTGTCGAACGCCGTGAAATTCACGCCGGAGGGAGGACGCATCGACGTCTCCGCGGCGCCCGGGGGCAGCGGTCCACGCGGGGAGGAATTCGCTGTGGCCGTGGCCGACACCGGTGTGGGAATCGCCGAGGAGGACCGTCAGGCCATCTTCGAGAAGTTCCGCCAGGGACGGTCCTTCGTGGGGCGCGACGACGCCATGACCCGGGAGTTTTCGGGTACGGGGCTCGGACTCTCGATCGTGCGCGAGCTCTGCCGTCTGTTGGGCGGCGACGTGACCGTGGAGAGCCAGCTCGGTCGCGGCAGCCGCTTCACCGTGCGGCTGCCGGTGCGGCTGAGCCCGGCGGGGGACGATGGTGGGCGGCGGGATCGTCCCGCCGTGGCGCAGGGGTCGTCGAGGGATGTCGCCTGAGCGCACGCTGGGGCAACGCACGGGAGCGGATGCATCGCCATGGCACGAGTTCGAGACGCGGCGGAAGTGGTGCTCTTCACCGACGGCGCGTGCAGTGGCAACCCCGGCCCCGGCGGGTGGGCCTACATCCTCCGACATCCGGAATCGGGTCGGGAATCGAGCGACTCGGGCGCCGAACCACAGACCACCAACAACCGCATGGAGCTGACGGCGGTCGTCGAGGGCCTCCGCCAGCTCAAGCGGCCGACGGTGGTGGAACTCGTCACCGACAGCGTGTACGTCGGCACGGGGCTGTCCGAGTGGCTGCCCAAGTGGAAGCAGCAAGGCTGGCGTCGTCGCGAGAAGGGCCGGCTCGTGCCGGTCAAGAACGAGGACCTGTGGCGCGAGCTCGACCGGCTGGCCACTGCGCACGACGTGCGCTTCACGCACGTCGCCGGTCACAGCGGCCACCCGGAGAACGAACGGTGCGACCAGCTCGCCGTGGAGGCCTACCGCGACCTGCAGCGCCGCGGGGCCGTCTGACACGCGGGCACGCCGACCTCCCCCGCGCCCCGATGGAGCCCGGGTTCCGCATGCCACGGGTGCGCCGCCGCTACACTGCGGCCATGGATCCGCCCGCCCGGACGCCCGGCGTCATCGAAGGCCGCGACACGGCCCCCCTGGCGACGCCCCTCGAGCGGCTGCCGGGCGTCGGCACGGCGCGGGCCGAACGGCTCGCCCGGCTCGGGCTCGTGACGGCCCGCGACGCACTCCTCCACTTTCCGCGCGACTACCGCGACTTTTCCGGCGCACACTCGGTCGATTCGCTCCGGCCGGGAGAGCACGCGAGCCTCGCCGGCGAGGTGCTCGACGTCGCCTCCCGCACGACGGCCGTGGGCCGCGCGCTGGTGGTCGTCACGATCGGGTGCACCGCGGGCGGCCGCGTGCGTGCCGTCTGGTTCGGCATGCCTTTTCTCGCGCGACGCTTCACGGTCGGCACGAGGATCGTGATCGCCGGCCAGCCCCGCGAGGTCGGCGGAGGCTGGGAGTTCGCGCACCCCGAGGTGCGCTGGCTGGGCGCGGACGAGGTCGCCGACGGGTGCGACTGGCTGCCGGTGTATCCGCTGGCGGAGGGCGTGCTTCAGTCGCACGTGCGGCTCGCCGTCGAGGCCGCGGTGCGACACGCCGCGGACGCGTGGCCCGAGGCGCTGCCGGAGGCGGTGCTGCGGGAGAAGTCGCTCCTGCCGATCGGCGAGGCCCTTCGCCAGATGCATCGGCCGGCGACCGCGGCCTCCATCGTGGCGGCCCGCCGTCGATTCGTCTACCAGGAGCTGCTCATGCTGCAGCTCGCGCTGCGGATGCACCGTCAGCGTCAGCGCGAGGAGCGGTCGGCCACGCCGCTCGTGATCGATCATCGCCTCGACGGCCGGATTCGCGCCCGCTTTCCCTTCCCCTTCACGCCGGCCCAGGATCGCGTCTGCCGCGAGATCGCCGCCGACCTCGCGCGCATGGAGCCGATGAACCGGCTCGTGCAGGGGGATGTGGGGAGTGGGAAGACCGCCGTCGCCGTCTACGCGATGCTGGCGGCGGTCGGCACGACCGTGCAGCCCCCGACGGGGGACGCGGCCGCGCGCGGCGAGAGGCCCGAACGCCACCAGGCCGCCCTCATGGCGCCGACGGAACTGCTGGCCAGGCAGCACGCCGCGACGCTGGAACGGCTGCTCGCGGGCAGCGGAGTCCGGGTCGCCCTGCTGGTCGGCGGGCAGGCGGCGTCCCGGCGTGAGCGCACGCTCGCGCGGATCGCGTCGGGGGACGCCGACATCGTGGTCGGCACGCAGGCGCTCGTCCGTGGGTCGGCGCGATTCCGGCGGCTCGCGCTCGTGGTCATCGACGAGCAGCACCGGTTCGGAGTGCTCCAGCGGGCGATTCTCCAGCACGGCCAGGCCGATCCGCACACGCTCGTGATGACGGCGACGCCGATCCCACGCACCATCGCCCACGCCGTGTACGGCGACCTCGACGTCTCGGTGCTCGACGAGGGTCCGCCCGGTCGGCAGCCGGTGGCGACGTACCGCGTGGGCCCCGCGGAGGTCGACCGCTGGTGGGGCTTCGTCCGCCGCAAGCTCTCCGCCGGCCGGCGCGGCTACGTCGTCGTGCCGGCGGTGGAGGACACGCGCGGTGCGGTCGCCAGCATCGCCTCCGCGTACGAGGAGCTCGCCAACGGCCCGCTCGAGGCCTTTCGGCTCGGGCTGCTCCATGGTCGCCTGCCCGCGAAGGCGAAGGCGGCGGTCATGGACGACTTCAGGGCGGGCCGTCTCGACGTGCTCGTGTCGACGAGCGTGATCGAGGTCGGGATCGACGTGCCCGAGGCGACGATCATGACGATCCTCGACGCGGAGCGCTTCGGGCTCGCGCAGCTGCACCAGCTGCGGGGCCGCGTCGCCCGCGGCGGACTGCAGGGCATCTGCGGCGCCGTGACCGGCGGAGTCGACGAGCCCCATCCCCGGATCGACGCGTTCGTGGCCACGACGGACGGGTTCGAGCTCGCCGAGCGCGACTTCGCCCTGCGGGGACCGGGCGACCTCGTGGGCACCCGTCAGAGTGGAGCCCCTCCGCTCTACCTCGCCGACCTCGTGCACGACACGGACGTGGTCGCGGAAGCCCGCCGCGACGCGATCGACATGTTCGACCGGGATCCAGGGCTCGCCGACCCCGCGCTCGAGCGGCTGCGGCGCGTCATCATCGATCGCTGGGGGCCGACCCTCGGCCTCGGCCGCGTCGGCTGACACGTGCGGGCCGGAGCGGCCTCAGGGCTTCGCGCCCAAGAGCGCGAGGATGTCGGCCGCCGGCACGCACATGTTGAGCCCCATCTGGAAGTCACCCGCGGGCTGATCGATGTCCGGATGCACCGCTGCGGAAATCCGCGCGGCCTTCCGCGGCACGGCGCGGGCCGGCCTGCGGACGTCCGCGCACGCGCCACGGCGCGCGCTCCCCTCGGCCGCATAGATCGCGAGCGTGCTCGACACCATGCCGACGACGTTGCCCCGCTCGTCGAGCAGAGGACCCCCGCTCGAACCGACGGCGAAATCAGCCGTCGTGGTGAACATCGTGCGCGCGAGCCCGTCCTCGCGCAGCACGAAGAACCGCGACAGGATGCCGTCGGTGAGCGACCAGAAGGCGGCGTCGGGATGGCTCAGGGCGTGCAGGTGCAGGCCGGGACGAGCGGCCGTGTTGAAGGCCAGGGCGGGGAGGTCGTGCCGGCCGTCGAGCCGGCACACGGCGATGTCGGCGAGGGGACTCACGGCGAGGACGCTCGTCACCGCATGGACCGCGCCGTCGGCGGTCATGGCCACGAGGACCGGCGACTCGGGCACGTCGATCACGTGGAAGTTCGTCACGACCACCCCCGACGCGTGCACCACGAATCCCGTGGCGAGCGACACCTCGAGTTCGCCGGTGTCGAGGTCGGGCTCGAGGGCGGCCATCACCACGACGCTCGGCCGCGCCCGCTCGTAGAGCGACTCGGCCGGGCACGGCTCCTCGGCCGGTCGGGAGATCTCCACCGCGCACGGCTCGCTCGACGTGCGATCGAGCAGATCGGCCACCGACACCGCCCTGCCGGCATCGACGAGCGCCAGCGCCGCCTGCTCGATCGCGCGGATGCGTTCCTCGTCGGTGGTGCCGGGCTCCGGTGGCGGATCGGCGTACGCCCGCAGCACCTCCTCGAACGCCAGCCGTGTCGAGGGATCGTCGCACCGCTCGACCGCCCGGCGCTGAACCGCGACCGCTTCATCACGGCGTCCGCTCTCGAAGAGGGCCCGCGCGTGGGTTTCGAGCACGTCGAGATCCTCGCCTCCCGCGGCGGCGAGGGCCGCGCGTGAGGCAGCGAGCGCGAGCGGCAGGTCTCGATGGCGAAGCGTGTCGTCCGTGAGGATGCCCCACGCGAGGGTGTCGAGCACGTCGGCGTCCTCCGCATGGACGCGCAGCAGGCGCCGGCCCAGCGCGGCGGCGGACACCTGACCGTCGCGCCTGCGGGCATGCTCGAAGTACGCGTCGGTCGGAGACACCGCGGCGGTGACGGCCACCTCGGCATCCAGCGGCGGCTCGTCCGCCACCCCCCGGCCCGGACCGAAGCCCCACCACGCGAGGCCGCACGCGGCCAGGAGCGTTGCGGAAGGGCGCATCAGGGACGACGGCATGACGCGTGCGCGGAGGAGTGCCATGAGCGGCACTCTACCTCACCCCGGGCCAAACTGGACGATCCCCATGCCTCCGGGGGCGCGACGCGTCCGCCCCGAGCGGGGCCGCGGAACCGGGGCGGCCCGCTCGCGGCGAAGAGTGCCGCGCGCCGGGCGGGCTCAGCGTCCCCCGGCCAGCGCGGCTCCCGTCCGCCACGTCATGCCATCCCGCTCGACGCGATGGTAGAGCGTGTCCCGCTCGACCGG
>CAIWZS010000043.1 GCA_903917235.1 uncultured Planctomycetaceae bacterium | reverse complement strand
TGGCGCGGATCTCGTGTTCGTCGCGCCCGCATCGGCTGAGTGCCTTTGCCGCGCGGAAGATCCAGCCGTGGAATCCGCTCCCCGCCGGTGGCGGCGAGGAGAGGATGTCCCGGGCCCACTGCGGCAGCGTCACGAGTCGTCGCCTCCGAGGGTTTCGACGTTGGCGTGCAGGTAGTCGAGGAGGCTCTGGAGGTGCACGAGTCGTGCGCCCTTCGCCGCCCCTGGTCGCCGCAGGCAGACCGTCTTGATGTTGGTGCCTTCGAGCAGCTGCCACATCTTCGTGCGGGAGAGTCCCGTCCACGGGCACAGCGTGGATGGCTTCGGTAGCCTGATGAACTCAGGCCGGAAGCCCGGTGGCAGTTGCGTGTTATCGGCAGCGCGGATTGGTTCCACGGTGCCGCCGGTGTTGTTGGATTTCGTTGTCATGGGACACCCTTGCCGATAGGTGTCTCATGTCCGTTTCTTCTCTGTTCCACCATGGCTCCCAGCGCCCGGCTTCAAGATGGCGGCTCGATGCCGAATGAGCATTGTCCGGTGTATATCTTGGCGGCGGTGTCCGGCGTCACCGAGCGGCATGTCCGGCGGCTGTTGGCTCGGCATAGGCCGCCGGGTTTTTACCGGACGAGCGGCGGCCACTGGCGGTGCCGTGGTCCGCTGACTCATGGCCGCCGACTTCGTGTGCTCTCAATGCTCGGGCTCGCGTCCGCGATGGATCGGCCTGATCGGCAGCGACCCGCGCTGAATGTTCTGCCGCCGACGACGGATGATGCGTGGCGTCTGAGTCTCGCGGAAGCGTGCAAGGTCTTGGCGCTTCACGTGGACACTCCCGCCCATCTCGTGTTTGCCCAGGAGTTTCTCTCCGCCACGCGGAGTCTTGGTCCGGATGAGCCGGAGTTCTTCGAGGCGGCAGAGGATGTCGTGTCTCCCGCGTTGGCCGCCGCCGCCGAGGAGAAGTTGTTTGTCGTGCGGTTGCGCGCCGCTGCGTTTCGTCTGAATTGGTTGGCGCTGCCGATGACCGCGAGGAATCTGGCGCTGGCGATGAAGATGTCTCGTGCAGCGTTCTACCGGCGCTTCCCCGGTCGAGATAATCCGGATGTCGTCGCCGCTCGGAAGGATGCGCGGCTGACGTCGGCGTCTTCGTCCGCCGGAGAGGTTGCCGATTATCTCACGGAGGAGTCTGATCGCATGTCCCGCGCCGCTCGTCCGAAGCGTGCGCCGAAGTCGACGTGAGGTTTTGGGGGTTTCGGGGTTCCGGCGTCGAGCCTACCGCCGTTTCTTCGCCGCCTTGCTCTGCTTCTGCCGCTTGTTCTCTCCGGCGGCAGGCGTTTCCTCTGCCGCTCCCGGCACGGCGATCAGTCCGACCGCCTCGCGCAGTTTCTCGAGCTGGTGGTGCGTGTAGTTCTCGTGGACCCGATCGTCGCGGTGGCCGGTGATGGCCTTGCGCGTATCTGCGGCGACTCCGGCGTTTGCCATGAGACTCGTCGCCGTGTGGCGCAGGCTGTGGAAGGAGAGGGCGGTGATGGTGCGTCCCGCGCTGGCCTTCGCTTCCTTGCGTTGCTCCGCCGATCCGCCGTGGCGGATGATCTCGCCGACGACTCCGGCCTCGTCCATGAGCTTCTTGAATTTGCGGGAGAGGCCGTTCGCTCCGCCGATGCTCTTGCCGTGGAGCTTCGGGAAGATCGGCGCCTTGCCGATGCCGCGTGTTTGTTTGCCGAGCCATGCGACGAAGGCGGGGTGCAGCGGGATCTTCAGTTCGTCTCCCGTTTTCTTCGCCGCCGTGGTGAGTGTCTCCCGCCCGAGATCGATCTCGCCCCATGTGAGGTCGATGATGTCGCCGAGTCGCAGC
>CAIWZS010000042.1 GCA_903917235.1 uncultured Planctomycetaceae bacterium | reverse complement strand
CCTCTGGCAGCAGGCCACGCCGCTTTCGGCCGACGTGGTGGAGCGGTATGCCGCCCGGGCCGCCCCCGCGGCCGAGCTGCGTCGGGCATGGGATCGCGGCGCCGAGCGGGCCGACGATGCGGCTGCGGCGCTGGGAGAGATCCGCCCCCGGCCCTGGCAGTCGGAAGCCCTCGCGTCGCTCGCCCGCATCCGCAGCCAGGGCTACTCAAAAGCCCTAGTCGCCGTGGCCACGGGCCTTGGGAAAACCTGGCTCGCGGCGTTCGACGTCGTGGCAATTGCAAAAACCCTCGGCCGGCTCCCGCGGGTGCTCGTGGTCGCCCACCGGGCGGAGATCCTCGCCCAGGCCGAGGCCACGCTCCGGTCGGCCCTCGCGGCCGCCGCACAGCAAGCCGGTTGGCCGGCCCCGCTCACGAGCTGGTTCGTCGGCGACGCGGGCGATCTCTCTGGCTCCCTCGTCATCACCTCGATCCAAAAACTCTCCCGACCCGCCGGGCTCGCGGCCCTGGAGTCAGCAACCAGTGCGGCCGAGCCCTTCGATTACTGCGTGATCGACGAGGTGCACCACGCGGAGGCCCCGAGCTACCGCCGCGTGCTGGCCCGCCTCAAAAGCACGTTCACGCTCGGCCTCACGGCCACGCCCGAACGCACCGACGGCGTGGACGTGGCCACGCTCTTCGACGACATCCTCGCGGCCCAGGCCACGATCGGCGACGGGATCGCGGAGGGGTCGCTCGTGCCGTTTCGGTATCGGGGGCTCAAGGACGACGTCGACTTCGAGCGGATCTCGTGGCGCAACGGCCGCTTTGATGTGGGCCAGCTCGAAGCCGCCCTGGAAAGTGCTCCCCGCATGGAGCGCCTCTGGACCGAGTGGCAGGCCACCCCGGCCGGCCGCACGCTCGTCTTCTGCTGTTCGCGGCGGCATGCGGTGTTTGCCCGGGATTGGCTCCGCAAGCGGGGCGTGGCCGCGGCGGCCGTGTTTTCCGGCGACGGGGGCGACCCGCGCATGGCCTCCCTCGCCGCGTTTCATGCCGGCTCGCTCGAAGCCCTTTGCGTGGTGGACCTCTTCAACGAGGGAGTCGACATCCCGCTGGTCAACCGCGTGGTGATGCTCCGGCCCACGGAATCAAAGATCGTGTTCCTGCAGCAGCTCGGCCGCGGCCTGCGGAGTGCCGCCGGCAAGACGCGGCTCGAGGTGATCGACTTCGTGGGCAATCACCGCGTGTTCGCGAGTCGGCTCATGCATCTCTTCGCGCTCGTGCCGGCCGCAGGCGATGGGGCGGAAGCGACGAACTGCCATGCGTTTCTGAAGGCGTTTCTGGCGGGCACGCCGCCTGCCCTGCCGCCGGGGTGCCTCGTGGACGTGGACCTCGAGGCGAAGGACCTGCTCGCGCGGCTCGCGCCCCAGACGGGTTCGCGGGTGGTGGAGGCCTATCGCGATCTCCGCGCCGACCTCGCGCGGCGGCCCACGATGACGGAGCTGTTTCACCGGGGCTACAACCCGCGCACGCTGCCGCCGGAGTTCACGACCTGGTTCGACTTCGTGGCGGCCGAGGGCGACGCGACCGCTCTGGAGGCCGAATGTCTCGGCCGGTTCCGCGACTGGTTCGTGATGCTCGCCACCACGCGGATGACGAAGTCGTTCAAGATGGTCCTCCTGCGGGTGTTGCTCGACAACGACGCGGTCTTTTCGGGGATGCCGATCCCGGAGCTGGCGGCGAAGTGTCGGGAGTTTCTCGTGGCCCACGAGTTCCTCCGCCGCGACATCGCCGACGCCGCCACGGGGCAGCTGGTGGAGATGTCGCCGCGGAAATGGGAATCGAGCTGGCGGAAGTTCCCGATCTCGATCTGGATGCAGGAGCAGGAGGGCCGGAGCTGGTTCACGATCGACGGCGACTCCCTGCGCGTGGCCTTCGAGTGCGACGAGCGGCTGCGGGGGGCGCTTGAGAGCATGAGTGGGGAACTCGTCGATTTCCGGCTGGCGGCCCACGCCCGACCGCGGGCGAGTGCGACCGGGTTCGTGGCGAAGGTGAT
>CAIWZS010000041.1 GCA_903917235.1 uncultured Planctomycetaceae bacterium | reverse complement strand
CCAATCCGGCGGCGGTGCCTGCGGCCCCGGCCATCGTGGCGGGCGCCGCCGCGGCTCCAGCGGTCGCCGCCGCGACAGCACCTCCGCTGGCCGCGCTGCCGCCGCCCATCGCACCGATCCCAGTCGCGACGCCGGCGATGCCGCAGCCGATTCCGGTGACGACGGCATCGCTGCCGCAATCCACGTCATCGACGGACACGCCCTCGAACGTGCATGCCTGGAAGGTCGTGGCCGTCTACGACGGCGACACGGTCACCTGTGTCGACGAGAACAATCAGCAGCAGCGGGTGCGGCTCGCCGGCATCGACGCCCCGGAGTCGGGCCAGGACTTCGGCAAGCAGGCCCGCGATGCCTTGGCCGGCATGGTCTTCGGACGCACGGTGCAGGTCGTGGACGACGGTCGCGACTCCGCCGGCCGCTGGCTCGGTCGCCTGTCGGTCGATGGCATCGACGTCAATCGCCGCATGGTCGCGACCGGCATGGCCTGGAACGCCGCTTCGGGGGAGGAGTCATACGCCGCGGCCGAGGCCCTCGCGAGGTCCGGCGGGATCGGACTCTGGTCCCAGCCGAACCCCGTGCCGCCCGCGACCTACCGCACCCAGGCCACGCAGAAAACCTGACCGTCGGCCGACGTGCCACGGGCGGCCTCAACCGGCGCCCATGCGACGCGCCCGCACGGCGTCATGCCGGTCGTTGGCCGATCTTCGGCCCCTTCGACCGCTGCGACGCATAGATGCCCGAGTGGCCGCTGAAAAGGTAGGCGAGTGCGCATGCGGCGGCGTGATAGGGCAGCATCGCCCCGCCGAAGAGCTCGACGGCCATGACCGTGCACGCGATCGGCGTGTTGGTCGCACCGGCGAAGACCGCCACGAATCCGAGCGCCGCCATGAAGTCGACCGGGGCGCCGGTCAGCGTCGCGAGCGTGTTGCCGAGGGTCGCCCCCACGAAGAACAGCGGCGTCACCTCGCCCCCCTTGAAGCCCGAGCCGAGCGTGACGGTGGTGAAGACGATCTTCCACCACCAGCTCCACGGGTGCGCGCCTCCGGGCTCGAAGGCGCTGCTGATCGTCACGCCTCCGGGACCGGCTGCGAGGACGCCCAGTCCGAGGAAGTCCCGCGTGCCGAGCAGCTGCACCAGCGCGATGACGAGGCAGCCGCCGAGGACCGGGCGCAGGATCGGCGACGACACCATGCGGCCGCACCAGTGATGCACCGCATGACCCATCCCCACGAAGAGCGCCCCCACGAGTCCGAAGAGCACGCCTCCCGCCACGGCATGCCCCAGCAGCCACCCGTCGCAGACGGCGTGGTGCGTGGCGGCCGCCTGCGGCATGAGTGACCGCACCTCGTAGTGCGTGTGCACGACACCCCACGCCAGACACGTCTGGTCGCTCACGATCGATGCCACGAGACAGGGAAGGATCGCGCCGGAGCGCATGCGACCGACGACGAGCACCTCGAGCGCGAAGATCGCCCCGGCCACGGGCGTGCCGAAGACTCCGCCGAATCCCGCGGCCATGCCCGCCATGAGCAGGGTCGGCACGTCGGCGTGGCGCAGCCCCGGCACGAGCCTCGCGACACCGCCCGCGAGACTTCCGCCCATCTGGACGGCGGTGCCCTCGCGCCCGGCCGAGCCGCCGCAGAGGTGCGTCACGACGGTCCCAACGAGGACGAGCGGTGCCATGCGCAGCGGCACACCCCCGCCCGGTTCGTGAATCTCGTCGACCACGAGGTTGCTGCCGGCCTCCGCATCCTTCCCGAACGACGCGTACATCCAGCCGATCGCCGCACCCGCCACGGGCAAGCCCCAGACGAGCAGCGGTTCGTCGAGCCGCAGCCGTGTCGCCGCATCGAGCGCGGTCATGAAAAACGCCACGGCCGAGCCGACGACCGCCCCCAGGGGCACGGCCAGGAGCGACCACATCAGCACGTACCGAGCCGCCCCCGCCTCGTGCGCGAGGAACGTCCGCAGCGGACCGCGAGACGCGCCGGGCGCCCCGACCGGCTCGCCGGGATACGATGCTTCCGACATCGGGTTCCCCGGGAGACTCGGCATGGCCGTGAAGGTAGGCGACAGGGCGCCGGCGTTCCGCGCGACGCTGCAGGACGGCTCGACACTCGATCTGGCCGACCGCATCGGACGCACGGCGATCGTCCTGTTCTTCTATCCGAAGGACGACACGCCGATCTGCACGGCGGAGGCCTGCGCCTTCCGCGATGCGTACGAGGAGTTTACCTCGGCCGGGGCCGAGGTCGTGGGCGTCAGCAGTGACTCGGCCGAGTCGCACGCAGCCTTCGCGCGGCGGCACCGCCTGCCCTTCCCGATCGTCAGCGATCGCGACGGCGCCGTCCGCCGTCTCTACGGCGTGCCCCGCACGCTCGGTTTCCTGCCCGGACGGGTGACCTACGTGATCGATCGTGAGGGGATCGTGCGGCTCGTCTTCAACTCGGCCCTCTCGTCGGCCGGTCACGTGCGACGTGCGCTCGACGCCCTGCAGTGATGCCGGTCGGGCCGACGCAACCGGCACCATCGCGCCCACCCGCCATCTCGTCGGCCGACTGGGCAACCTGCGGGCCTTGTGCCGATCGACGTTGCAGGGCAGGTGCGCCGTGCGGCGACTCCGGCCCCGTGAGTCGCTTTCCGAATCCGAGGTGCGCCATGTCGATCCACCCCCGACCGATGAACCCGACGCCGCTGGGAATCTTCTCGATCGATTGGAAATCCGCCGCGCTCGGCATGGGCGTCGCGTTCGCCATCTCGTGGGCGCTGGTGGCGCGGCCGGGTCGCGCGGACCTCGCGGCCCTGGAGACGCAGATCGCCCGGCTGTCGCGCACCGCCGCGCGGCTCGATGCGGCCCGCGACGGCGTTTCGGGGGTGAGCCGGCTGCTCGCCGCACTCGAGGAGCAGGCGGTCCGGACGCCCGCCGCGGAGGCGGCCCTGCAAAGCGCCGCCGCGTCGCTCGAGATCATCGACCGCGTGCACGGCGAGCTCGTGCGAGGCGGTGCCTCGCTCGACGCCGCCCACGGGGCGGCGGAACGGCTCGCCGGCCTCGGTGACGCGATCGTCTCCGAGGCGACGGGCATCGAGACGGCGAGGACCGGTCTGGAGCAGCTCGCGGGGCTCAAGGACAGCCTGATCGTCGCGTCCGCCGGCATCGACCGCGCCGCAGGATCGTTCGAGCGCCTGATCGATCTCAAGGACGGGCTCGTCGCGGGGACGACCGGCCTCGACGCGGCCGAGGAGTCGGAGACGCGGCTGGTGGAGCTGAAGGACCGGCTCGTCGAGGATGCCGCAGGACTCGGTGCCGCCGAGCAGGTCTCCGCGCGGCTCGCGCTGCTCACCGACGGACTCGCCGCCGAGGCCAACGGCCTCGACCATGCGGAGGAGACGCTCGCCCGGCTCGGCGATCTCTCCGACTGGGTGCGGACGTCGTCGGGCATGCTGGGCGATCTCCGCAACCTGGTCGCGGATGTCGTGATGCTCGAGCCGGCCGTGCAGCGTGCCGTGCGGGCGCTGGAGCCGGTCGTCGAATTCACGTCGCTCGGTCGACGGGCCGCCCGGTCCCAGGCCCCCGACACCACGGCGACCGAAGGCGAGACCCGCGTGATCGGCGTCGCCCGCACGCCCGCCGACGCCCGTCCGTGAGGTCGACCCGCGTCGGCGCGGGCATCCGGGCACGAACGCCCACCACCGTTCGAGCCCGGTCCGGTCCGGCGGCGGCCCCGAGCCGTCGCTGACGGGCCGCGCCGTCAGGAGAAGAGGAGTTCGACGTCCTCGGCCGTCAGGCTGCCGATCACGCTCTCGTCGGCCCGCACGATTGACTCGGCCAGTTCGCGCTTGCGGTCCTGCAGTGCGACGATCTTCTCCTCGACCGTGTCGCGTGCGATCAGCCGGTAGGCGAAGACGCGGCGCGTCTGCCCGATGCGGTGGGCGCGATCGACGGCCTGCGCCTCCACGGCCGGATTCCACCAGGGATCGAGGATGTAGATGTAGTCGGCCGCGGTGAGATTGAGCCCCTGGCCGCCCGCCTTGAGGCTCACGAGAAACAGTCGGCAGTCCGGATCCTCCTGGAAGCGGGCCACGCGGGCCTGCCGGTCGGTGGTGCGACCGTCCAGGTACTCGTATACGGTGCCCCGTTCGTCGAGCCGCCGTCGCACGATGGCGAGGAAGCTCGTGAACTGGCTGAAGACGAGCGCCTTGTGCCCCTCGGCCACCACCTCCTCGAGCTGCTCGAGCAGCACGTCGACCTTCGCGGACGGGTCGTCGATCCGCTGCGGGTCGACGAGGCCCGGATGGCAGGCGGTCTGCCGGAGCCGCAAGAGCGCCTCGAGCACCGCGATCCGCGTGCGTCCGATGCCGAGGCGGCCGATCCGCCCGGCGAGCTCCTGCCGGTAGTGTTCCCGCAACTCGTCGTAGGCGGTGCGCTGCTTCGAGCCCAGCTCGACGAACAGCGTCTGCTCGGTCTTCTCGGGCAGGTCGGAGAGCACCTGCGCCTTCGTCCGCCGCAGCAGATAGGGGCGGACCGCGCGGGCCACCACCTCGGCGCTGCCGCGACCGTCGGCGAGAAAGGAGCGCAGCCGCCCGGCGCTGCCGAGCTGCCCGGGGTTGAGAAACTCGAAGATGCTCCAGAGCTCACCGATGTGGTTTTCCACCGGCGTACCCGTGAGGGCGAGGCGATGCCTCGCCTTGAGGAGCCGGCATGCCTTCGCGGCCTGGCTGGCGGCATTCTTGATCGACTGCGCCTCGTCGAGGACGACGTAGTCGAACTCCATCGCGCGCTGTGCGAGCACGTCGCGTCGTAGCGTGCCGTACGTCGTCACCACGATGTCGTGCTCCGCGAGCTCGCCAGCCTCGATGGAGCGGGTGTTGCCGGTGTGGTTGAGGACGCGCAGGGCAGGCGCGAACCGCCGGGCCTCGTCGATCCAGTTGAAGACGAGGCTCTTCGGCACGACCACGAGCGACGGGCGATGCGCGATGCCGGCCTCGCGCATCGCGCCCTGACGGCGGAGCAGCATCGCCAGCACCTGGATCGTCTTGCCGAGGCCCATGTCGTCGGCGAGGCAGCCTCCCAGGCCCATGCGTTCGAGAAACGCCAGCCAGCCGAGGCCCTCGCGCTGGTAATGACGGAGCGTGCCCTGAAAACCCTCCGGCTCGTCGGCGGCCTCCGGCCGCTCCCCCCGCGCGAGCTCGTCGCGGAGCCGCTCGAAGGCCTCGTCCACCTGCGCCCGCGGCTGGCTCGCCAGGAGCGCGTCGAGGAGGGCCACCTGGATGCGGCCGTACCGCAGACGGCCGTCATGCTTCTGGCCGAGCGCGGTGAGCGGCTGCATCTGCGCGGCGAACGAGTCGGGCAGGATCCCCACGGAGCCGTCGGCGAGCGTCACGGACCGCGAGCCGGCCGCCAGCGCCTCGAGGAGGGCGGGCAGTTCGGCCACGACGCCGCCGAAATCGATCGTGGCTGAAAGCTCGAACCAATCGATGCCGCTCGTCACGTGCCAGGCCACGCTGCCCGCGGGACGGTAGCGGCGGCCTGACACCTCCACCGCCCAGCCGGCGGCGGCCAGCTGTGACACGGACCCATCGAGCCGCCCACGCGGCACGAGCACGTGATGCACCGCCGGCTCACCGTCGGCCGCGCCCCGCGGCGGCAGAAAGCCGTGCCGCGGCAGCACGGCGAGCGCGGCCCGCTCCGCCGCGCGGTCGCGCCGCACGAAGACCCGCCGCGTCGTGTCGACGACCGCACCGGCCGGGTCGTCGGCGGCCACGGCGGTGCCGGCGTAGTCGAACCAGATCCGTCCCGCGAGGTGCACGCGGGCCCCACCGCCGCGCCGCGGCGTGCCGGCGGGACGGAGGTCGTCGTCCGGCGGCGCGATCGCCGGCGCATCGTCGAGCACGAGCTTCGGCTGCGGCGGCCCCGAATCGATCCGCCATCCCGTCCATGCGGGCAGCACGAGACGGGGAGGGGCGGCGAGGCCTGCCAGTCGCTCCACGAGGCCGTCGGTGTGGGCCGCGGAAATCTCGATCGGACCACGTCGTTCGAACTGCTCCACCCAGCCCGTGGCGGTCGTGGCCAGGTCGTCCCCGGTCGACTGCAGCCGCGCGATGCGATCGCGGAAGACGACGAGGCCCGACCCGAGGATGAGCAGGGCCTCGCGAAGCTCCACCCGCTGGCTGCCGCGCACGAGCATGCCCCGCAGCGTCGCCTTCGCAGGGCGGGGCGGGGGCGCGTCGGCATCGTCCCCGCGCGGTGGTCGCAGCGCGTCGTCGTCGGGCTCGAGGACGAAGGCGAACTCCCACGGCCGGCCCGCATCCCAGAAGAGCGGCACGACCGTCTCCGGTGATCGCCTCGGCTCCGGCTGCAGGAGCAGCCGCCCACTGGCGCAGAGCGTTTCGAGGTGCAGCGCCGCCGAGCGCGGCCGCAGCGCGATCCGGGCAACCTCGCGCCGGCCCAGCCGCCCCACCACGCTCTCGCCGGCCTGGTCGCCGGTGGCCAGCGGAGGCATGCCTGCTCCGGCCGGCAGGACGACCGCTCCGAGCAGCCGTTCGAGCAGGTCACGATCATCGGGCTCGAGCGACTCGATCTCCACGTGACCCGGTCCGATGACCACCGGCCGCGGACGTCCGGTGGCGTTGCCCGCCACGTCGGTCGGCATCCGGCAGGGCGTGATGACGGCCACCCGTGCGTCGGTCGACGCGCCGAGATCGAGCAGGAACACGAGATCGCCGCCCACGCGCCGCGGATCCGGAATCGTGACACCGGTCGAGCGCAGGGCCGGCTCGACGAGCCGCCGCCGCTCCTCGAGTTCGGCGGCCCACGCCGGCTGACGCGGGCCGCCGCGCCGCGGAGGGGTGAAGACGGGCGCGGCCGGCGGGACGGCTCGGCCCGCCACGCCATCTTCGGGTTCGCCTGCGACGCCCGCGTCGTCGTCCGCCGCACTGTCGGCCTGAGGCGCGATGCCCGGATCGATGCCGACGTCGTCGCCGACGATGTCGAGCGTGACCGGTGTCTGATCGTGAATCCCGGAGAAGAGCCCCCGACGATCGACCTCCAGGAGCGCGGCGGCGAGCACGGCGCACGGCCGCCCGCGGCGGCCCGCCTCGGTGGAACATTTCGTCTCGAGGGTCATGCCCCCGCGTCGATGCGCCGACAGCTCGAGCACGACCTCGTGCTCCGTGCCATCCGTCGCCACCGTGGCCCGCACCTGTCCCACGCGGGGACAGGCGATCGTGGATGTCGAGAGCCCGCGCGCCGCCCTGATGTCCGCCGGCTCGAAGAGATGGAAGAGTCGCTTCTCGAGGGTCTTCATGAAGTCGTCCGGAGGGTCCGGCGCCCGGCGGCGCGCAACACGCCACTGTACCCCGTCGCGCCCCCGCGTGGCGAACGAGCCGCTCATCCGGCCTGGACGGTCGCCACGACCTCGAGGACGTTCTCGACGGGGGTCTGGGGGAGGACGCCGTGCCCGAGGTTGAAGATGTGGCCCGGGCGGCCGGCGGCCAGGGCGAGAATCTCCCGGGTTCGACGCCGCACCGTGTCGCGATCCGCGAGGAGCACGGCCGGCTCGAGATTGCCCTGCACGGCGCGGTCGTGGCCGACGGTCTCCCACGCGCGGTCGAGATCGATTCGCCAGTCGATGCCGATGACCGAGCCCCCCGCCTCCGCGAGCAGGGGAAGCAGCGCCGGATTCCCGGTCGCGAAATGGATCACGGGCGCCCGGCGCGAGGCCTCCGCGATGGCCGTGCGGGCGTGGGGCAGCACGTACCGTCGATAGTCGTCCGGTCCCAGGCACCCGACCCAGCTGTCGAAGAGCTGCACGACCTGGGCGCCGGCATCGAGCTGGGCCACCAGGTATCGGCTCACCGCGCGCGCGATCCGGTCGAGCAGGTCGTGCCATGCCGACTCATGGCGATACATGAGCGTCTTCGTGTGGAGCCACGCGCGGCTCGTCCCGCCCTCGATGCAGTAGCCGGCGAGCGTGAAGGGCGCTCCCGCGAATCCGATGACCGGAATGCTGGCGTCGAGTCCCGCGCGGGTCGCGCGCACGACATCCATCACGAAGCCGACGCGGTCGACATCGTCCAGTTCCCGCACCCGGGCCACGTCGGCCGGGTCGCGAACGGGGTTGTGGATGACAGGCCCCTCGCCGGCGGTGAACTCCAGATCGAGCCCCATCGGCTCGAGCAGCGGCAGCAGGTCGCTGAAGATGATGGCGGCGTCCACGCCGAGCCGCTGCACGGTGGCGATCATCACCTCGGCCGACAGACGGGGCGTCTTGCAAAGCTCGAGGAACCCGACCTTCTCGCGGACGGCCCGGTATTCCGGCAGGTAGCGGCCCGCCTGCCGCATCAGCCACACCGGCGTCCGCTCGACCGGCTCGCGCCGGCAGGCCCGCATGAAGAGCGACTCGCTGAAGCGGTCGCGAGCGGGCGGCTGAACACTGGGCTGCTCCATGGGTCGGAGTATACGACGGCACGCCTCGCAGGCCGGTCACGGGGGCTTTTCCGGCGGCATCCCCGGGCCCGTGGCGACAGCGCGACACGGACTACGATAGAAGGGTCGCGTATGGCGCCACGTGCGGCCGCACCGGCGCCGCGTCGTGCACGGTTTTTCTCCGCTTCCTCCGACCCGGGCCTCCGCATGGCCGAATTCGTCGCGGGCATCTCCGTCGTCTGCTTCGCGGCCAGCTACGCGGTGGCGCTCGCCTGCGAGGCGCTGCGTCCGGCCTTGCGTTCGGGGGTGCGCGGCATCGCGATGCTCGGCTTCGCCGCGGCCGGACTCCTGGCCCACACGCTCTTCCTCGTGTGGCGTGCGGCGACCGAGCCCTCGATCCCGCTCTCAAGTCCGTTCGACTGGTACCTGCTGGCCGCATGGCTGCTCGCGGCCGGCTCGCTGTGGTTGACGATCACCCAGCCGCGTACGCCGGTCGGCCTCTTCGTATTGCCCGTCGTCCTGATGCTCGTCGGCGCGGCCCAGCTCTCCAGCCGCCAGCCGTTCCCCCAGAGCCCGGCCACGCAGATCTGGGGCGCGATCCACGGCATGTTCAATCTCGCGGCGAGTGTCGCGGTGCTGCTCGGCGCGGTGGCCGGCGGCATGTGGCTCATCCAGGCGGGACGGCTCGCCCGGAAACGGGCGCCCGTGCAGGGCTTCCGCATGCCGAGCCTCGAGCGACTCGCCCACGTCACCTCGCGCACGCCGGGGATCGCCGCGTGGACGGCGGCGGCCGGCTTCGTGTCGGGCATCGTGCTCAATGCGGTCAACCGCCAGCGGGGGCTGCTCGAAACGGTGCCCTGGAACGATCCCGTCGTCGTGCGGATGGCCGCCGTCGTGGTCTGGCTCGTGACGGCCGACGCGCTCGTCCACGCGGCCCGCCGCCGGGCCGAGGGACCGCGGGCCGCCGCCTGGCTGGCGCTCGCGAGCGCCGCCGTGCTCTCGGCGTCGATGCTCTGGGGCGTGTTCGGCGCGACGCGGCACGGCATGCCTCCGCCCGCGTCTCCCGCGGCCGCGTCCTCCGGCCCCGCCACCGCCGGACACGAGGACTCCCCATGACGCTTGCACTCGTGGGAGGAACGCATCGCACGGTGCCGCTCGACCTCCGCGAGCGCCTCGCCTTCTCGGCCGAGCAGACGGCCGACGCGCTCGCGCGGTTTCGTGATCGCTTCCCGGGACGCGAAGGTGTGCTGTTGTCGACATGCAATCGCGTCGAGCTGTACGCCGCCGGTGCGCCCGACGCGCCCGCGCCCGACGCCGCGGACATCGTCGCCTTCCTCGCCGAGTGCCGCGGGCTCGACGCGACCCAGCTCGAGCCGGTGCTCTCGCGGGAACGCGACGAGGCGGTGGTGCGACACCTCTTCGCCGTCGCCGCCGGGCTCGACAGCATGGTGCTCGGTGAGCCGCAGATCCTCGCGCAGGTGAAGCAGGCCTGGACGCTGGCGCAGGAGAACCGCACGGCGGGGCCGGTGACCGGCGGGATGTTCCAGGGCGCGCTGCGGGCCGCCAAGCGCGTGGCCACGGAGACCGGCCTCGGCCGCCAGCGGGTGTCGATCCCGAGCGTGGCGGTCGCGGACTTCGCGAGCGGCGTCTTCGAGCGGTTCGACGACAAGCGCGTGCTGCTCATCGGTGCCGGCAAGATGGCGGCCGAAACGCTGCGTTACCTGCGTGAGGCCGGCGCCCGTGATGTCACGATCGTGAACCGCACGGCGGGCCGGGCCGTGGAACTCGCGGCGCGGCTCGGGGCCCGGCCGGGGCGGTTCGATCGCCTCGCCGCCGAGCTCGTGACGGCCGACCTCGTCGTCAGCACGACCGGCGCGTCGGATCCGGTCGTCACGCTCGATCTGTTCGCGGCGGTGGAGACACGTCGCGAGGGCCGCCCGCTCGTCGTGCTCGACCTCGCCGTGCCCCGGGACTTCGATCCCCGCATCGGCACCCGGTCGGGCGTGTGGCTCTATTCGGTGGACGACCTCGCCGCCGCCTGCGACGCCAACCGCCGCAGCCGGCAGCGGGAGATGCCGGCCGCGCTCGCGATCGTGGACGAGGAGACGCGGCGCTTCATGGGCGACCTCCACCATCGCTCGACCGCGCCCGTCATCGAAAGGCTGCGGGCCGGATGGAGCGAGACGGGCGACGCCGAGCTCGAACGACTCTTTCGCCGCCTGCCCCACCTTGCCGACGCGGACCGCGACGAGATCCGTCAGGCGTTCGATCGCTACGCCGCGAAACTGCTCCACCCACCGCTCGTATCGCTGCGTGACGAGAGCCGCTCGGGATCACCCCACGGACTGCTCGACGCCCTCAAGCGGCTCTTCGATCTCGACGACTGACCGTCCAGCGCGTCAGCGTGGCAGACACTGGGCGAGGGCGAGGAGCGCGTAACTCGTCACGAGATTCGCGTTGTCCTCCATCCAGCGGGCGTTCTCGTTGACCCAGGCACCGTCACCCCGCTGCCGCGACACGAGCACCGTGGCGAGCTCGTTCCGCCAGTCGTGCTCCTTGCCCGCGGCATCGACGAACCTGTCCTCGCCGAGCACAGCCAATGACTTGGAGGCCGTCTGCAGGAAGTAGTAGGCCCCCGCCGTGCCGAGCCCGGGGTTTTCCTCGAAGGTGTAGTGGCGACGCAGCCACTCGAGCGCCGCCTTCACCCGCGGATCGTCCCGGTCCACGCCGGCGTAGATCATGCTCTTCAGGCCGGCGTAGGTCATCGACCCATAGCTGCGGAGGCCGCCCTGAGGCGTCTGGCCAGCCTGGCTCTCACCCTCACCGAAGGGCGTGTAGTAGAAGCCCCCGTCGGGGTTCTTCTCCGCCATCGGCAGCGTGTTGTACGGACCGGGCAGATTCTGCGCGCGCGAGACGAAGGCGAGCGCCTTCTGGATCGCGGGATCATCGGCGCTCGTGCCCGCCTCGCGCAAGGCCTCGATGAGGAAGGCCGTGTTCGAGAGGTCCGGCCGCGACTTCCTGCCGTACCCGGCGCCGCCGAAGGCCGGATCCTCCGGCCCCTTGCCCTCCCCTTCGTCCCACTGCAGGCCTTTGAGGAACGCCTCGACACCCTTGATCTCCCGCGTGTAGCGACCGTCTGCATTGCAGGCGACGAGCGCCATCAGCGCGATCGAACTCTCGTAGTTGCCGACCGGCGAGTCGATCTGATGGATGCCCCCGTCGGCCTGCCGGAAGGTCATCAGATACCGGATGCCTCGCTCGATCGCCGGCGCGTCGGCGGGCGTGCCACTCTTGGCGAGCGCGGTGACCGCGAGCGCCGTCACCGCCGGTCCCATCTCGGCCGAGAAACTCCCGTCGGCCGCCTGACCCTTCTCGATGAGGTACGCGGAGCCTTTGGCGATGGCGTTCCGGACGTCCACCGGTTCGGCGGCCGATGCGGTCACACCACCGATCAGGGCCACCGCCAAGCCCACACACCCCAGCCGACCACCCGGTCGATGCTTGCATGTCATCGTGTCGCCTCCACGTCGTTTTCTTCGGAGAAGTATAGGGGACGCGGATGGCGACGGGCGTCGCTCCGCGGTGCCGTGTCGTCACGGCAGGGAGACCGATTCGCTTCCGGCCCGGGTCGCCATCTGCCCCAGCACGCGGACCTCCGTGGACTCGACCACGAAACGCACGGCGCCGTCGGCCATGGCGACGTGCGCCCCGCCCGGATGGAACGCGTAGAGGAGCCAACCCCATTCGTTGGAGCCGTTCACCTTCATCAGGTCGGTCGGAATGGCGCCCGCAGTCGGTCCGGGTGTGCACCAGCCGGTCGCCCGCTCACCGAATCCGTAGGGATTGTCGTTCGTCGCCCACGCCCCGCCCTGTGCCCGCGCGCAGTTCGTTCCCGCAGCCTGGTCCGCATTGGCGGGGTAGCGGGTCCGCCCCCGCCACACGTCCTCCCGACCGCCACACTCCCCGAGCAGGATCGTCTTGGACGTGCCGTCGGTGATCCCTGCCATGGTGCTCCTTGGCCGCAGTGCCGAGGCACCACAGCCGGACCAGGTCTCCGTGGGGCCGGGACCCGCCACGACGGTGCCGGCGGGCAGCGACGCCGCTGAATTGAAACTGGCGCCGACGCCTCCCACGAGGAAGTAATCGGTGCACGCGCCGGTCTTGCGGGGCATGTCGATCTTGTCCTGGATTCGGTTCGCGAACGGGGCCGACGCACACTGCATGGTCGGAATCAAGCTCCGCGCGATCGCCCGGTTCCCCGTCGGATTCGGGTCGAGCACCCCCGCCGTGCCCCCGTTCACCGCCGAGCCATCCTCGTTGACCCACCAGTCGAGCGAGAGGTTGTAGCCCTCGACGAGATTGCCCTGCTCGACGAACGCGAGCACGTCGGGCGCCCAGCTTCGTTGGGCCATGCCGGCCTCGTTGTTGGGGGACGCGACACAGTTGTTCGTCCGCTTGAGAGGGGGCAACAATCGCTTCGCGCTCTCGTGGTTCGCGAACGCCAGTGCGACCTGCCGGAGATGGTTCGAACAGGAAGACCGCCGCGCCGCCTCCCTGGCGCTCTGCACGGCCGGCAGCAGCAGTCCGATGAGGACCGCGATGATCGCGATGACGACGAGCAATTCGACGAGCGTGAACCCGGGCCGGCGATCCGAGTCGCAGGGCTGATTGACGAGCATTCCCGAAGATTCTCCTCGACGGACAGCGGTTCCGCGGAATCACCGAACGGAGCGGGCTCGACCACTTCCGACGGCACGATCTGAAATCGCTTCTCCGGAGTACACGCTGCACATCGCGTGCCACAGACGCATGAACCCGCGACACCGGTCACCGCGTGCCCCGGCCGGCGACCCACGGCGAACGTCTGGTGAACGGCGCCCCGGGCGCGGTGAAAGGGTCACCGTTTGCCACGATGCCGCCGCGAATACACGACCGCACACAACCCAGGACGGAGCCGGTCGGGGGTCGCGCGCAGCCGCCGGTGAATCTTCGACTGCCCCAAGCGGCGTGCCACGCGGGCGGAGCCTCCACCGTCGAAATCCGCCGGCGGCGAGCACGATCCCACGACGGGCGCGTTGGGCGAGCGGAGGACCATTCGCACGCCTGGAGGCGTGCGCCACAGGAAGGCAGGGGACGAGCGTGACGCACGAACGAGCGACTCAACAGGCACGACTGGAGGCGTGCGCCACAGGGGACAGGAGGCAGGGACGTCCCGGACGACAGACCTGACGACGCCTCGGACACGCCTGGAGGCGTGCGCGACGGGGGACCGGGGCTCGCGGGCCGAATCGCTCAGGCCGGGGCCGCCGGCAGGGCGCGCGGGTGCGGAGGCACGCGCCGTGGCGGCGGCTCGCAGCCCTGCTCCGCGCCCCACTGATCCCGCTCCTCGTCGCTGGCGTAATACGTCAGCCACACGGTCGGATCCTCGTCCTGCGTCGCACTGCAGTCCCAATGGATGTAGTTGTCGGGCAGGTCGACCCGCTTCACCGTGGCGGGCAGGATGTCGCGACGGATGAGTGAATAGAGCTCGCGGTCGGAGAGATGGTCGGTGTAGTCGAGCACGATGCGCTTCGAGTAGAGCCGCTCGATCGTCTCCCAGAGCCGCTCGCGCACCTGGTCGTCGTCGAGCGTGCAGACCGGCTGCAGCGCGAGCGTCGGCTCGAACCATCGGGCGAGCGGCACGAGCGGCGCCTGCTCCCACGCGAGCATCGATTCGAGAAACCGGTTCTCCACGGCCGTGGGCAGCGACTGGAAGTCGATCTCCCAGACCGACTCGTCGAGAAACGGCTCGATCGCATCGCGCAGTTCGCCGTTGCGGATGAGGCAGTCGACTTCTTCCGGATCAGGATGGTGGGCGAGGGGCATTGCCGGCGCGTCTTCCGAAGGAGGGCGACGGTCTCCTGGCAGCCGTCGCGGAACCACGGAATTGACGATACCCACGGCACACGCCGCTTCAACGAATCCGCCGCGGAAAAAGGCGGATTTTGTCCGCCTCGGGTCGGCACGATCCCTACGAAGCGACGACTCCACGCCGCCTGCCAGCACCGCCCCGTTTCACCCGCTTCCGGGGCTCGCCCGATCCGACCGTCACGGCCGCGGCGATTCGCCACAGGCCGCCTGCTCGAGCGCCGCGATCTTGCCCACGCGCCGGCCGTGCCGGCCTCCCTCGAACGGGGTGGACAGCCACGTCTCGATCATCGTGTCCTGCAGTTCCGGCCCGATCAGTTCCGCGGACAGGCAGAGCACGTTGAGGTCGTTGTGGCGCCGGCTCATCTCCGCGGTCACCTCGTCGTGGCAGGTCGCCGCGCGCACCCCGGGCACCTTGTTTGCGGCGATCGCCATCCCGACGCCGGTGCAGCAGAGCAGGATGCCACGATCGACGGCGTGCCCGGCCACGCGACGGCCGACATCGGCGGCGATGTCGGGATAGTCCACCGCCTGCTCGTCATGCGAGCCGCAGTCGATCACCTCGTGCCCGAGCCGCTCGAGAAGACCGGCCAGTCGTCGCCGCGCGGCCACGCCGCGGTGGTCGCTTCCGATGGCTATCCGCATGAACGCGCCGCTCCCGTGGAACACGCCCGCCGGACCGGGCGGGCGCCCGTCAGCCGGGGAACTCCCGGGAGAGTGTATCCATTCTGGCGGCCACATGCCCCGCAATCTGCGCGGCACAGCGACGGTAGGTCTCGAGGGGCCCGCCGATGGGGTCGATGACGTCGCGACGGCCCGGATCGAGCATCGAGACCCGCCCCGCCGCATCGGGAAACTGCGCCAGGATCGCGTCCCGATGGGCTGCGGTCATCGTGAGAATGACGTCGGCCTGCCGCACGAGCGCTTCCGTGAGGGGCTGGCTCTCGTGGGCCGACAGGTCGCCACGCAGTTCGCCGGCCGCCTCGACGGCCGCCGGTGACGCCGGTCCGCCCCCCCAGGCGGCGAGGCCGGCGCTTGCGACCACCACGCCGCGTCCATCGACCTCGTCGATCTCGCATCCGAGCCGCTCGGCGGCCATCCGTCTGAAGATCGCCTCGGCCATCGGGCTCCGGCACGTGTTGCCGGTGCAGACGAAGAGCACCATGAGGCTCGCGAGACGGCGCATCGTCTCCTCGCTGACGACGCCGGGACGCACCATCCGGAACGAGCTCCCGACGAGTTCGACGGTCGAAACGGGCTGCGCGTACCGCGCGCGACCGTCGTCGATCACGAGCGCGAGCCCCGGCTCGGCGCGTTCGAGCACGTCCCCGGCGGTCACGGCGGGAGTGCGCCCCTCTCCCACCGTCTCCGCCAGGACGACCGGACCGGCGAGCATGCGCATGCAGTCGGACACCATCGGATGACCCGGCACGCGCACCCGCAGGCGGCTGTTCGCGACGAGCGCCGCGCGCGATGCCGCCGGCAGGCGATGGACCAGGCTCTCGGCATGGTCGTCCGGCAGGATCATGGCGACGGGGCCCGGCCAACAACGCCGCGCCATCCGGCGTCCCACGGACGTCATCGCGGGGGCCCAGTCGAGGACCTCGTCGGCACTCTTCAGCGCGAGCGTCAGCGGCGGCTCGTCCGCGGGCACCGCCGATGCCGCACGGAGCCGCTCGGCCGCCGCGGCATGCCTGGCGGCGACGGCCACGACGTAGTCGGTCTCGGTGGGAAAGGCCACCGACTGTCCCTCGGCGAGCGCCTGCACGGCCCGATGCACCACGTCGCGGGCATCCTCGGCGCGACGCAGATCGATGACCATCGGCGGCATGGAACGGGCCGGCAGCCGGGATCGAGCCGGCCTCCCGAGATGAGCAGTCGAGCCCTGTGACCCTACTCGCGTCCCCGAAGACGAGTCAAGAATCGGAAGGTGGGCAAGCGCGCCGGGTACGCCCGCGACCGCCGTGAATCACCGGGACGGACCGCCGCACCGTGTCGCGAGCGATGTGGACACTTTTCGCCTTGTGACGCCTGACGGGGGCGGCTATTTCTCCGCGGCTTTTCCGCCCGTCACCCCCCGGCCGAATTGATGCGCACCCGACGCACCGCCGACTCCCGCCGGCCGACCGCCCCGTGGATGACGCTCGCCGTCGCCATCGCCGTCGGCAGCCTCGCGGTCGGCGCCCGCGCGCAACCGCCCGCCCCCACGGCACCGCCGGCGAACCTGCCGCTGCCTCCGGAGTCGTTGCCGCCGGCCGATCGCATCATCGAGGTGCGGATCGAGGGGAACCACGCCACCGAGGTGTCGAAGCTGCCCAAGCTCGTCACCCGGGCCGGCCAGATCTTCGATCCGCGGGCCATCGAGACCGACGTGCGCACGCTCCACCGCTCGCGGAAGTTCGTGGATGTGCAGCCGAAATACGTACGCGTGCCGGAAGGCGTCGTGGTGATCTTCCAGGTGGTCGAACGGCCGATGGTCCGTCACGTGAAGATCGTCGGCAACCAGCGGGTGACCACCCGCACGCTCCGCAAGAAGAGCGAGATCGAGGTGGGCGACTCGATGGATCCCTACGTCGTCGAGGAGGCCCGCCGGCGGATCGAGTCGTACTACCACGAGAAGGGATTCGACGCCGCCCGGGTGACGACGGTCGAGGGCAATCGGCCCGAGGATCACGGGGCCGTGTTCCTCGTCGACGAGGGACGCCGCCGCAAGGCCCTGTGGACGACGTTCGTCGGCAACTCGATCGCGACCGACGCGCGGCTCCTGACCCAGATCAAGAGCAAGCCGGGCATCTTCTGGCTGCTCGGCGGCGACATCGATCGCGACGTGGTCGACGGCGACGTCGAGGCGCTCACCGCCTACTACCGCAGCCTCGGCTTCTTCCAGGCGAAGGTGAGCCGCGAGGTGCAGGTGGTGCACGAGGGCATCCGCGACTGGACCTACCTGACGTTCGTGATCAACGAGGGGCCGCGCTACACCGTCCGCAACGTCTCGTTCATCGGCAACAGCAAGTTCAAGACCGAGTTCCTCGAACGCGACCTCAAGCTCAAGAGCGGCGAGCACTTCAACCAGGCGCAGATGGACACCGATCTCAATCTCATCCGCGACATCTACGGCGGCCGAGGCTTCGTCTTCGCCGACATCAAGGCCGACCCGAGGTTTCTGGAGGAGCCCGGCCAGCTCGATCTCGTGTACAGCGTCGAGGAGGGGCTGCGGTATCGCGTCGGCAAGATCAACGTGCGGATCAAGGGGGACCATCCGCACACGCGGCACAGCACGATCCTCAACCGACTCTCGCTCCGCCCTGGCGACATCCTCGACATCCGCAAGCTGCGCGACGACGAGCGCCGTCTCAAGGCGAGCATGCTCTTCGCCGCCGACGCGTCGAAGGGGCAGGGGCCGCGGATCGTCTTCTCGAAGGCCGAGGAGCAGACGCCGATCGCGCGGGCCCCCGAACGCCCCGGATTCCGCGGCCAGAGTCCCGACGACGAGGAGGGTGTGATCGACCTCGTGCTCGAGGGTGACTGGAACGAGCAGGGCGAGGCCGACGCGGAGGCGCGCGTGGCCGAGCCTGCCGCAGCCCCGCGCGAGCCGGGCAACGCCGCACGCCATGGCGATCTCTCGGGCCGGCCCGTGTGGCGAGGCCAGAGTCCGCAGGCGCTGCCGCCGGTCACCGCCCAGCCGCCGCAGGGATGGGGTGGACGGCCGCTCGCACCGACCGGTCCCGAGGCGCTCGACTATTCCCGCATGGTGGCCCCGCCGCCGGCCACCGTCGGCCAGACCGCGCCCCTGCAGGCCGTCCCGTTCCAGCCGGGGCCGGGTGGCCAGCCGGTCTACACGGTGCAGCAGCCGGTCGCACCCGGCGCCGGCATCGTGGGCCAGGCCGATCCGAACCAGCCCCCCGGCTTCGGCGGCCAGGGTCTGGGTCCGGGTTTCGCCCAGCCGGGTCCGCTGCAGGGCTTTCCCGGCGGGCCGGGCGCGGCCCAGCCTGGCGGGCTGGCCCCACCGGCCGCCGTGCCGAACTTCGGCGACCCGCTCCAGGTCTTCCCCGGCAACGAGCCCTACGTGGTCGTGGACGTCGATGCCGAGGAGACGCAGACCGGACGACTCATGATCGGTGCGGGCGTCAACTCGAATGCCGGCCTCGTCGGCAACATCGTCGTCGACGAGCAGAACTTCGACATCCTCCGGCTGCCGCGCAGCTGGGACGAAATCCGCAACGGCACGGCGTTCCGCGGTGCGGGGCAGCGGTTCCGGCTCGAGGCCGCGCCCGGCACGCAGCTGCAGCGGTACATGGCGACCTTCCAGGAGCCGTATCTCTTCGACACGCGAATCGGCATGTCGCTCTCCGCCTCGTACTACACCCGCTACTTCTTCGACTGGGCGGAGGCGCGCACGGGCGGACGCATCGGCTTCGGCTACCAGTTCGCCTTCGCCCCCGACCTCTCGATCAATGCCGGCTTCCGCGGCGAGAGCGTGGACGTGTTCGACGCCCGCATCCGCGCGCCCGACATCGTCAACATGCTCGGCACGAACGGCGTCTACGGCTTCTCGGCGGGGCTCATCCACGATACGCGCGACAGTCCCTTCCTCCCCACGCAGGGCCATCTGGCGAGCTTCGAGTTCGAGCAGGTCATCGGCACGTTCGTCTATCCGCGCGGCGTGCTCGAGGGCCGGCAGTACTTCCTCCTGAACGAGCGCCCGGACGGCTCGGGACGGCACGTCCTGTCGGTCGGCTCGGTGCTCGGCATGAGCGGCCCCAACACGCCCGCCTACGACAACTTCTTCGCCGGCGGCTACAACACGATCCGCGGCTTCACGTTCCGGGGTGCGAGCCCGCGGCAGGCCGGACCGAATGGCGCACTGGCCGTCGTCGGCGGTCCGTTCCAGTGGCTCAACACGATCGAGTACATGTTTCCAATCACGGCCGACGACTCGCTACGCGGCGTGGTCTTCACCGACGCCGGCACGGTCGAATCGAACGTCTCGATCAACAACTTCCGTGTCGCGCCCGGCTTCGGCCTGCGGATCACGCTGCCGGCGATGGGCCCCGCGCCGATCGCGCTCGACTTCGCCTTCCCGGTGGCCTACGCCCCGTTCGACAGCCAGCAGCTCTTCAGCTTCTTCGTGGGATTCGCCCGCTGAAGCCGATCCGGCGAGTGGAGGGGCCATGGCACGTTCGAGAAGAATCCAGCACATGACGAACGTGCCCGTCTCGAAGGTCGCGGATGAAGGCCGTCGCGAGCGCATCCTCGTCGTCGGCACGCGCTACATCGGCGACACCGTCCTGATGATCCCGTTCCTGCGCAATCTCAGGTGCGCCTCCCCGCAGGCTGTCATCGATTTCCATGCCGAGGGTGCGGCCCGACACATGCTCGCGGCCTGCCCCTTCATCGACTCGTTCATCATCCGCCGTCGCGTGACGGATGGGTCGGGAACCTTGCGGCGAACACTCGGCGGCATGGCCGCGGAGGCCCTCGCGTTCCGTCGGGCCGGCTACACGCGTGCCTACCTGCTCAAGTCGGCCCCATCGGCGGCGATGCTCGCGCTGCTGGCGGCCATCCCCCATCGCGTCGGCTTCGCCCGTGGCCCCAACCGCGTTCTGCTCTCCCGCACGGTGCCGGTCCGCGCGGGGCGGCATCAGGCCGATCTGTACCTCGATCTCCTTCGTGCCGACGGGCTCGCCGTCGATGACGGGCACAACGACAACTGGACCGTGCCGGTCGCAGCGGCCCGCGTCGAGTCGCTCCTCGGTGCGGTCCCGGCCGGCCGACCGATCGTGTTCCTGTCGCCGTGCGCGACGAACGCACGGCGGAACTGGCCGAGCGAACGGTGGGCCAGGACGCTCGACTGGCTCGTCGGAGAACGTGGCTGCGAGGTCGTGCTGGCGGGCAGTCCGCCCGACGCCCCCGTCCACGCCGCCATCCTCGCCGGCATGAGTCCCGCGCTCGACGGGCACGTCCACGATTTCTCCACGGCGCTCTCACTGCCCGAGGCGGCGGCGTTGATCGCCCGGGTCGACCTGTGCGTGGGGATCGACACCGGCCTGCCCCACCTGGCCACCTCGTTCGGCGTGCCGACGGTGCGGCTCTTCGGTGGCAGCGATCCGGTGCGCTGGGGCATCTGGCGCGGCGCAGGGGAAATCGTCCACGCGCCCGCTGGCGGCGGCCGTGATCCGATGCGTGGCATCGAGGTCGGTGCGGTGTGCGACGCCGTCGATCGCGTGCTCGAGGAGTGCCTCCGTCGACCACGCGACGTGCGCGACGGTCATCCCGCGGGAGGGGCCACCGCGGACGCGGGCCTCGCGTCCGCCGGGGCCGCCTGATTTCCGTCGGTCTCGGCCACGAACTGCCCGGCAGCCGCACGGCCGGCCACGAACCCGCTCGCCCAGGCCCACTGGAAATTGAATCCGCCGATCCGCCCATCGACGTCGAGCACCTCGCCGGCAAGGTGCAGGCCGGGGCAGACCCGGCTCTCCATCGCGTCGAGTCGCACCTCCGCAAGGGGCACGCCCCCGGCCGTCGCCTCGGCGACCGTGAAGCCGCGGTCACCGACCACGGGCAGCGGCGTCGCCGCGACGAGCGCCGCCAGCCGCCGCCGTGCGTCGCGCGGCAGGTCACCTGCGGGGGGCGCTCCCGCCACCTCACAGAGCGTCCGCACGAGCCGCTCCGGCAGATGCTCGCGCAACGACGAGACCGCCCCTCGGCCCTGCGCCGACACGAGCAACCGATCCACGTCCTCGACGGACGTGTCGGGAAGCCATGCGATCTCGAGCCGTGCCGCGGGGTCGTGGTGCAGCGCCATGAGCCAGTGGCGACTCATGTCGAGGACGGCGGGTCCCGAGAGCCCGACGTGCGTGCAGAGCGTGCTCCCGCGGGTGGCATGGAGGCGGCGTGCTCCGGCGCGCAGGCTCAGACGCGTCGGCAGCGTGAGGCCGGCGAGTGAGCGGATCCAGTGCTCCGCCGGCAGCACCAGCGGCACGAGCGCCGGCAGCAGCGGCTGCGTGATCGAGTGCCCGAGGGCTTCGGCGAGCGCGTAGCCGCCTCCGTCGGACCCCGATTTCGGGAGCGATTTCCCCCCGGTGCAGAGGATCGCGCGGCGGGCGCGGATCGGGCCGATCGCCGTGGTCGCCGTGAAACCGGCGTCGTCCCGCGCCAGCGCGGTGACGCGGGCCGGATGCATGATGCGTGCGCCCGCCGCCCTCGCCTCGCGCAGGAGCGCGTCGAGCACCGTCCTCGCCGAATCGGTCACCGGGAAGAGCTTGCCCGTCTCCTCCCGCTTGAGCTCGACCCCGGCGGCTGCGAAGAAGGCGATCGTGTCGGCGATGGGAAAGCGGCCGAGCACCTTGCGGATCGCCGCGGGAGAACTGCCGGCGAAATCCGCCTCCGACACCGCGACGTGCGTCACGTTGCAGCGTCCTCCACCCGCCACGAGGATCTTGGCGCCGAGCGTCCGGGCGCCGTCCACCACCATGATCGAGCACGGTCGCCCCGCCGCGGCCCGTCCGGCCCACGTGGCCGCGAAGAGCCCCGCGGCGCCGGCTCCGATCACGAGAATGTCGCAGGCGAGCCCCGTCTCGCGTCCCGGTCCCTCCGCGGGCGTCACGGCTCCGCCATCGGACCGTCGAGCCGTGTCACCCATGCCTCGACCGCCTACCACAGGTGATGGACGAGCGGGCGGATCGAGTCGTCGTAGACGCGCCGCACCTGCTCGCGGGTCGCTGCATCGAGCGACGCCATCCGCGTCGCCCCGACGTTCTCGGCCACCTGGCCGGGGCGACGGGCGCCCGGAATCACCGTCGAGACGGCGTCGAAGGAGAGGATCCACGCCAGCGCGAACTGCGCGAGCGTCGCACCCGCCGGCACGAGCGGCCGCAGCCGTTCCACCGCCGCGAGGCCGGTCTCGTAGTCCACCCCCGAGAACGTCTCGCCTCGATCGAACATCGCGCCCTCGCGGTTGAAGGCCCGATGATCGTCGGCGGGGAACGGTGTCTCGCGCGAGAGCCGCCCTGTCAGCAGGCCGCTCGCGAGCGGCACCCGCGCGATCACGGCCACACCACGCCGCGCGGCTTCGCCGAAGAACGTCTCCGCGGGACGCTGTCGGAAGATGTTGAAGATGATCTGCACGCTCGCGACGTGCGGCAGTTCGATCGCGGCGAGCGCCTCGTCGATCGTCTCGACGCTGACGCCGTATGCGGCCACCTTCCCCGCCGCCACGAGCCGGTCGAGGGCGGCGAACGTCTCGGGACGCCGATAGACCGCCGTGGGCGGGCAGTGGAGCTGGACGAGGTCGAGCCGCTCGATGGCGAGGTTCGTGAGGCTCCGATCCACGAAGGCGGTGAGGTTCGCCTCGTTGTAGCCGTCCGCCACGTGCGGGTTGAGACGTCGACCTGCCTTCGTGGCCACGAAAAACGGCTCGGTCCGCTCCCGCCGCAGCCGCGCGATGAGCCGCTCGGAGAGGCCGTCGCCATAGACGTCGGCAGTGTCGAAGAAATCGATGCCGTGGTCGAGCGCGGCGTGGAGCGTGGCCATCGATTCGGCCTCGTCGGCGCCGCCCCACTGCGCGCCACCGATGCCCCAGGCGCCGAAACCGATCTCGGAAACCCGCCGTCCCGTCCTTCCAAAAGCTCGCGTCTTCATGGTCGTGCCCGCCGTGCGTGGTGAAGCCTGCAGGGAGTGTGGACGAAGAACGCCTACACTTCCAGCACCGAGTCCCAACCGTCGGACGGTCGATTCTTTCCATGGCCTCACCACGCGCCGACGACACCCGTCACGGCACCACGCGCGACGCGTCGTGGTGGCGCGAGCGGCGGGCCCGCCCGCTCGTGATGGTCGGCGGACTGCTCGTCGTCACCGGCATCCTCCACGTGGGAGTGTGGGCGATCCTCGGAGGCCCTTGGGAGGGGCCGGTGAGCTGGCGCAAGCCCATCCTCTTCGGCCTTTCGGGAGGCCTCACGAGCCTGTCGCTCGGCTGGGTGTGGTCGCTGCTTCCGTATCGGCGGGGCGACACCTGGCTGGCGGCGATCACGGCGTGGGCCCTGCTCGTGGAAGTCGCACTGATTGATCTGCAGTGCTGGAGGGGAGTGGCGAGCCACTTCAATCGCAGCACGACGCTCGATGCCGGCCTCTACGACGCGATGGGCGCGCTCATCCTGGTCGTGACGCTGGTCGCGGCGGATCTCGCGATTCGGATCCACCGGGCACCGACCGACCTCGACCCCGACCTGCGGATGGCCGCCCGCGTCGGCCTCGTCCTGCTCGTCGTGTCGTGCGGCCTCGGCATCTGGGTGAGCGTGCACGGCGATCTCGAGGTGTCGCGAGGGCGATCACCGGAGGTCTACGGGGCCGCCGGCGTGCCGAAGTTCCCGCACGGCGCCGCGATCCACGCGCTCCAGTGGCTGCCGCTCCTCACGTGGGCGGCGCGCCGCGCGGGCCTCGCATGCGCCGCACGGGTGCGACTGGTCGCGGCGGCGAGCGTCGGCAGCTGGTTGATCCTCGTCTACGCGCTCGCGCAGACGCTCTCCGGCCGCGCACGCTTCGACGTGACACCGGTCACCGGCACGCTCGTGGGGCTCGGCATGGCGCTCGTCGGTCTGCCCTGGCCGCTCGTCGGCCTCGCGTGGATCAGGCGACTCCGGCGGGGCGACACGGCGACCGTGCCCGGGAATTCCGTGCCGGCCGTGGAGCCGGCCGCAGGGCACTGGTAGGCTTCGCCGGCGGCCATGCAGGCCAGCGGGGGCGAGGGTGACTCAACGGCGATCGAGTCAGCATGGCCGCTCGCCTGAGACGGCAGCCAGCGGCGGCGCGTCATGCACGGACTCATCTTTTTCTACATCCAAAAATTTGCCGAGGCGCTCGCGCTCGGCACGAGCGGCCAGGCGCGGCTCCGCACGACGGTGACGACGGCGGGCAAGACCTACCTGCCATCGCGGGCCTACCCCGATGCGGAGGCGGTGTCCCTGCTCACGAACGTGGCCGAGGCCGCCGATCGGCCGTTGGGCGACATGCTCCGCGAGTTCGGCATCTTCCTCGCGCCGCATCTGGTGAAGGTCGCCGGGCGGCACATCGACCGCGCGTGGCGGACCCTCGACCTCGTCGAACACACCGAGAGCGTCATCCATGCCATGATCCGTTCGACGACCCCGGGGGCGACGCCCCCGGTGATCCAGACGGTCCGGCTCGCACCGGACGAGCTGCAGCTCGTCTACACCTCGGAGCGGCAGCTCTGCCGGCTGGCGGTCGGCATCGTGACGGGGCTCGGCCGGCACTTCGCCGAGTTCGTCGAGGTCCACGAGGACACCTGCATGCTGCGGGGTGACCCGTTCTGCTCGTTCGTCCTGCGCACCCGGGCGGCTGACACGCACGACTCGGGCGGCGTCCACGCGGAGACGGTCGTCCTGCCCGCCGGGTCGAGGGCGTCGCCTGCCGGGGACGTGGCGATCACGGGCCGTGCGGTCGACGGCGTCGACGAGGACCTGCCGGCGACGATCGGGAGCCATCGCATCCTGCGGCTCCTCGGCCGCGGAGGCATGGGACGCGTCTACCTCGCCTACGACGAGCGGCTCCAGCGCGAGGTCGCGATCAAGACGATGCACCGCGCGAAGGCGGACGACCCGGCCGCACGACAGCGATTCCTCCGCGAGAGCCGCGCGACTGCGGCCGTGGAGCACGAGCACGTCGTCACGATCCACCAGGTCGGCGAGGAGCCACTGCCGGGCCGACCCCACGGCGTGCCCTTCCTCGTCATGCAGCGGCTTGCGGGCCGCCCGTTGCATACGGTCCGGGACGAGGCGGGCCCGCTGCCTCTCCGGGAGGTGCTCCGCATCGGCCGCGAGATCGCGACCGGGCTGCACGCGGCCCATGCCGCCGGCCTGATTCATCGCGACATGAAGCCGGAAAACGTCTTCCTCGAGGGCCCGTCGCGTCGCGTGAAGATCATCGATTTCGGGCTCGTCAGCGATGCGAGCGACGACGCGAACCGGCTCACCACCGACGGCACCATCATCGGCACCCCGGCCTACATGGCCCCGGAACGCATCGGCTCGGATGCGACGGTCGACTCCCGCGCCGACCTCTTCAGCCTCGGGGTGATGCTGTACGAGCTCCTCGCGCGGAAGCTGCCGTTCGAAGGGACATCGCTGGTGTCGATGCTCGCGGCGATCAGCCGCGGCCGGCCGCGACCCCTGGGCGAGGCCGCGCCCGACGTGCCGCCGGACGTCGCCGCGCTCGTCATGCGATTGATCGCCCACGACCCGGGCGACCGTCCCGCCGATGCGGCCACGGTCGCTACGGAGATCGAGGTGATCGAGCAACGCCTCGCGGACCGCGACCCCTGAACCTGAGGCGGGGCTCGAAAGCGCCCGTCCGCCGTTCGCGCTCGAACGACTCTCCGCGATCCGCGGCCCAGACCGCCAGATCACCAGCGTCCGCTGCGTGCTGCCTAGGCAAGCGACCGCCGACTGCTGCGACACGGATCAAAAGCCCCGCTCACACGACACGTCTCGGATTGCCTCGGCGAAACTGATGACCCGGGTGGGCGAGGAGTTTCCCCTCCAGTGCCCGAACTGCGGCGGTG
>CAIWZS010000040.1 GCA_903917235.1 uncultured Planctomycetaceae bacterium | reverse complement strand
GCCGCATTCGCACGCCTGGAGGCGTGCGCCACAAAGGGGGGTCGGGTCGATTTTGAAACTCATTGCGGGGCAAGGGCTTGCGCGCGTGCTGCCAGCCGGGGTGGGGCGGCGACGCGGGCTCGGGCCATGGCGTATCGCTCGGCGGGAGAGGGGGGTAAGATAGGGAAGTCGGATTTGTGAGGGTTTGGCGACCTGGTCGCGACTTTCGGCTGGTCGTGTGCCGATCTTCCTTGGGATCGGCCGCACGCCCGGTCCACCCACCACCGGTGAGGATGACGCCATGCTGACGATCTTCGGCAACGGCTCGCGGATGTGCGACGGGGCGACCCGTCGGCAGTTCCTCTCGATCGGCGGCCTGTCGTTCGGCGCCGGCGGCCTCTCGCTCTCGGGGCTCATGCGGGCCGAAGCGGCCGCACCCACCGGCGGGACGGGCAAGCGTCACAAGGCCCTCATCAACATCTTCCTCGGCGGCGGCCCCCCGCATCAGGACATGTGGGACCTGAAGCCCGACGCCCCGAGCGAGGTGCGCGGCGAATTCAAGCCGATCGGCACGAACGTGCCGGGCATCGAGATCTGCGAGGTGTTTCCCCGGCTGGCGACGCGGATGGAACGCTGCGCGATCATCCGCTCGGTCGTCGGCTGCGAGGGGGCCCACGCCGGGTTTCAGTGCATGACCGGCTGGCCGGAGAGCAGCCTGCGGACGATCGGGGGCCGGCCCGCGATGGGCTCGGCCGTGGCGAAACTCCAGGGCCCGGTCGATCCGTCCGTGCCGCCGTACGTCGGCCTCGCCGCCAAGACCCAGCACGTGCCCTGGTCGGACGCCGGCAAGCCCGGCTTCCTCGGGCCGGCCTACTCGCCGTTCAAGCCGGATGGGCCGGACCTCGAGAACATGACGCTGCGGGCGATGTCGCTCGAGCGACTCGGCGACAGGCGGCAGCTCCTCACGAGCATGGACCGCCTCAAGCGGGAGACCGACGCCACCGGGATCATGGGCGGCATGGACTCGTTCACGCAGCGGGCGTTCGACGTGCTCACCGGCAGCCGGCTGCTCGACGCCCTTGACCTCTCCAAGGAGGATCCGAAGGTTCGCGAGGCCTACGGCGACGGCAAGCCCTACAAGTATCAGTACGACGGGGCGCCCACCTGCAACGACCACCTGCTCATGGCCCGGCGGCTCGTCGAGGCGGGCGTGCGGGTGGTGAGCCTCAGCTACGGCCGCTGGGACAGCCACGGGCAGAACTTCGACCTCGTGCGCGACCACGGTGGCAAGCTCGACCAGTGCCTCTCGGCGCTTCTCGACGACCTCCGCGACCGGGGCATGCTCGACGACGTGGCCGTCGTGGTGTGGGGCGAGTTTGGCCGGACGCCGAAGATCAACCCACAGGCCGGCCGCGACCACTGGCCGCAGGTGAGTTGTGCCCTGCTCGCCGGCGGCGGCCTCCGCACCGGGCAGGTGATCGGTGCCACGAACCGCCTGGGCGAGCATGCCACCGACCGGCCCGTGCATCTCCAGGAGATCACGGCCACGCTCTACCACTGCCTCGGCATCCGGACGTCTGAAACGACGATCATCGACACCACCGGCCGGCCGCAGTATCTCGCCGAGCGGCTGCCGCTGCCCGAGCTGGTCTGACGCCACGCGGCGGGCGACCTTGGGTTGGGATTCCGGCGCGAGACTCGGCTGCTGTCGGTTCAGGGACGCGGAGTCGCACGGAACGGACGCGCGAGTTCCGTGAGTTGGCAGGCCGGTTATGAGCGCGATCTACGTCGAAACCTCGATTGTCGGCTATTTGACCGCGCGATCAGTCTCCGACGTCGTGTTCCAAGCCCGACAGGAGTTGACGCGTCGCTGGTGGCAGACGCGTCGCGAGGGATTCGACCTCTACATCAGCCAGTTGGTGCTTGACGAGGCTGGGGCGGGCGATCCCACGGCAGCGGCCGACCGCCTTCGGCTGATCGAAGGACTACCGCTCCTTGGCGAATCGGCTGAAGCCGACCGGCTTGCCGATCTTCTCATCGCCCGCCACCTACTCCCCGCAAAAGCAGCGGCAGATGCTCAACACGTCGCCCTGGCTACCATCGCTGGCGTAGACTATTTGTTGACGTGGAACTGTAGGCACATCGCAAACGCGGATTTGCTGCCGACCCTGTACGACACTCTCAGAGTCGCAGGATTCACCCCGCCACTCATCGTCACGCCCGAGGAGTTCTCCGATGCTGGTTGAATCGCTTTACGCGGATCCAGTGGTTGCCGAACTCCACGAGGTACGCCGTCGCCTTCTGGAAGCCAGTGGCGGCGACGTGGAAGAGTTTCGGCGGCGTCTGCGTGAGAGGGAGAAGTCCTCCGGAAGAATCGTGGTGTCGGGGCGAGTGAAGAAGCACAGGGAACCAAGCGAGTCAGCAGACTCACGATAATTCGGGTCCTCAGGGGAACCTGTCGGCCCACGTTTTGTCGATGCAGCGCCTCACGCTCACGCGATACGCCCTTCACGCGTACGCTATTGAACGCAGACAATCCGAGGCGATTCCTACGCTCGAAGCAGCGAATCACTGCGGGGCCGGGGCGGGCTCGATCGTGTGGAGGGCCTTGGCGTCGGCGAGGTTCCAGAGCCGCACCTTGCCGTCCTGGGCGCCGGCCGCGACGAGCGTGGGGGCCGAGGCGAGCGTCTGCACGAAGTCGCCCGCGCCGCCGAAGTCGCGCACCACCGCCCCGTTGGTCACGTTGTAGATCCGCACGAGCGGATCGGCGGCCGACGTGATTATTTCGTCGGTCGCGCCCACGAACCGCACGCCGGTGACTTCCTTCTTGGGGCCGGTGATCGTGCGCTGCTGCTCGCCCGTCACCATGTCCCAGATCTTGACGGCGTTGTCGGCACCGGCCGAGGCGATCCGGCGGCCGTGGGCCTGCCACGACACGCCGAGCACGTGGCCGGTGTGCCCCTCGAACGACCGCACCGGGCTGCCGTCGGCGACCGAGTGCACCTTCACGAAGCGGTCGGCCGCGCCCGACGCGAGCAGGTCGCCGCGCCGCGAGAAGGCGAGCGACATGACCGTGTCGGTGTGCGGGAGCGGCAGGGCGCGGGCGAGCATGCCGTTTTCAACGTTCCAGAGCTTGATCTCGCCGCTGCGGCTCACGCGGCCGCTGCCCGAGGCGAGCAGCTTGCCGTCGGGCGAGAAGGCGAGCGACGTGACCGTGCCGATCGGCGGTCCGCCCGCGTCGTCGTCGAGGGCCGGCGGCGTGGACTCCCCGCCGATCGTCCGCTCGAGCGACCATGACTCGCTCACGTCCCACGCGGCGGCGGGAGCCCCCGCACCGGCGACGACGAGACGGTTGGCACCGAAGGCGAGCATGCCAGGGGCGGCTCCGGCGGGCCGGGCGGCATCGAACGCGTCGCGGATGCCGCCGTCGGCGGCCCCCACGATCGACAGACGGCCATCGGCACCGAGGCCGGCGAGCCACCGGCCGTCCCGCGAGAAGGCCACGGCCGTGAACGGCTTGGCGGATTCGTTCGTCTCCTTTTCGATCGCGCCGCGGGCCTCCGTCGCACCGACGAGCGCCTTCTCGAGCGCCTCGAGTTCGGCCTTCCGCTTCGGCAGTTCTTCCTGCGACTTCTTGTCGCGACCGTCGGCGAACTCGACCGCCCGCTTCGCGCTCGTGAGCGCCGTGTCGGCCCGTGTGCGCTCCTCCTGGGCCTTCGTCAGTGCCGCGGTCGCCTCGGTGGCCTTCTTCTCGACCTCGGGCACCTTCGCCTTCGACCGCTCGAGCTGAGCGGCGGCCTGCGTGACGGCCGCGTCGGCAGCCGCCTTCGCCGCGGTGGCCGCGTCTGCGGCGGCCTTCACCGCCTTGAGCGACTCGGCGGCGGCCGGATCGGCACCGACCTTCGTGAACGCGGCGAGGCTCGCCGCAGCCGTTTCGGCGGTGGTCGCGGCAGCCGCCTGGGCCTTCATCGCGACGGCATGGGCCTCGGTCGCCAGCGGCACCGCAGCCTGGGCGGCGGCGACGGCACCGTCGGCCTCCCCTTTCGCCTTCTCGGCGGCAGCGACGGCCTGCGTCTTCTCGCCGAGCGTCTTCTCGGCGGCGGCGACGGCCTCGGCGGTCTTCTTCTTTTCCTCGGCGGCGTCGGTCACGTCCTTCTCCGCGGCGGTGACCCGCGTCTTGCCGAACTCGACGTCCTGCTTGTCCACGGCGAGGCCGAGGTCGGCCGCCGCAAGGCGCCGCGCGAGCCGCACGTCCGCCTTCGACTCGACGACGAGCTTGCCGTCGGCGAGGTTCCAGAGCTTCACGCCCGGAATGCTGCCCGCCGTCGCGAGCCGCGATCCGTCGGCCCGCACGGCGACCGCCACGATCGCACCGCCGTGATCGACCTCCCGGACGACGCTCCCCGCGTCCGCGTTCCAGAGTCGCGCCTTACCGTCGCCGCTGCCGGCGACGACGTGGCCCGGCATCGACGGCACGACGGCGAACGCGGTGACGGGCTTACCTGCACCGGCGAGTTCCTTGACCGGTGCGGGCGCCGGCGGCGCCTCGGCACCCTCCGCCGGCACGGCCGGCAGCGGCAACGCCCAGACGCGCACCACGTTGTCGGGCTCGGCCGTAGCCAGCCGCTTGTCGTCGATCGCGACGAGGGCGCCGGTGCCTGCGGGCCTCGCAAGCCGCCCGATCGTCTTGCCGTCGGCAATGGTCGTCGCGGCGACGGCCCCCGATGCCGCGCTCGAGTAGATCGTCGCGCCATCCGGTGCGAAGGCGAGCCCGGCGATCGGGCCGTCGTGCACGGCGTGGACGTGGAGCGGTTTGCCGGAGGCGATCTCCACGATCGCGACCTTGCCGTCGGGTAGGCCGATCGCGGCGGTGGCGCCATTCGGCGCGACCGCGAGCGTGGTCGCGGCCGCCGTGTCGGCCAGCGGGGCGATGCGCGGGGCCGCACGTCGCCAGAACTTGATCGTGCGGAACGAGCCCGTGGCGAGGATGTCGCCCGCGGGGGAGAACGCGATCGCGCCGAGCGGATCGCGATGGGCCTGACCCGCCGCCGGCCCTTCACCCGACGCGGCTCCGTCCACGAGCGTGGCGAGCGTCTCGCCCGAGACCGTGTCGAAGAGGCTCACGCGACTGCCGCGGGCGGCCGCCGTGAGCCTGCCGTCGGCGGTGACGTCCACGGCCACGACCGCGCCGGTGCCCGGCGGCAGCGGGCGCCAGTCGATCGGCCGCGAGGTGGCCGACGGTCCGGCCGCGGCCCCCTCGACGATCCAGCGCTCGAGCAGCCCGAGTTCCTGCGGCGAGAGGTTCTTCGCGCCGACCGAGTTGCCCTGTGGAGGCATCGTGTCGGCGTCGGCGTCGCGGTGGGCCGCACGGATGAGCAGCACGCTCTCGGCCGGCTTGCCCGCCATCACGGCCGGCCCCGAGTCGCCGCCGGAGGTGATCGTGGCGACGGTCTCGAGCGACAGGCCGCCCTCCTTCTGCTTGGCGTTGTGGCAGGCGACGCAGTTGGCGGCGAGGAACGGCAGCACCTCGTCCTGGAACCGCACGGGCTCCTTGCGATCGGGTGCCGCGACCGGCAGCGGGTCCGCGGCGACGTGCGTCGGGAGGATGACACTCGACGCGAGCAGAAACGACGTGGCCAGAAGGTACGCACGGCGTCGCATCGATGCACGACTCATGTCGACGTGAACTGCGGTCATGGCGACCAGGACTCCTGAATGGATTCGGACCGGGCAGGCTGGGTGCCGGGGGAAGTCGGAGTTGCGATGCATGCGGAGATGCCTCGGGTGGTATGGGCGGTCCGTGGTCATGACTTGGGCGGCTCCTGCTTCGGAG
>CAIWZS010000039.1 GCA_903917235.1 uncultured Planctomycetaceae bacterium | reverse complement strand
TGAATCGCCGGGGCATCCAGCTCCGCAAGGCGAGCCGCGCGCCACCGCAGGAGGGCGATCGGCGGGCCCACGAGCGTCGCCGCCCACAGCCCGAGGAACACCGCCATCGTCCACGTGGTCACGTGGCTGGAAACACGTCGTCCATCCATCTCGGCGATTCCACCACGTGTGTCGGTTCCGTGCGGCCGGGGATGCCTCATCCCGCCGGCCCGACCCAGAACACCTCGCTCCGCGATCAGTCTGGCACCGGTCGGCCGCCCCTGCTACCGTCCCGCCCCACCGCCCGCGGTGGTCGGCACCGAGACGGTTCCTTGTCGACCGTTGACGTTCCGGAGCGTGTGCCGAACGCCCGCCGAACCATCCCTCCGCACAACGGGAGAAGGACGGTTTCCGCGGGCATCCAGGAGGCTCGACGTGTCCCGCTTTCGTTCCCCGTTCGGTCGTCACGCCGCGGCTGCGCACGCCCCTTGGGCCGGGGCCCTCGTGCGTCGAGGCCTGATCGTGGTGCTCGCGGCAGGCATGCCGGCCGGCGCATCGGCGCAGTCGTCGTGGCTGCCGACATCCTGGTTCTCCTCGGGCCGCGTCGACCCCAAGGCGATGTTCCCCCTCGCGGAAAAGGACGGGCCGTGGCTCGTGCTCGCCACGACGTTCCGCGGCGCGACGGCGCGAGACGAGGCGCGGACGCTCGTGCAGGAACTGCGAGGCCGGCACTCGATGCAGGCCTACACGCACGAGAAGGCGTTCGACTTCACCGGCCCGCTGCCGGGCGTCGGCCTCAATCCGGACGGATCGCCCAAGAAGATGCGGTATGCCAACGAAGGGCAGGTGGTCGAGGTGGCCGTCCTGGTCGGGGACTTTGCCTCGTGCGACGATCCACGGGCGCAGAAGGCCCTGCAGCGCATCAAGCAGCTCAGGCCGGAGTCGCTCGGAGGCAAGGGGCCGAAGGGCGGTCTCGTCTCCGACTTCCTGCAGGCCAACAGCGGGCTCGTCCATGGCGGAGCCGCGAATCGGCCACCGCTCCATGCCGCCATGCTGATTCCGAATCCGCTCCTGCCCGACGACTACTTTCAGCGCCAGCAGGTCGATGCCTTCGTCGCGGAGATGAACGCGGACGTCACCTACAGCCTCCTCGACTGCCCGGGGCGCTACACGGTGCGCGTGGCGACGTTCTCGGGAGCAGGCACGTTCCAGCAGGGGGATGGGAACGCCGCCGGAACCGGGTCGCGGAGCGGCTTCGTCGACGTCGCCGGCTTCGTCGAGGCGCTGCGGGGCAGCGGATGGAAGGATCCCAAGCTTCGCGGGGTTCAGGGAGAGAGCCTACTCGTCGAGGCCGCGGATCGGGCGCACCGGCTCACGGTCGCGCTGAGGAAGCAGGGCTGGCAGGCATGGGAATTTCACGATCGCGACGAGAGCATCGTATGCGTGGGCAGCATCGATCGGCTCGCGGTCCCGGGCGCCGATGGCCGACCGCAGGTGCATCCGGAGATCGCGAGGATCGTGGCGGCTCTGGCCCCCGATCAGGCGGCCCTCGCATCGGGGCAGATCGTGCCCCGTTCGTTCGACGGCGTCATGCTCGACCTCCAGCCGAAGCCGATCGACGTGCCGCGGCAGCCGACCCGCCGGTGAACCACCGCCCCTCGTGACCGCGACCGGGATGCCAGACGTGACCGAGGGCGCGAGCGACGACGGCCGTGGCGCACGCTGGGCGACACCCGACCCTGCCGGGACGCCGGCCGGCCGCGATCCGGTCCTCGTCCTCGGCACCACCAACGCCGGGAAGGTGCGCGAACTCCTGGCGCTCGTCGCACCGCACGGCCTCACCTGCCGATCGCTCTCGGAGATGGCCGGTGCCGTCGAGGTCGACGAGACCGGGGCGACGTTCGCCGAGAATGCCGTCCTCAAGGCGGTCATGCAGGCACGGGCGCTCGGTCACTGGGTCCTCGCCGAGGACAGCGGCCTCGTGGTGCCCGCGCTCGACGGCGAGCCGGGAGTCCGTTCAGCGCGGTTCGCCGGGCCGCCGGCGCCGGGCGACGGCACGCCGGCCGACGAGCGGAACAACCGGCTCCTCCTCGATCGCCTCGCGGGCATGAGCGGGAGGGAGCGGTCCGCGTGGTACGCCTGCCACGCGGTGCTCGCCGATCCGACCGGACGCGTCGTGGCCGAGGCGACGGGCACCTGCCACGGCCTCATCACCCGCGCACGCCGGGGGACGGGCGGCTTCGGCTACGACCCGCTGTTTCTCGTGCGGGAGTGCCACCGCACCTTCGCGGAGATCGGCCCCTCCTACAAGGCGATCGTGAGTCACAGGGGGCGGGCTCTTCGGGCGATGCTGCCGCTGCTCGTGAAGGCGTTGCGTGACTCGTGATGCCCCACCGGCGGATCCGCCGTCGCGGGCTCTGGGCGCCGATCGGCGCCGTCCCGCTCGCCTCACACCGCCGTCACGGGATGCGCGAGCCGGTGCTCCACGACCCGCAGCGCGTCAGGCGTGCCATCCATCCTGCCGGCGACGCCTGCGATCGCCTGGGAGAATCGCTCCAGTCCGGAGACGAACTCCTGCACGCGGGCGCGATCGATCTCCTCGAGCAGCGTGAAGGTGCCACAGCCCATCGAGGCGAGGAAATGGGCGTTCATGAGCTGCTCCGCATGGGCCCGCTCCGGCAGCACGAGCAGCGGCTTGCCAAGGTGGAGCGCCTCGCCGATGAGCTGGTTGCCCGCGGCGGCGATGACGGCGCGGCAGCCGGCGAGATCATCCACGAACCGCCTGTCGTCGATGGCATGGAACGACACCGAGCCGGTCGGCTCCCGCTCGCCGAGGCCGTAGACCCGCACCGGAAGGCCGCAGGCGGCGATCGCGTCGATGGCCGAGAAGGGGGTGTGTCGTCGCAGGTAACTGACGACGTAATCCCCCGCATGTGGAGAGGCGGCGACGATCTCGGCCCGCAGCAGCGGCCCGACCTGGACGACGTGCTCCCAGCCGCGGCGGAGCGGTGGCCGGAAGAACGCCGACACGACGGTGTCCGCCGCGTCCATCACGTACATCCACACGGCATGGCTCATGAACCACGCATTCCACTGGAGCGTCCAGGGCAGGGCGTCGAGGTCATAGGCGAGCAGGAAGTGCTGATGATCGATGCTCACGAGCGGAATCCCGAGGCGGCTGGCCGCGCGGGGCAGTGCCGGTTCGAAGTCGGTGATGGCGATGTCCGCACCGAAGGCCTCGAGGTCGGCGATCATGCGATCGACCAGTGGCCCGATCTGGCGGGCCTGGTAGTCGAGGCCGGCCGCGATCGATCGCATCACGTCGAGCCGGCCGCCGACGTACTGGAAGACGATCCCCGGGATCGACTCGATGCGCACCCTGGGTATCCGCATCGCCAGTCTGTGGCGCATGAAGTCGAGGCCGTCGGCGCCCGTGTAGACGAGCACATCGTGTGCCGGGTCGAGACGCTCGATGAGCGTGCACACGCGGGATGCGTGGCCCCGCCCCTCCCCGCAGAGGCTGATCGCGATGTTCGCCATCGGCAGAGGTGGTTCAGGCGGTGGAGGACGGGCGGGGCTGCAGGCCGACGAAGGACGACATTCTGCTCTGCCGGCGCCGCGCCTGCCAACGGCCGTGGCGTCGGAGCGCACGACCGCGCTCGGCGGGTGTGGCATATGGACCGCGTGCCACAGGGGCGCCCGACCCGCGGATGTCCCGGTGCCGCGGGCCCGCTGTCGGAGCGTCAGCCTGCGTGTCGCGAGGAGGTGATTTCCCGTTGTGACGAACGGGGGCGGTTGGCTACCCTTCCGCCCCGCCGGAGCCCGGCGAGAGCGAGTCCGCGGTCGCACGATGCGCCGAGTCGCGGTCGGCGATCGTCCTGCCGTTTTGACCGAGTGTCGTCAGGGGCCTGAGACCGTCGCGGTCTTCTCCACTGGCGGCCACGTGCCGACGGTCCTGCCATGAAATTCCGCACCTGTCTGCTCGCCGTCTGCATGGTCATCGTGCCGACCGTGGCGATGTTCTCCCATCTGATTCCCGCGGGTACCCGCCGCTCGGTCCGTGATTGCGTGATGACGTGGTGGACCACGCGCGCTCGGCCGACGGCCGTCACGCCGACCTCCGCGGCCCGCGATCCCATCCAGACGGTCCCTGGCGAGCCCGCGTCCGCGCTGGTGGCCACCGCGACGCCCGGCGGTCCGGCACCGACCCCGCCCCATCCCGGCCCCGACCCCGGCGTGCAGCCGCCTCCGCTCGACGTGAGCGTGCGCCGCCTGTCGGGGCTCGGAGCGGTGTCGATCGAATGCGTCGCCCTGCCGGCGGCGGTCGGCCGTCATCTCGCGAGCTGCCAGGTACCGCTCGATGCGGAGGGGCAGCTTCACCGCGTGTTCCAGATGGAGGGGTCGGACGCCGACACCGCCGCGCACCTCCTGCTCAATGATGTGATGGCCTGGCAACGCCGCCTCGCCGAGCAGCGGGGCATCGTGCGATGAAGGCGCTTCGGCACGGGCGGGGCGGGCTCGCCCACGGGCTGCTCGTCGTGCAGGGTTTTCCGCATCCCGGAGGGTGTGCTGTCGCGTACGTGTCGGCTCGGGATGGACGCCTTCCGAGCCGCGCGGCGCGGCGACGCTATCCGGGAGCGACACCCGCCCCCGCCGCCTCGCCGGCCCTCGAGCCCGTTGGGGATCATCGCCGCAGTGACGAACTTGCGCGGGTCGAGGCCGTGCTCTTCGTGGCCCGGGAACCGCTGACGACCCGTCGGATCGCGAAGCTGGCCGGGCTGGCCGACGGCAGCCGTGCGCGCGTGCTGCTGAGCGAACTCAGGTCCCTCCAGGAAACGGCCGGGTCCGCCGTGCGCGTCGAGTCGATCGCGGGCGGTTTCCAGCTGCTCACACGGGGCGCCTTCGGCCCTTGGCTGCGTCGTCTGCTCGACGCGCCCCCAGGGGGCAGGCTCTCGGCTGCCGCCCTCGAGACCCTCGCGATCGTCGCGTACCGCCAGCCCGTCACCCGGGCCGAGGTGGAGGCGATCCGCGGCGCCGGGAGCGAGGAGATGCTGCGGCAGTTGCTCGAACGGGATCTCGTGGCGATCGGAGGCCGTGCCGAGGACCTCGGCCGGCCGAACGTCTACGTCACGACCCGGCGATTCCTCGCGACCTTCGGGCTCGCGCGACTCGAGGATCTCCCGCCCGTGGACGGCCTCGGCGGTGCTGCCGAGGAAGAGCCTGCGGTTCCTCCCGCCGAAAACCCGCCGTCCGGCTGACGCCGGACGGTTCGCCCGACGCCGCAACCTTGCGGCTGGTCGTCGATCGGGCCACACTTTTCGGGCCTTCGAGGATCCGGTGCGAATCCTCCGAGGAACCCCGAAGGTGGAAAAGATTTCGGTCGATGATTGGACGTTGATTCTGCGATCGGTTACAGAATTGGCCGAGGTTCGAGGTCGCCACAAGACGCCGGGAGGTTTTGCCGTGACGAGTGTTGCCAGCGGGCGAGGGCTGCGGGACGTTCCTGACGCCGACGTGTTCTCGTGGAGTGAGATGCCTGAGCTCCTCGCAGCGGAGGAACTCTTCCCGGTCGCGTCTCCGTCCCTTCCATCTCCGGTGGCCGCCAAGGACGAGGAGGAGGACGAAGAGGACGAGGATTTCGAGGACGACGACGAGGACGTCGACGAAGACGACGAGGATGAGGACGAGGACGACGAGGAGGAGGACGACGAGGAGTGGGAGGAGGTCGACGACGAGGACGAGGAGGAAGACGAAGAGGAGGACGAGGACGAGGACGAAGACGACGAGGAGTGGGAGGACGACGACGAGGAGTGGGACGACGAGGACGAAGACGAGGATGAGGATGAGGATGAGGATGAAGACGACGACGACTGAATTGACGTCGCGTCGGTGATACGTCGGGCCGGGTTCGTCCGACGCAGTTCGGAGAGGTGGCAGAGTGGTCGAATGCGCGTCTTTGCTAAAGACGTGTCCGGTCAAAAGCTGGACCGCGGGTTCGAATCCCGCCCTCTCCGCTCGGAACGGGCCAGGTCTGGAAGCGGCTCGTCGCGGGAGTGAAGCCCTCCGGGCGTGATGGTCGTCACGCTCGCGGGGCCCGGGTGACGCGACGAGTCGTGCGTCGCCGTGTCAGGCTGGGGCTTCGCCCGCCAATCCGCGTTCGAGCCCCGCCCGGATGGGCGTCCGCGAGCCAGCATGATGGGACACATCGTCGTCTGCGGGCTCGGGCGGTTCGGGGTCACCATCGTCGAGGCGCTGCGATCGGCACGACGAGGCGTCACGGTCATCACGGACGCGCGCACGAATCAGGATCGGATCGATCGGGCCACTGCGGCGGGTGCGACGATCGTCGCGGGCGACTTTCGCTGTGCCAGCGCCCGTCGCGCCGCGAATCTGCACGGCGCGGCGGGCGTGCTGCTGACCACGTCGAACGACGTCGACAATCTCGAGACGGCACTCGAGATCCGCGACGAGGTGCCGATGGTGCCGGTCGTCATGCGCCACTCGGAGCCGCGACTGAATCGACGACTCGAGGCCGACTTCGGCATCCAGGCCGCCATGTCGCCGGCGCTCATCGCCGCGGACGCGTTCGTGCAGGCCGCGCTCGAAGCGCCCTCCCCTCAGGTCGCCTCCGGTCGGCATGCCCGACGCATCGTCGTTCCGCGGCCGGTCGTGCGGCCGGAGTACGTGCTCATTCCGGCGGTCCTGCTCGCGATCTACGGGGTCGCGATCGTGGTGTTCCGGGCGTCGCTCGGCCTCGACTGGATCGATGCGGCCTACTTCGCGACGTCGATCGTCACCACGGTCGGCTTCGGTGACTTCAACCTGCAGCATGCCCCCGGCGCCGTGAAGCTCTTCGGCATCGCGCTCATGTTTGCCGGCATCGTGCTCATCGCCATCATCTCCTCGCTGCTGACGATCGTCATCGTGTCGGGGACGGCGGATCAGGTCCTGAACGCCGCGCGTGCCAGGCGTCTGCATGATCACGTGGTGGTGTGCGGGATCGGGCAGGTCGGCAGCGCGGTCGCGCGGGACCTGCGCCGGCAGGGGGTGCGTGTGGTGATCGTCGATCCGGCCGCCTTCGACGACGACCATCGTGAACTGCGGCTGCGCTGTCCCGTGATCGTCGGTGATGCGACGCGGCCGGCGGTGCTCGGCCGCGCGGGCATCGACCGCGCGCGGGCGCTCGTCGCGTGCACCGCGAACGATGCGCTCAATCTCGAGATCGGTCTCACCGCCCAGTCGATCCTCGAGGGGTATCGGGGGAGCCGCCCGCTGCGGCTCGTGCTCCGGTGCTTCGACGCCGACGTCGCGCGCCGCATCCACGCCGTCTCCGCGGATTACACGCTACTCTCCGAGGCCCAGATCGCGGCACCCGTCTTCGTGCGCCGTGCGATCGAGGCGGCCGAGACCGCGTCACCCCGTGATGCCGCGCGGGGACGCTCGTGATCAGGCGAGGATCTCACGCACCACGCGGCCGTGGACGTCGGTGAGACGGTAGTCGCGCCCGGAATACCGGAACGTGAGCCGCTCGTGGTCGAGGCCCAGCAGGTGGAGGATCGTGGCGTGCAGGTCGTGCACGTGCACCTTGTTCTCCACTGCGCGGAAGCCGAACTCGTCGGTCTCTCCCCAGGTCATGCCGCCCCGCACGCCGCCACCGGCGAGCCACATGGTGAACCCGTGGTGGTTGTGGTCGCGGCCGTCGCCGTTCTCGGTGGTGGGCGTGCGGCCGAACTCGCCCCCCCAGACCACGAGCGTGTCCTCGAGGAGGCCGCGGGCGTGGAGGTCGGCCAGGAGCGCCGCGGTGGGCTGGTCGATCGTGCGGCAGAGCGTGCCCACCTGCTCGTCGTGCTTCGAGTGCGTGTCCCACGGCTGGCCGTTGCCGTAGTACACCTGCACAAACCGCACGCCACGCTCGACGAGCCGGCGCGCGAGCAGGCAGCCGGTGGCGTAGTGCCCCTCGCCGTAGGCGGCGCGGGTGGCGGCGGTCTCCCCCGACAGGTCGAAGGCCTCGCGGGCGTCCGTCTGCATCCGGAAGGCCGTCTCGAGCGAGGCGATGCGGCCGTCGAGCGCGTCGTCCGGGCCGCGGGCGTCGCGATGCGCGGCGTTCATGCGCTGGAGCAGATCGAGCATCCGGCGCTGGGCGTGCCGTGAGCCGGCCGCCGCGCCCAGGTAGGGAATCAGACGGTCTCCATCGAGCTGCGAGTGGTTGACGTAGGTGCCCTGGTAGGCGGCGGGCAGGAAGGCGTTCGTCCAGAGTTCGGCGAAGCGCACGGGCCGGCCGGGGCAGAGCACGACGTAGCCCGGGAGGTTGTCGTTGGCGGAGCCGAGACCGTAGAGCATCCACGATCCCATGCTCGGGCGGGTCGGCAGAATCGTGCCGTTGTTCATCTGGAAGAGCGCCGGGCCGTGGTTCGGGTTGTCGGCGTGCATCGACCGCAGGACGCAGATGCGATCGACATGCTCCGCGAGGTGCGGCAGGAGGTCGCTCACCGGCACGCCGCTCTCGCCGCGCGGCTGGAACGACGCGGCCGAGGGCATGAGGCCGCCGGTCTTGCGTTCGGTCCGCAGATTCGCCCCCTCCGGACGCTGTCCGGCGTAGGTCGCCAGGGCCGGCTTCGGGTCGAAGAGGTCGGCCTGAAACGGGCCCCCGTTCATGAACAGGTGGATCACGCGGCGGGCACGCGGGACGAAGTGGGGCCCGGGGGCGGCACCCCCGGGCCGCGCGGCCGACGTATCGGCGGCGAGCGTCTGTGCCGCCGCCAGCATGCCCAACCCACCACCGAGCGACTCGAGCAGAAGCCGCCGTGGCACGGCACGTGGTTCGCCGGTGCGGGCCTCGGGTGTGGTCGGGAACGACGACATGGCGAACTCCTCAGTCCACGAACAGAAACTCGTTGCTTCCCAGGAGGGCGTGGCATAACGCGACCCACGGATCGGCCGCGGCGTCGCCGCCGTCGAGCCGCGCCGCCGTCAGAAACTCGGCCGCAGTGAAGACCTCGTCATCCCGCGCGGGCCGACCGAAGAGCAGCCGGTGGGCGCGGTGCAGGCGAGCGACGCCCGCGTCCGGCGCCTCGCGGGCGAGTCGTGCCGCCAGGGCCGTGGCACGGGCCGAGAGGAACGGACTGTTGAGCGTGAAGAGTCCCTGGAGCGGTGTCGTGGTCTCGAGCCTGCGCTCCGCGTGAAGCCCCGGGTCCGGAAAGTCGTGCAGCAGGAGCATCGTCGCCGGCTCGCGGCGGTGCACCGTGGCGTAGATCGTGCGGCGCAGGTTGGTCGGGTCATCGGCGGCGCACGAGGGGCCTCCGACCGCGAGGTCGAGCTCACCGGTGACGGCGAGCATCGCGTCACGCCATGGCTCGATCTCGAGCCGACGACGATTCATGCGCCAGAGGAGCCGGTTGTCGGGATCGATGCGGGCGGCGGCCGGGTCGAAGCGGCTCGCCTGCCGCCACGTGGAGGAGGTGACGATCTGCCGGTGCAGCCACTTGAGCGACCAGCCGTGCTCCACGAAACCCGCCGCCAGGTGCTCGAGCAGCGCAGGATGCGACGGGGGCGCCCCCAGGAGGCCGAAGTTGCTCGGCGTCTCGACGAGGCCGCGACCGAAGTGGCCGAGCCAGACCCGATTGACGATCACGCGTGCCGCCAGGGGCGCGGCCTCGTCGACGATCGCGGCGGCGAGCTCGGCCCGCCCGCTCCCGGTGGAGAGCGGCCGCGGCGCACCGCGTGACAGGACCGCGAGGAATCGCCGGGGAACGACGCGGCCCGGCCGATTCGGATTGCCGCGAACGTGCACGGGCAGGTCCTGCGCGCCGGGCCGCCAGGCGAGCTTCGTGCCCGACTGCGGGTCGTCCCCGGCGAGAACCACCTCCAGGGCCTCGTCGACGACGGCGCCCACCAGTGGCGTGTCGTACAGCGGCGTCGACGTCCTGATGGCGGCGATCTTCACCTCGAGCGCCTGGATGGTCTCGGTGGGAGCGGGCTTCTCCTTCCGCGCCTTCTTCAGATCCTCCTCGAGCGCGGCCACCTCCGCCTTCGCGGCGGCGACGGGCGCGTAGTCCTCGTCGGGAATCATCGGACGGTCGATCATGCGGGTGCTCGCGAAGACGCCCGCGAGCCCGTAGTAGTCCTCCTGGGTCACCGGATCGAACTTGTGGTCGTGGCACCGCGCACAGGCGAGCGAGAGCCCGAGGAACGTCCGTCCCACCGCATCGACCCGCTCCTCCCACTCGTCCGCGACGATGACCCTGATGATGTCCGGCGGCAGCTGCAGTTCCTTGAAATAGGTCGGTGACAGACCGAGGAACCCGAGGGCGGCACGATCGCCGGGGCCGGTCTCCGCGAGGTGATCGGTGGCGAGCTGGCGACGCACGAACTGGTCGTAGGGCATGTCGTCGTTGAATGCCCGCACGACCCAGTCGCGGTAATGCCACGCGCCGGCGGTGCTGCCGAGCCACGACTCGGTGGTGTCGGCGTAGCGCGCGAGATCGAGCCACATGCGGGCCTGTCGCTCCCCGAAATGGGGCGACGCCAGCAGTCGCTCGACGGCGGCGTCGAATGCCCGCGGGGATGGATCGGAGACGAAAGCCTCCATCTCCTCCGGCGTGGGCGGGAGGCCGACGAGGTCGAACGACAGGCGTCGCAGGAGCGTGCCTCGATCGGCCTCCGGTGCCGGGGCGAGATTGCTTTCGCGCAGGGCGGCGAGCACGAATGCATCGATGGGACTCGTGACCCATGGGTCGTCGATCCGTGGCACCGGCGGGGACGCGAGGGGCAGGAATGACCAGAAGCCCCGGCTCGATTCGATGTCGGGCTGCGTGCGGGCCGTGTCTGCCGCTCCGTCGGCGGGCATCGGCGCCCCCCGCGCGACCCAGTCGACGATGAGGTCGATGTCGGCCTGCGGCAGTCGGCCCTGCGGCGGCATGTCGAGGCCGTCGCCCGCGTGCATGAGGGACGCCACCAACGGGCTTTCCCCCGGGTGGCCCGGGGTCACGGCGGGCCCGCTGTCTCCTCCGGCGAGCAGCAGGTCGCGACGATCGAGCCGCAGGCCGCCCTGGACGACCTTCGCGTCCCCCGAGTGACACTCGTAGCAGTGCCGGTGCAGTAGCGGGCGAATCCTCCGCTCGAAGTGTTCGACGGCGGCGGAATCCACACCATCGGCGGCGGATGCGTCGGGGATCGCGGGCATGATCGCCCCCCATCCCGCCAGGACGACGACCTGCTGCATGCGGCAGCGTCGGCGAAACGATGACGAGCCCATCGGCACACTCCCCCGGACAGGATACATCGCGCGTGGCCCTCCCGGAACGGACGCGGGAGTGGTGCGTGCGGCATGTGCATCCGCGACCCCGGGCTCCCACTCACGCGCGGAGCGACCGGACGAGCTCGGCAGCCGGGGAATCGTGCGTCTGGGCGTCCGACCAGGATGACCGTCCGGGGGACGCACGGTTTTCCCGGCATCGTCCGCCGTGCGACAATCCAAGCCACGAGGATCGTTCACCCGCGAGGGAGCCGCCATGTGCATCATGATCAGAAGCCGCGAACACCGATCGCCCACCGTCGGCATGGGGTTCACGAAGACGCTGGCGATGCTCGCGGCCGCCGTGACTGCGGGTGTCGATCGATCACGAGCCGATCCGCCCGCCGCCGAGGCCGCGAGCGGGGTGGTGGCGGGGACGACGGACACGACCCGCGTGCCGGATCTCGCGAAGCGGGTGCGCGGGTCGGTCGTGGTGGTGACCCACGAGGGGAGGGACGGCGGACGACAGGGACTCGGCACGGGCTTCGTGATCGATGCCGCAGGACTCATCGCGACGAACCTTCACGTCGCCGGCGAGGGCCGGCCGCTCGAGGTCGCGCTCGCGGACGGATCGCGTCATCGGGTGGTCGAGGTGACCGCCTCGGACCGCACGCTCGACCTGGCGATCCTGCGGATCGAGCCTCCCGCACGGCCCCTCGTCCCGCTGGCCCTCGGCAGCTCGGCCGACCTCCCTGACGGGTTGCCGATCGTGACGGTTGGGAATCCGCTCGGCCTGACCTTCAGTGTCGTCAGCGGCGTGGTCTCGGGCACCCGGGACGTGGAGGGGCGCGAGATGATCCAGCTGGCGATGCCGATCGAGCCGGGCAACAGCGGCGGCCCCGTGGTCGATCCGGAGGGACGCGTGGTCGGCGTGGTGACGATCAAGTCACTCGTCACCCGGAACCTCGGCTTCGCCGTGGGCGTCGACTCGCTGCGGACGCTCCTCGAGCGCCCCAATCCGATTCCGATCTCGCGGTGGTTGACGCTCGGGACCCTCGATCCGACGCGGTGGACGACGCTCTTCGGCGCACGCTGGCAGCAACGTGGAGGGAGGATCGCCGTCAGTGGCGAGGGCGACGGGTTCGGCGGGCGCTCCCTCTGCCTCGCGGTCGCGGAGCCGCCGGGTCTTCCCTACGAGGCGACCGTCGAGGTTCGGCTCGACGACGAGCGGGGCGCGGCCGGTCTGGTTTTTCACGCCGACGGAGCCGACCGTCACTACGGCTTCTATCCGTCGGGCGGCCGGCTCCGGGTGTCCCGCTTCGAGGGCGCGACGGTGAATGACTGGTCGGTTCTCCGGGAGCTGTCGGCGGCCCGGTATCGGCCGGGTGACTGGAACACCCTGACGGTCCGTGTGGAGCAGGGACGATTCGTCTGTTCGTGCAACGGCGATGTCGTCACCGTCGTGGCCGACGCCCGGCTTCCACCGGGACGCGTGGGGATCGCGAAGTTTCGTGACACCGAGGCCGAGTTCCGCCGCTTCCGCGTCGCCGCATCGCTCGCGGAGGGGCGGCCCGGAGCCGATGCCGAGGCGCGTCTGCAGACCGCCTTCGACCGTCTGCCGTCGCTCGCCAGCCTGACGGAGTCGGACGTGGCGGTGCTGGCGGCCGAGACGGAGCCGGTCGCGGCCATGCTGCGGGAGCGTGCGGACGACCTCGAGGCGAGGGTCGGTGAGCTCCGGCTCGTGGCGGCCGATGTGCACACGGCAGCCGTCATCCCGGCGATCGTGGCCGCGGTGGAGGAGGGGGAGGGTGCCGATCTCCTGCGCGCGGCACTGGAGGTGGCGCGGCTCGACGACGACGAGCTCGATGTCGAGGACTACGTCGCCCGCGTCGATCGGATGGCCGAGGATGTCCGCCGCACGCTTCCTGTCGACGCGGACGAGGTCGCTCGACGCGAGGCGATCGACCGCCACCTGTTCGCGGAGAACGGTTTCCACGGGAGCCGGTCGGAGTATTACCACCGCGCCAACAGCCACGTGAGCCGCGTCATCGACGACCGCGAGGGGCTGCCGATCACGCTCGCGATTCTCTACATGGAACTGGGTCGGCGCCTCGGCGTGGCGATCGAGGGGGTCGGCCTGCCGGGACACTTCGTCGTGCGACACGTGCCAGCCTCCGGAGAGGCGCGACTGATCGACGTCTTCGAGGGGGGCACGGCGCTCACGCGCGACGAGGCCGCCGCGAAGGTGCAGTCGATCACCGGCGAACCGCTGAAGGAGGCCCACCTGCTGCCGGTGTCGCCGCGGGCGATCATCCAGCGGGTGCTGCGCAATCTGCTCGGCGTGGCTCGCGGCGAGAAGGATCGGGAGGCGATGCTCCGGTATCTCGAGGCGCTCGTCGCGCTCGATCCCGACGACACGGCGGACCGCGGCCTGCTGGCGGTCGTTCGGTACGAGACCGGCCGTCGCGCCGCCGCCATCGCCGCGCTCGACTGGTTTCTGGAGCGCGAGCCGGACGGCGTCGACCTCGAGGCGATCCGCGGGCTGCGGGACGGCTTCCACCAGGGCCTTCCGGCCGCGGATTGAGCGCGGTCAGGATGGGGTCGAGCGATGCGGGGCCTCCGTGCACCCGCTCGGAACGCGGGCGCGCTCGCGAGTCGCTCATGCGCTCCTCACGAATCGCTCACCGTCCGCTCACATGAGCGGCTTACGATCCGGAAATCGATCGCGGCCCACCTTCCCGCCGCCCGATCTCTTTTCCCGGAGACGCGGCCATGACGATGTCCGGTAGCCTCCCTCTCCGACGGATCGCGTCCGGCGCTCGTGCATCGCGACGGCATGCGTTCACGCTCGTCGAACTCCTCGTCGTCATCGCGATCATCGCGGTTCTCATCGGCCTGCTCCTGCCGGCGGTGCAGAGCGCTCGCGAGGCGGCACGCCGCAGTTCATGCCAGAACAACATCCGCCAGATCGGGCTGGCCGCCCTGTCCCACCACGACGCGCAGCGGGAGTTTCCGTCCGGCTACACCCAGGAGCGGATCAACGGAACCTTTCAGGGTCACTCCGTCTTCTACTTTCTGCTCCAGTTCATCGAGGCGGGCAGTCTGCACGGCACGATGAGCAGCGCCGTTCCGAGGGACAACATCAGCGCCGTGCCCGGCGCGAGGGCCGCGGCCGCCGTGACGACGTTCGTCTGCCCCTCCGATCAATTCCCGGAGGGCAACCCGCATCCCTACAGCGCACCGAGCGGCACCGAACACTACGGCGTGACGAGCTACCGGGCGAACGGTGGCAGCAGGCCGTTTTTCGCCACCTCGTCCACGAACGACGGCATGTTCATGGCCACAGGATCGCAGGCCCGCAAGGCGAGTTCCGCGCCGGCGGGCGTCAAGGTGCGGATGTCGCAGGTGAGCGACGGGCTCAGCAAGACCATCCTCTTTGGCGAGGGCTCGCACTACGACCCCAACTTCAACACCTTCACGACGGCTGGGTGGAACTCGGGAAGCACCATCAGCACGTGGTCGAGATGGTATCCGGCGGGTGGGGACAACGGGCTCGGCAACCTGCTGTGCGGGGCCTTCGCGCCGATCAATTACACCACTCCATTCCGGCATGGCGGTCCTGGTGCGCCCGGCTCCCAGAGCGGGTGGTTCCTGTTCCAGGACCAACGACTCAGCGCGATCGGCAGCCTGCATCCCGGCGGTGCCAGCGTCGTGATGAGCGATGGCAGTGTGCGCTTCCTCGCGAACACGCTGCCACAGTCGACCCTCTCGCTCCTGTGCACGCGGGCCGACGGCGGAGTGATCGATGGCAACTGACCACGCATCGTGCGTCGAGCGGGCTGATCGCCTCGTGGCCCTGGTCATGGCCATCGCGATCGTATGGACCGGTGCGGTTGGATGTGGTCCACCCGTGGCCAGGTTGGTGCCTGCCGGCGGCATCGTCCTGATCGGCGGTGAGCCGGCTGCGGACGTCTCGGTGCAGTTTCTCCCCGATCCGCTGCCGGGCGAGGTGCGGCCAACCTCGTTTGCCGTGACCGACGCGTCCGGGCGCTTCCAGTTGAAGACGACCGAGGGCGGGGCGGGGGCCGTCGTCGGCGGACATACGGTGATCCTCGCCGACACGCTCGAGGAACGGCCGGCGCAGGGTGAGACCGCCACGCGGCCGCCGCGCATCGACGCGCGATTCAGCACCCTGGCGGGCGGGCTCCGCTGTGACATCGCGAGCGAGGGCGGGGAGGTCACGCTCGAACTGCCGTGACACGCGGGCAGTTCGGACGCGGTCGGGCCGGTTCGTGATCGCCCCGTGGTCGATTGCCGCGAGGCGGGCCGCATCCGACCGCGTCACGCCTCCGGCTCGATCGAGGCGCTCATCGACCCCTTCGAGCGCGCGAGCAGTCGGTCGGCACCGAAGGCGTGGATCTGGTCGCGCTTCAGTTCGGCGTGCTCCCGTGTGGTCGTGAGCACGACGGCGCGACCGCTCTGGTCCACCTCCTCCGCGATCCGAAATCCCTTCTCCGGCTCGATGCCAAAGAGCCGTCGGAGCATCGCGATCACATACTCGTAGGTGTGGTCGTCGTCGTTCCAGAGCACGACGTGGTAGCGAGGCTGTCGCTTGGGCTTGGAACCGGTCGAGCGGGCCGGCGTCGGCTGCGACCGGGCCGTGGCATCCGCGGGCGGGTCGGTCTGGACCTCGACGGTGGCACTGGCGGAATCGGACATCGCTCTGGCACACTCCGCGTGCGAATCCCGACCTCCGCATCCTACACCGATCAGGGCCGCGCGTCGCGGCACCCTCCTCCCAGCGTGTCGGGGTTCACGTTCCCGTTCCTCCGGAGTCTGCCGTGCTCGATCGCCGCTATGTCGCTGAAAACGTCGAGGTCGTCGCTGCCAACTGCCGTCGTCGTGGTGCCGACGCGGACGTCACGCGGTTCGCGGAGCTCGACCTCCGCCGCCGCCAGCTGCAGGCCGAGATCGACGGCCTCAATCGGGCGGCGGGCGAGGTGAGCCGGTCGATCGGCCAGGCGGCCGATCACGCGGAGCGGGAGGCACGCAAGGCCGAGGGCCGGCGGCTCCGCGAGCGCATCGGGTCCCTGGAGGCCGAGTCCGCAGCCGTGGTGTCCGAGGGGGATGCCATCCTCAAGATGATTCCCAACCTCACGCACCCGGATGCCCCGGAAGGGGGTGAGGACGCGGCCGTGGAGATCAGGCAGGGGGCGACGCACCGGCGGACCTTCGAATTCGCGCCGCGCGACCATGTGGAAATCGGCGAGCGGCTGAGGCTGTTCGACTTCGAGGCCGGTGCCCGTGTGGCGGGCCACGGCTTCTACTTCCTCACCAATGCTGGCGTCCTTCTCGAGCTCGCCCTGCAGCGCTACGCGATCGATCTGCTCGCCCGGGAGGGCTTCACGCTCATGGCGACGCCCGACCTTGCGCGCGACACCATCCTCGAGGGCACCGGATTCATGCCGCGCGGTCCCGAGACGCAGATCTATTCGATCGCCGACAGCGACCTCTCGCTCGTGGCCACGGCCGAGATCACGCTCGGCGGCGCCCATCACGAGCGGATCTTCGCCGCCGACGAACTCCCCCTCAAGCTCGGCGGCATCAGTCACTGCTTCCGCACGGAGGCCGGGGCGCACGGTCGGGCGACCCGAGGCCTGTACCGGGTCCACCAGTTCACGAAGATCGAGATGTTCGCCTTCACGCTGCCGGAGGAGAGCGAGGCGATGCACGCCCATCTGCTCGATCTCGAGTGCCGCCTCTTCGACGGCCTCGAGATCCCGTACCGCGTCATCGACACCGCGTCGGGCGACCTCGGCGGGCCCGCCTACCGCAAGTTCGACCTCGAGGCGTGGATGCCGGGTCGCGGGACCGCCGGGGAATGGGGCGAGGTCACGAGCACGTCGAACTGCACCGACTATCAGTCACGGCGTCTCGGGCTGCGCTATCGGCGGAGCGGGGAGAAGGGCACATCCTTCGTCCACACGCTCAACGGCACGGCGATCGCCGTGAGCCGGGCGATCGTGGCGATCCTCGAAAATCACCAGCAGGCCGACGGGTCGGTGCGGGTGCCGCCGCCGCTCGTGCCCTGGATGGGCATGACGACGATCGAGCCTGTCTGAGTTCGGCGGGACGTCGCGCCCGCCTCGGCAGGCAGCCGAGGCGCACCGGCGCATTGTTCACCACCTGAGTCCGAACCGCGACCCCGCGTCGGATCCGCCGAGGCCGCCCTTGAGCGGTGTCGCGCGCTTCTTCGGCGGCGGTGGCGGGGCGGCCGCCGCGTCGTCGTCCGACCCGGAGGCATCTCCCGCCGGTGCCCCGCCCACGGCCGCCGGGACGGGCGCGAGCGCCTTGATCGAGAGCGACATGCGCTGGCCTTCCGGATCGACCGCGAGCACGCGACATTCGACCTGCTCCCCCTCCCGCACGACATCGGTCACGGCGCGCACATGACGCGTGGCGAGTTCCGACACGTGCACGAGGCCTTCGATTCCCGGCTCGAGCCGCACGAAGGCGCCGAACTGGGCGATGCGACTGACGGTGCCGCGCACGATCGTGCCGAGGTGGTACTTCTCCTCCGCCCGCCGCCACGGGCTCTCGACGAGATCCTTGGCGGAGAGGCCGATCTTTCCGGTCTGCCGGTCGACCTTCTTGACGACGACGCGGATCTTCTCGCCCGCCTTGAGGATGTCGGTCGGCGTGGTCACCCGTTCCCACGACAGGTCGCTCACGTGCACGAGCCCTTCGACTCCGTCACCGATGTCGACGAACGCGCCGAAGTCCCGCACGCTCCGCACGATCCCCTCGAGCACCGTCCCGGGCTCGAGCGATTCCAGCAGCTTCGCCCGTGCGTCGGCCGCCTGCCGTTCGATGACGGCACGCCGCGAGAGCACGAGCCGCCGTGCCGCGGGCACCAGTTCCGTGACGAGCGCCTCGAGCGTCTGTCCGACGAGCTCCTCGAGGTTCTCGATCCGCCACGTGCTCACCAGGCTCGCCGGCATGAAGCCGCGGAGACCGCCGACGTCGCACTCGAGACCGCCCTTGTTGGCGGCCGTGACCCGGGCGGCGACGACCATGCCCGCCTCGAGCTGCGACCAGTTCTCGACGGCGACGGCCCGATTCGCCGGGGCGACGTCGTAGAGGTTGTCCTCCGGGTTGCGGCCGCCGACGGCGACGTCGAGCGACTGGCCGACCTCGGGGATCTCACGTCCCTCCTCGAGCCAGCCGGTCAGCTTGAGAGCGCCCTGACGCCGACCGCCGAGGTCGATGAAGGCGGTATCTCCACCGATCGACAGGACGGTGCCCGTGAGCCGCGTGCCCGGCTCGATCGGTGCCTCGTCGCGACGGTCGCCGGTCGCTGCGAGCAGGCGATCCACCTCGAGTCCGGCGAGAGCCGCCTCGTAGTCGGCCTCCAGGTCGTCATCGAGGTCGCCACGCGTACTGGGCACGGCGACGCGTTTGGCCGGCGGCAGGACGTCGGCGGGCGTTGAACGAGCGGCGGCATCCCGGCCGCGGCGGCGGCCGTCACCGCGACCGCCTCTTCCCCCCGGTGCGTGCGGGGCGGCGTGGACTGCTGTTGAAGCGTTGCCGGGTGTCGCCTGGTGGCCGGCATCGCCCGAGGAAACCGAGTCGAGCGGCGTGGCCGCCGCGAGGGCACCGGCGTCCGCACGGCGTTCGTCCGGCCGTGGTGCAGAGGAATCGACCGGCAGCGGACCGACAGACGGTCCGCCGGGGCTCTGGTCCACCCCGCCGACGTATCGGTAGTTCGTCCCGAGCGACGGTGGCTTCACGCCGGGGCGCTGCGTGCCGATCGCGATGCGGCGTCGTGCCGTGTGCGCAGCGTCGGCCGACGCGGCAGCGGAGGATGCCTCGCTCGGCGGCTCATGCGAGGACTCGTCGCGAGCCTCGGTCGACTCAGGGTCGGTCATGACTCACGATCGGTCATGTCGGTCTCGGAAGTGCGGGAAACAGGACTTGAACCTGCACGGTATTACTACCACCAGGCCCTCAACCTGGCGCGTCTGCCAATTCCGCCATTCCCGCGGGCGATGCGATCCGAGTGCCGTCGAGCCGGCCCGCAGATCCATCGGTCTCATTCTCAGGCCGTTTCCGCCGCAGTCAAGGCGACACGCACCCTCGAGACGAGTGCCATGCCTGCGAACACGAGAGCCGTCCAGGCGAGATCGCCGGCAGGCATCCAGCGGTAGAACGGCAGGGCGGCCGTGAAGCAGGCGGTCAGACCGGCTGCCGTGTGCGGATAGAGGCCGTCGGGCATGGCCCAGCACGCGAAGTTCGTCGTGAGGAAAAAGACGAGGGAACTGGCGAGCGATCCACCTCCCAAGGCGGCATAACGCGCCGTACCGCCCCGTGCAGCGGCACGGCGGATGAGGCCGCCCATCATCACCGGCCAGGCCAACGCCGCATAGACGACGACGGCCATGACGATGCTGCCGTACGCCGGCAGGAAGAGGTTGGAGATCACCGCTCCCGCGAGCGGCACGCTCGCCGCGACGAGCGGGCGTGCAAAGATCGTCCCGGCCGCGAGCGCCACGGCCGCCAGCGGGGTGACGTTCCACAGCGGCTCGCCATTCCATGTCGGCTGCCAGAGACGGCCCACGACGGCGACACCCACCAGCCCGCACCACGCGGCCACGGAGACGGACGACAGTCGATCGAACGGGCGATCGAACGGGGCGACCGCAGCGGCGCCCTCCGCTCCTCCCCGTCTGGGGTTCTGTCCGCGGTTCTGTCCGGGGTTCTTCGACATCATCGACACCACCTCGCGGCAGGCATCCTCGGGAACGGCTCAACGACCCGGATACACTATCGGTTTTCCCGATTGCGGCAAGCAAAACCTGGAAGCTGACCATGCCGGCGACCGTCCGCGACGATGCGACGCTGGCCGTGGAGCGGCATGTGGACGGGCTCGTGGTGCTCTCATTCCGGGTGCCCGGCCACCGCCAGAACGTCCTCACGGAGCGTGTGGTCACCGATCTTGCGGCCGCCCTCGACGAGATCGACGGGCGGGGACGCGGGTGGACGCCGCGTGGCGTGGTCATCCGCTCGGGCCGCGATGGATCGTTCTTCGCCGGGGCAGACATCTCCCGCATCGATCGCCTCTGGGATCGGACGGACGCGGAGATCGAGGCGCTCTGCGATGCCGGCCGCGCGCTTTTCGGCCGCCTTTCGGCCCGACCCTGGCCGAGCGTGGCGATCATCGACGGAGCCTGTCTGGGTGGCGGCCTCGAGCTCGCCCTCGGCTGCGACCTCCGGGTGGCGACGACCGACGCCCGCACCCTGCTCGGCCTCCCGGAGGTGAAGCTCGGCCTGCTGCCGGGATGGGGTGGCACGGTGCGGCTGCCGCGTCTGGTGGGACCTGGGCCGGCCATCGAGATGGCCGTCGCGGGGGAGAGCATCACGGGTCGGATGGCGGAGCGCATCGGTCTCGTCGACGCGCTCGTGCCGGCTGAGCACGCCCTCGAGGCGGCGCGACGACTGATCGACCGGTGCGGCTCGAACGGCGACGTGCAGGCACGTCGACGACGCCTGGCCGAGCCCGTGGTGATCGATCCTCTCGAACGTGACTTTCTCGAGTCGTCCGCTTCCGCGGTCATCCTCGGCCGCACCGCCGGCCATTATCCGGCACCGCCGGCGATCCTCGCGACCATGCTCTGCGGCTGTGAGGCCCCGGCCGTCGAGGCCGGGAGGATCGAGTCGTCCGCCTTCGCCTCGCTCGTGCGGACGCCGGTGGCCCGGCAGCTCGTGCGTGTCTTCCGCATAGGCGAGCGCAATCGGCACGATTCCGGCGTGGGCGGGGATGGCGCGATGGGGGAAGCGGTCGGCGGTGCGGCCGAACGGGGCTCGCGTCCGCTCCCCGACGATGCGACCGGCGGGGCCCGATCACCCGCGGTGGTCGGCGCCGGCATCATGGGCGCCGGGATCGCCGCCAGCCACCTGCGGGCTGGATGTGCGGTGACGCTCGTGGATGTCGACGAACGCGTGCTCGGCGCCAGTATCGCCGGCGTGCTCGACGAGGCGGCCTGGGATCGCACGACGAAGCGCACCGACGCCGATGCAGCCCTCGCGCTCGCGGGCCGGCTGCGGTCGTCGTCACGGCTCGCCGCGCTGGCTGGTGCCGATTTCGTCGTCGAGAGCGTCGTCGAGAGGCCCGACGTCAAGCACCGCGTGCTCGCCGAGATCGAGTCGATCGTCGGCCCCGCGGCCGTCATCACGACCAACACGTCCACGAACCCGATCGCCCGCCTCGCCGACGCCTTCGTCGATGCATCCCGGTTCTGTGGACTCCACTTCTTCAACCCGGTGCGCCGCATGACGCTCGTCGAGGTCGTGCGCGGCCCGGCGACGAGCGATGCCACCGTGGCCCGGGCCGTCGCACATGCCAAGCGGCTCGGCAAGTGTCCCGTCGTGGTGCGGGACAGCCCGGGCTTTCTCGTGAACCGCGTCCTCATGCCCTACCTCCACGAGGCGGTGGAGATGGTGCGCGAGGGCGTCGACTGCCGGCGGATCGACCGGGTGGCGCGGCAGTTCGGCATGCCCATGGGACCGATCGAACTGTACGACATGATCGGCCTCGACACCGCCTTCTACGCCGGCCTCGTGCTCGGCGCCGCCTTCGGTGACCGCATCGAGCCCTCGCCGGTGATTCCCGCGCTCGTGAAGTCCGGGCGGCTCGGTCGCAAGAGCGGCGCGGGCTTCTACGCCTACGCGTCGGGTGGACAGCGGGCGCGGATCACCGCTCCGGACGAGGCGGCGGCGGCGATCGTCATGCGCTATCGGGTCGATGCACCCGCCGCCCCCCCGTCCGAGGCCACCATCGCCGACCGCCTCCTGCTGCCGATGCTGCTCGAGTCGCTCCGCGTGCTCGACGAGGGGATCGTGCGGGATCCTCGCGACGTCGATCTCGCGGTCATCCACGCGCTCGGGTTCCCGGCGTTCCGCGGCGGACTGCTCGCGTGGGCCGATACGCTCGGGGCCGCGGAGGTCGTGCGTCGGCTCGAACCGCTCGCGGCGCTCGGGCCACGCATGCTCCCGACCGACCGACTGCTCGCACTGGCGCGAGCCGGCGGCGCCTTCACGGCCTGACTCCCCGACGCACGCCTCCGCATGCACACGCGCACCCCCGACATCACCCCCGTCATCGTCGCCTGTTGTCGCACCGCGATCGGCCGGGCGCATGCGGAGCGCGGCGTCTTCCGTCACGTCCGTGGCGACGACCTCGCCGTGGCGGTCGTGCGGGGCGTCGTCGAGCGTGCCGGTGTCGATCCCGGCACGGTGGAGGACGTGGTCCTCGGCGCGACGCAGCAGCGCGGCGAACTCGGCGGCAACGTCGCCCGCGCCGTGGCGATCATGGCCGGACTGCCGTTCACGACGGCCGGGACCACGGTCAACAGGCTCTGCGGATCATCGCTCCAGGCGCTCGCGCAGGCATGCCACGCGATCGCCGCCCGCGCCGCCGACGTGCAGGTCGTCGGCGGCGTCGAGCACATGCACCACCTGCCGATGGAGTCGGCGATCGACATGCATCCGCGGGTGTTCGCGCGATCCAGCCGGGGCATGCTCTCCATGGGACTCACGGCCGAGCACCTCGCGGCGACACATGGCATCTCCCGCCGCGCGCAGGAGGACTTCGCGCTCGAGAGCCACGCCAGGGCGGCTCGCGCCGACGACGCCGGCCTCTTCGAGGACGAGATCGTGCGGGTGCTGGGGCACGACGAGGCGGGCTGCATCGTCGAGGCCTGCGCCGACCAGGGAATCCGTCGCGACACGTCCGGCGAGTCGATGGCGGCACTCGAACCGGTCTTCCTTCCGAAGGTGGGCACGATCACCGCGGCGACCAGCGCGCCGCTGAGCGACGGGGCCGCGGCCCTTCTCGTCATGTCGGAGGCGGAGGCAACCAGGCAGGGCCTCGAGCCGCTCGCGCGGGTCGTCGCCACGTCCGTCGTCGGCGTACCCCCGTCCGCGATGGGGACCGGTCCCGTGGCTGCCACGAGGAAACTCCTCGCCGACGTCCGCTCCCTGGGGATCACGCTCGCTGACATCGATCTCGTGGAACTGAGCGAGGCCTTCGCCGCCCAGGCGATCCACTGCATCGAGGCGCTGGGGCTCGACCCGGCGCGGGTGAACGTCCGTGGCGGCGGCCTGGCGATCGGACACCCGCTGGGTGCCAGCGGTGCGAGGCTGACGACGACCCTCGTGCACGCGCTGCGGGACGAACCGTCGGCGCGGCTCGGGCTGGCGACGATGTGCATCGGGCTGGGGCAGGGGATCGCGGTGCTCGTCGAGCGGACGTGACGTCGGGCGGAGCCGCTCAGCGCCCGAGCGACACCGTCTCGACGCGCGTCGCACCGCTTCCCACGTCGGGTCCCGCAGTCTCGGAGACGCGGACGACGTTCGCGCCACCGGGGAGCGCGTCCTTGGCCCGCCAGCTCGCGGCGATCCAGCCGTCACGACGCGCGACGAGGTCGGCGAGAGGCAGCGGTCCCATCGCGGCGAGTTCGCCCTCCAGCGGGAGGTCGGGGATCTCGATCTCCGACTTGAAGACCTGCTCGAAGCGTTTCTGCAGGATCCTGCGGATCGACGTCTCCTTGATCGACAGCTTCGCCTCGCCCCCCGGCTCGAATCCCGGCGGATAGATCTGCACGTCCCCTTCGCGCAGGAGCAGCCAGCCGTGCGGGGCCTTGCCGATGGCATACGTGGCCCAGATATCCATGCCCGGGTAATCCCGGTCACCCGACATGAACTTGTCCCCGCGCACCATCACCTTCACGCGGCCGTCCGCCACGGAGACCGTGATCGGCCTGTACCGGGAGAACGTCACCTCCCAGGGCGGCTGATCCTTGTCGGTGCCGAGGGACTGCGGCATGTCCCGGCCCGATTCCCGCGCCAGCCGTTCGACGTCCGCCTGCCGCACGATGGCGCCACCGAACTTCTCCTCGAGCACGTTGTTGACCACCGATTCATGCACCTGTGCCGTGATGACCGCGCGGGACGAGACGGACGGCGGCATGCTCGCCGCCGCGAGCTGCGAGGGGAGGGCCTTTCGCGCGGTCACGTGAAGCTGGGAGTCGGTCGTGCTCAGGTGGAGCATCTCGGGATAGAGACCACGGGACACGAGCGGACCGCGCACCCGGCTCTCGAACTCGTTGCGGATCTGATCGACCGCCGGATCGGTCTGCTCGGCGAACTGGCGGCGGACCCGGTCGCGGGCACGCTCCTCGGCGACGGCCTGCGCCTTCGGCTTCGTCTCCGCGATCTTCTTCGAGGCGATCCGCTGGATGAGTCGGCGGCCGACCCGCGAACTGATCCCGATGCCGGTGACGGTCGAATCGGTGTGGGCCGATGCGTCGACGGGGGTCGCCGTGACGGACTGGCCGTCGAGCAGGATGCGGCGGCGGGCCCCGAGGTCGGTGACGCCGCGCGTGTGGACGGTCACCGGGCCCTGCGTGCCCCGCGTGCTCGAGATGTTGCGAGCGGCCAGCACGATCTCGAAGGCGGCCCGGTCGGACGACGGCACGAAGTCGAGCCGCACGGATCCCGTCGTGTGCCCGCTGCCGCGCACGCGCGTGCCGAGGATGTTTTCATCCACCGGCTGAGCCTGGTCGACGGGCCGGTTGACCGCCCGCGCGAAGAGATCCTCGTGGATGCCGAGAATGACGTTCGGTCGGCCGAAACTGCCGCGCACGCGCTCGACGAGCGACACGGCCTGGCCCGACTCGCCGAGGCGTTCGAGGATCGGAGGCACAGGGGCGAGCGTCTCGGCCGATCCCGACGACGCGGCGCGCTGCAACGCGGCGGCCAGTGACTCGAGCCGCCGGGCGTAGAGGCGTGCGCCCCCCTCGCCGCGGGCCGCGTCGGTCGCCTCGGCGAAGCGGGTCACCGCCTTGCGCACCCGGGCGAACTCCGGCCGCTCGAGTCCCGTTTCCGCCGCGCCGAAGAGATCCTCGAGATCGCGGAGGGTCTCCGCATCCGCGGCCGGCCCGGCGGCCGCCTGCGCCTCGAGCTTCGGCCACTGCAGGTAGGTTCGCCAATCGGGGCCGCTCTTGCTCCGTGCGAGCAGGGCGTCGAGTGGACGCAGGGCGTTGCGCACGCCGACGGCGGCCGACTCGAGCGTGCCCGGGCCGGGAGGCGAGAAGGTCGCTTCCGCCTGGACGGCGTCGGCAGCGAGACGCTCGAGCTGGGCCGAGGGCAGCTGCCCCATGGCGGGAGATGCGAACGCACCGACGGCGAGGAGCGTGAGGAGGGGACGAAGGTGCATGGCAGGGTTCCGCCTGGGGGGTTTGGGAAGGCCTTGCGGCGTGGGCCGGGATTCTAGCAGCCGGTGGAACGTGCCCTCCATGCCCTTTTCCCCGCGGTCGACCGGTGGGGATGCGTCCTGGACCGCATCCGACGCACGCGACGGTGCGCCTCGCACGCCTCCGAAAACCGCGCGCGTCGAGGCTAGATCGCATCCCGATGTGGTGGAGCGACGGCTTCGGGGCGGCAAAAGTCTCGTCGCGTGGGCCGAGGCGGCCCAAAGCTCCTCGAGCGTTCGCCGACCCCTCGCCTCCGTCTCCAGGTTTGCCAAGTCGTCGCTCCACCTGCGCAAGACGTGCTTTAGCGGCGCCACGACAGCTGCAGCGAGACGGCCGGACCCGCCTCGAGCTCCACGACATCGGTGCGGCCGGACGTGAAATTCGTGCCCTGAAACAGCTCGCGGTCGAAGAGCCAGGATCCCAGCAATTCGAGCGTGAGCCCTCTGCCGAGCGACCGCTCCAGCCCGCAGGCCGCCCGCTGATCGAAGACGAAGAAGCGTTCGTCGTCGCGCGCCCGGTCGGCGAGAAAATAGATCTGCGTGTCGGTGCGGTAGAAGGCGACGAGTGAGAACGACTCGTCGAGTCGGCGGCGCACGGTCGCGTTCAGGTTCACCAGCGGAAACCAGTTCACCGACACGGTCCAGTCGTCGTCGGGCCGCCACTCGATCGCGGGCGGCACACCGATGCGGGCCTCGAGCGTGGCGTCCGGACGCCACACGTACGCCACCCCGGGCAGCGGATAGGGCAGCTGCGACGTGGGGGAGTAGAAGGCGCTGAAGCTCCACTCGTCTCGGTCGTTGGCGGCGGGAGTCTGCAGGAAGGCGACCGCGACGAGCGTCAGGTCACGGCCGGCGGCATAGGGGCGGTCGCTCGCCGAACCGAAGAGGAACGTGCCTCCGAGCGTCGATCCGTCGTCCCGGGGACGCACGTGCGTGATGCCCGTCTCGACGAGCCACAACTGGTCGGGGATCGGCCGGCCCGAGTCCGGCAGGACCGCGTCGGTCGCGAGCTCGAGCCGCCCGAATCGGCCGACCCCGATCCAGAGCGGTCGTCCCTCGGACGGTGGCACGAGCGGCATCGCCACGCGGGCGAACTGCGCGTTCATGGCGAGACTGGGTCCCTGACGCACGACGTCGGTGGCGGGAGCCCAGAACGCGCCGAGCGAGACCGGCGCGGCCGAACCGTACGGCGTCTCGAAACGGCGGCGTGGCGGTCCGGCCCCGAGGCCCGGACCCGGTGCGGGCTCCGTGGCGAACGCGTCCTGCTCGAGGTTGAACTCGACCGGGGGCAGCAGCGCGACCCGGTCATCAGCGTGGGCACCGTCGTGCGGTCGCAGCGGTGGGAGGCTGTCGGGAGCGAGCGCCATGGCATCGCCGACGGGTGGCAGCGCCGTCACGTCGATCGCACTGCGGGGCGTGGGTTCGCCGGCCCGCAGTCCCGAGGCGGCGAGGACGAGCGCGACGGCGATGGGTGTCGTGAGCAATCGCATGCGGATCGCGCGCGGGTCGAGGGCCTGCGCCCGCACGCCGGGCGGGCGTCGGCAGGTCGTGGGCCGCGAGGGATCGTCACGGTCGCCCCGCAGCGGGTCTGTAGCAGGTGGCGAGGCCCGCGGTAAGTCGAACGGCCGCCGAGGTCAGGCGCCGCGACGCTGCTCCTGCCGCGTGCGCGCGACTTCGGGGAGCGGCCCGGCGAACGCGGTAGACTGCGGTGAGTCGGCCCTGCCCCTCCCGCCCCGCCTTTCCGGGAACGCGTGCCCATGGATGCCGCCGCCCTGGCCGTGAAGTCGCTCGGCCCCTGCCGCATCGACTCGCCGCTCAAGTCGCTCGTCGAGTCACGTCGCACGACCGTCCACTACGTCGCCGAGGACGATCGCGTGCTCTTCCACGACACCGTCGGGCTCGTCACCGCCACCGGACTGTCACCCGACCAACTGCCGGGCTTCGAGCCCGCGGGTCCGCGGCGCAAGATCTTCTTCGAGCCGGCGAAACTCCGCGTCGGCATCGTCACCTGCGGCGGTCTCTGCCCGGGCATCAACGACGTCATCCGCGGCATCGTGATGGAACTCTCGTTCCACTACGGGGTGCAGAAGATCCACGGGTTCCGCAACGGCTTCCAGGGCTTCATCCCGAAGTACGGCCACGACGTGCTCGACCTCACTCCGGACATCGTCACGGAGATCGACGAGGGGGGCGGCACGGTGCTCGGGACGTCGCGCGGCGGGCAGGATCCGGGCGAGATCGTCGACTGCCTCGAGCGGATGAACATCCGCATCCTCTTCGTCATCGGCGGGGACGGCACGCTTCGCGGTGCGATGGACATCGCCCGCGTGATCGCCGAGCGCGGGCTCGCGATCGCCGTCGTGGGGGTGCCGAAGACGATCGACAACGACATCCCCTACGTCGACCAGTCGTTCGGCTTCCAGACGGCCTTCGGCGAGGCGACCCGATCGATCCGGGCGGCGCACGTGGAGGCGAAGGCGTCGCCCAACGGGGTCGGACTCGTCAGGCTCATGGGCCGGCACTCGGGCTTCATCGCCTGCTATGCGGCGCTCGCGGAGCCGGACGCCAATTACGTGCTCATCCCCGAGGTGCCATTCGCGCTCGACGGCCCGGGCGGACTGCTCGATCATCTGCTCGAGCGGGTGAGGCTGCGGGGCCACGCCGTCATCGTGGTCGCCGAGGGGGCCGGACAGGACCTGTGCGGCGACGGCAGCGACGCCCGTGACGCCTCGGGCAACGTCAAGCTCGACGACATCGGGCTGTTCCTGAAGGACCGGATCGCGCGGCACTTCGCGGCGGCCGGACAGGAGATCAGCCTCAAGTACATCGACCCGAGCTACAACATCCGCAGCGTCGCCGCCAATCCCTACGACAGCGTCTACTGCCTGCGGCTCGCGCAGAACGCCGTGCATGCGGCCCTCGCCGGCCGGACGGAGTGCGTCGTGGGCCGCTGGCACGGCCGCTTCGTCCACATCCCGATGCCGCTCGCCGTCAGCCACCGCAACGAGGTCGCTCCGGACGGCGACCTGTGGCTGGCCGTGCTCGAGGCGACCGGGCAGCCGAGGGTGTTCGGCACCGAGGTCCGCTGAAGGCGACGCCCGGCGGGTGCCCCTCACTCCTCGCGGGGTGGCGGCTTCGGGCGATCGTGGTCGCGGCGCGTCACGTCGCCGAGCGCCACCGCGTCGGCGATCCGGTCGGCGGCCGGGCCGAGCAGGATCTCCCGGTTCTCGAAGAGCGACTCCGGATTCTGGTCGAGCATCCGGATCCGCCGCTGGCGAAAGGAGAAGAAGGCGACCACGGCGATCGTCACCGCGACGGCGACGAGCACGAAGGCCGTGAGGCCCCGCTCCGCCTTCTGGATGAGCCCCGTGATCCGGTCCCCGAAGAGGTACGCGAGCCCGAAGAAGCCGCCGATGACGATGGAGGCGCAGACGAAGTCGGCGAAGAGAAACCAGCGGTAGTTCACCCGCAGGATGCCCGCCGTCAGGTAGAAGGGGCTCCGCAGGCCGACGAGGAAGCGGGCGACGAAGAAGGCCTTGATGCCGTGCTTCTGGATGAGCTGCTCGATCGTGCGCTCGCGCTCCGGGGTGAGGAAGCCCGACCACCACGGATGCTCGCGGAGGACGCGGGCGCCGAAGAATCGCCCGATGAAGTACATGAGGCTGTCGCCGAGCAGGGCCCCGACGAGGCACGCCGGCAGCGCGTAGTACCACTTGAGCGCCTGCGCGCGGCTGGCCACGCCCGCGGCGACGATGGGCACCTCCTCGGGGATGGGCAGCCCGAGGCCCGTCAGCGTGAGGAACAGGATGATCCCGAGATAGGAACCCCGCTCGAACCAGTCGAACATGATGCGGCGCGCGACGGCGGGATCGGGATCGAAAACTCCGGGCCGTGGAGTGTACCGTCACGCCGCCCGCGGCGCAGTCCACGCTGCGAAACCGCCCGAATCACGACGGCGCGGGCGCATCCACCGGCGTGGCCGTGGTGTCCTCGACCGTCACGCCCACGGCGTTCTCCAGGTCGATCATGCCGCGCGGGAGGTTCGCCGTGACGATCCGCACGCCGGCCCCGTCGTCCGGCACGACGAGCACCGCACCGACCGGACCACCGCGTGGCGCGATCCGGGGGAGCCCGTCCCGGCCGAGGACGTAGAGCGCCGTGGCCAGGGCGTCGGCGTCGGCCGCGGAGGGGGCGACGACCGTGGCACAGTGCACGCCCTCCGCCGGTCTGCCGGTGCGCGGATCGAGGATGTGGCCGAGCCTCCGTCCGCGATCGATGAAGAACTGCGTGCCCGAGCCGCTCGTGCCGAGCGCGCGATCGACGAGGGTGAAGGTGGCGAGGCGGCGGCCCGGTCGCAGCGGGTGCGCGAGACCGACGCGCCAGCCCCGTCGGCCCGGGGTCGTGGGCCCCTGGATCCCGGCGGCGCGCACGCTGCTCTGGCCGCCGTGCACGAGCGTGCTCTGCACGCCGGCGTCCCTCAGTCGCGACATCGCGGCATCGATCGCCCAGCCCTTTCCGATCGCGCCGGGATTGATCTCGACGCCGGGCCGCGTGAACCGCACGCGTCGGCCCGCCGCATCGAGCTCCACCAGGTGCATGCCCGACGCCGCGCGGGCGGCGGCCAGCACGTCGTCGTCGGGCGTGCGCCCCTGCCGGCGCAGGAAGCCCCAGGTGCGCACGAGCGATCCGGCGGCGATGTCGTAGGCACCGAGCGTGGCGTCGTGGAGCTCGCGGGATCGTGCGAGCAGCGTGAAGAGATCCTCCGACACCGTCTGCCATCCGGATGCGGCGGCGGCGTTGAGGCGGGCGAGCTCGCTCGTGTCGCGGTAGACGGTGAGCCGGTCCTCGATCGCGTCGACCACGTCGAGCGCGTCGATGCCGAGCTCCGTGGCGTCGGCATGCTCGCCGGCATTGAAGGCGACCTCGAAGCGGCAGCCCATCGCCTCGCGCCCCACGACGATCGTGTGCAGATCGGATGCCATCGTCCGCGACGGGGGGCCGGGTGGTCCTGCCGCTCCCGCGCGGCGGAGTGGGGAGGCGACTCGCGACGGGGTCTGCCCGTCGCTACCGAGGTGCGAGGCCGCGGTCGAACGCCTCCTGATCGCGCCGAAACAGCGCGAGCTCGCGCTCGAAGCGCTCCACGGGGATGCGGAACGACGGCGCCTCGTCGGTGTGGGCGTGGCAGTGCGCGACGAGCAGACGGTAGAGGAATTTGAAGAGCTGCCGCGGCACCCGCAGGCCGCGCAGTCCTTCGATCAGCCGACGCTGATCGACCGTGTCGTCGAAGAGGTCGGCCAGCGTGGCGGGCGGATCACCCACGCTCGCGGCCTTCACCCGCATCGAGGCGATGTCGTAGAGCGTCTCGCCGGACCATTCGAGCGACGGCACGAGGTTCTGCTTGTCGAGCCGCGCGCGCTGGTTGAAGGACTCGTCCTCCCGCTCGATGAAGCGGTAGAGCTCGAGCGGAAGCAGCAGTTTGAAACCGAGTCCCGGCGACTTGAGGAACTTGTTGTCGAGCAGGGGCCAGAGCACGAGCCGCATCCGGTCGGCCGAGCCGTTGATGAGATGCGGCTCGTCGAGCCGGTCCACGATCACCACCATGCCGGTGTGGCCCAGGCCGGCGAGCACGCCCTGGAACTTCGCGAGCAGCTCGTACCGGTCGTCGCTGCGCGCGAACGCCGGCAGCGGCTGGCCGGCGAGGTCGACCTCGGGGAACCGCACGAGCGCCCGGGCGAGCTGGGCGACGGTGCGGTTGCCGGAGCGCATGCCGCGGACGATCCGCCAGGCGCGCCAGGTCGCGCGGGCCCGACGCAGCGCGGCGGGCAGCCACGCGGCGGCGAGGAGCAGCCACGGCCACCACTGCCTCGTCCATCCGAGCGAGCCGCTCATCGCGCCCCAGGCGAGCGCGCCGGAGAACGCGAGCGTGGCACCGATCGCGAGCGCGGGCGCGAGCAGCGCCATCCACCCATGATGCCCGATGCGGCCCCGCAGCCGCCGCCACCGTGACGGGAACGACTCCGCGGTCGACTGGTCGTAGCAGGCGGCCAGGAGGGCGAGATCGCGCGCCTGCGGCTGGGTGAGCGGAGGCCGAGACCCCTTGCCCTCGAGGAGCCTGGTGACGAGCTGGGTCACCGCGAGCGACAGGATGGCGTCGATGTGGTCCCAGAGCTTCCAGCGGGCGAGCACCCGGTCGACGGGCCGATGCGGGCCGAGACGGCTGACGAACCGGTCGAGAAACGGATTGAAGTCGTCGTAGAGCACGACGAAGGTGGCGGCGTCGGGATGCTCGGACGCATGCCGCTCGAACTGCCTGACCATCTGCAGCTTGAGCGCCGTCTTCCCCGCCCCCTTCTCGCCGAAGACGATCGCCGTGCTCGGATCGGCCGGATCGCCGTAGATCTTGTCCCACGCGGGGTGGAACGTCGTCTCGAGGCACGTGCGCTTGAAGACCGTGTCGTTCTGCGCATCCTCCTCGGCGAACGGGTTTCCCGCGATGCCGTGGTGCTCGAGGAATGCGTGGACCTTCATCGATCGGTGCGTCGGGCGTCAGTTGCCCTTGGCGACCATGCCCTCCAGCATCTTCATGAAGCCGTCGGCATGGGCCGCGACGGTGGCCGCCGGTCCGTAGAACTTGAGGAAGTAGTTCCCCCCCTTCGATTCGACGATGGCGGCGAGCATGCGGTACCCGGGCCGCTGGATGGTCTGTCCGCCCGCGAACGGGCCTCCCGGCATGTCCTTGTAGGTGCCGGCGACGTCCACGATCGTCACCTGGCAGCCGGCGATCTTCAGCGCCTTCGTGGTCGCGTGATCCTTGGTCGCGCTGCCGTCCGGCTGCGTGAACTGTCCGTACCAGCGATCGATGTTCATCTCGACCGTGCCGCCGGCACCCATCACCGTCATCCGGCCGGCGTCGTCCGGTCCGGCGCCGGGAATCTGGAATTCCGCATCCACGATCCGTGACTTGGGCGGCACCTGCTTCCACGCCTGCGGCGCCTCGAGCGACAGGCCGCCATCGGCGATCGTGAAGGCGCCGGCCGCGGGTGCGGCCGCCTGGGCCCGCGCGTCGCGGGGGGCGACGAGCACGCACGCGATGACCGCGACGCCCGCCGTGACCACGAGCGAGGCTGCATGCACGATCCGCCGACCGAGCAGCCGTGGGGAGGCGAGGCCGCGTGCGAGCATCCGATGCCGCGGGGACACGACGAGGGCGTTCATGGACGGGGTCTCCGATCCGGGAAAATGATCCCCGGAGATGATCCGGGGTAATGGTGCTCGAGTCGAGGTTCACCCCGAAATGTATCAGATCACCGGGAAGGCCGGCGGCACCGTTCAGCCTGCCGACGGCGGCACATGCTCGGGAAACACGAGGCGGATCGGGACCCAGTCGGGCCAGTCCTGGCGCCAGACCAGTTCACTGCCGGTGGCTCCGCCGGCATCGAGCCACTCCTGGAGCATGTCGGCCGACAGGGGCTCCGACGGATCGCCGCCGGGAAGCGCCACGTTCCATTCGACATCGGTGGCTTCGGCGATGACGGGGTGGAACCGCCGCTCCACGGGGATCTCCTCGGGCGGCGGTTCCTCCGCGACGGCCGGGGTGACGGGCGCGCGAGGTTCGCGACGGGCCGGCGCCGGCGCCTCCGTCGACGCGACGGGGTCCGCGACCTCGAGCGTGCCGAGCGCCGTGGCTCGTGGCAGGCTGGCCGCGTAGTCGCCGTCGAGCGACACGATCGTCGCGACGGGCAGTTCCGGCGGCTCGGTCGCGTGCGCATCGGACGAGCGCGATTTCGGCAGCGGCACCCGAAACGTCGCGCCGCACTCCGGACAGTACGCCTTCTTGCCGGCGAAGCGATCCTTCACGCGAACATCGTGCCCGTTCGGACAGCGGGCCTCGATTCCCATGCCGGCGATCCTCCTCGTATGTGTCGCGAACGTGGCGTCGAACGGGTGGAAAGGCCGGTCCGCGGCTTGTCGCGACGCCGTGCCCATCTTAGGCTCTCACGCTCGCTGCTTCACGACGTGCCCGGCACCGGTCCTGCCGTGCGGTCGGCAGCGCTTCCCGAGGTGCCGATGGCCCGACGCGACGACCCTCCGTCCCGCAGCCGCCGCGGCGCCGGACCGTCCGGCGACGACGATCGCGAGGAGGGACCCCTCGAGATCGCGATCGTCGGCGACCTGACCGATCACGAGGCCGACCTCACCGACCGCCTGCTCGGCGTCGAACCAGGCGGCACCTGCACGATCTACTTCGACTCGCCCGGAGGCAGTCCGTACTGCGCGATGTCGCTCACCGCCCTCCTGCGGCTGCGGGGCATCAGCGCGACCGCCGTCGTGACCGGGGAATGCTCGTCGGCCGCGCTCTGGCCCTTCGCGGCGTGCGCCCGCCGGCTGGTGACCGCCTACAGCGTGTTCCTCTTCCATCCGATGAAGTGGCAAAGCGAGGAGCACATCGGGCTGCGCGAGGCTGCGGAGTGGTCCCGGCACTTCGGCGACCTCGAGCGAGACATGGACGTATTCCTCTGCGACCTGTTCGGCCGCGAGGCGGACCGCATCAACGCCTGGATCCGCGCCCACCGCTACGTGTCAGGCCGCGAGATGGTGGAGGCCGGCCTGGCGGAACTCGTGCCGCTCGAACCGCTTGCGCACCTGACCGCACGGTGATCGACCGGTGATTCGCGGCGATCCTGGGCCGCGCCCGGATCAGCCGCGGTAGTCGCCGTGGCACGCGTTGCACGACTTCTCGATGCGGCCGGCCGCCTCCCGCGCCGCCTCGTAGTTGCCGTCGTTGCACGCCTGCCGCAGGGCGGCCGCCGCATCGCGCATCTCCGACGAGTACCCGACGTAGGTCTGGTCGTCGTGGTACTCGTAGTCGCGCCGCTGGATGATCTCGCCGATCACGGCCATGACCTCGGCGGCATGGAGCGCGGCCTCCACGTTGCGCTTGAAGTCGGCCGCCGACGCGGCGGCCGGACGCAGCGCGGCCTGCGCCTCCTCGAGGCGACTCATGAGCGCCGGACGGCCCGCCACCTGGCTCCACGCGAACTCCTCGTCGCGTTCCGGCCGGCTCTCGGGCGAACTGCCCTGCAGCATGCGATTCAGATCGTCGATGCGGGCCTTGGCCTCCGCGAACGACTGGTCGGTGCCGACCTTGCAGTTGAACCCCGCCCGTGCGAACAGGTCGCGTGCCGTCACGGCATCCTTCTTCCAGCGGACGTCACCGTCGTAATCGGCGACGACCGCGAAGGCGAGCGCGATCGCGCTGAATCCCTTCCGAGCCTTGTCGTAGCCGCCACCCTTGAAGGCCGAGGGCGTGGCGCATGCCTCCACCACGACGTCCTTCATGTTCTTGATCTCGTCGGTGAGCGTGTCCTCCGAGACCAGCCCCGACCAGCGAAACCCGCCCCCCTGTGGCGCCGTCTGACCATCCGAGCCGCCGGACGATCCTCCGGTGGAGCCGCCACCACTCGGGCGGGCGGTGAAGTCGGGCCGCGGCCCGTCGAGCGTCGTGAAAGCGTCGGGGAAGAACGTGCGTTCGACGGACTGGTCCCACGACCCCTTCGGCGGGGTCGCGCGACGGATCTGCGTGGCACCGCGGCGCAGGGTCTGGGCCTCGGCCACGACCGTCGCGGCTGCAGCCATCACCACGCAGACGACGACGGGCAAGCCTGTGGCGACGGGCAAACGGTTTCGAGGACGTGCAGGCGTCGCAAAGGTCTGATGGGAGTGTGGAGAACGCGGCTCGTCCGAGCCTTTCATGCGGCGTTTCATGAGCGATCCCTTTCCCTTCGTGGGGTCCGATTTCAGGCCGAAATGACGGGCGATTCCATCTTGACCCGCGAACGTGGCCCCGTCACCCTCCGTCCCTCACCGAGTCCTGCCGGCGCCCGAGTCGGGTGGCGCGGGCATTCCCGTCGAAGGAGCGGACATCCTCATGATACTGCGAAACATGTACGAGGCGGTGGCTCGCGCCGCGACGACGAGCCGCCGCGGTCGAACGGGGATCTTCACGGGCCTGATACTGATCGGCTTCAGCACGGTGTTCGCCGGTCCGGTCGAGGCGGCGGGCGACCCCGCCGTGACGGGACCTGCCCAGGCGACGGTCGTGGCGTTCCTCGACGCGATCAAGCGGGGCGACGACGCGACCGCACGAGGTCTCCTCACGCAGGTGGCCCGGGCCAAAACCAAGGAGCTCGGTATTTCCGTCGCGCCGCCGGTCAACGACAACGCCACGTACTCGGTCCGGGCATGCGAAGTGGTGGGTGAGGCAGGGGACGTCGTGCACGTCGCCACCATCTGGACCGACGTCGATGCCGACGGGTTCAAGTCGACGGACAACGTGATCTGGGTCACCCGGCTCGATCCGGAGGGGTGGCGGATCGTGGGCATGGCGATGAAGGTCTTCGACGACCTCCCGCCGCTCCTGCTCGACTTCGAGGATCCCGAGGACATGCTGGCCAAGCAGCAGCTGGTGGCGACCGAACTGCAAAAGCGGGCGGCGAAGGCGGCCGGGGCACCTCTTCAGCCGCGGACCGCCCAGGGCCAGCCGTCCCAGCCGCAGCCGAAACCACGCTGAAGGCTCATGGCACCGGCCCGGAGCGCCATCCCCGGGAACGCCTGAATTCAGCCAACCGGCGCCCGCGCTCGGAAGAAAAACGGATCTTTTGGGCGGCATATCTTTGCCAGATTGCCCACTTTTCTTGACAGTGGGCATCCCGCTGCTAGCCTAGCAGCCTGGTTTGCCCCACCCGCAAACTCTTTCTGATCCGTACAAGGCCCCGTCCGCCCGCCATGCGTGCTGACGGGTCTTCAAGCGGCTCGGTTGGAGTCCGGTCGGGGTGTCCCATCGCTATCCGTTTTCTGCTGCGGTCCGGTGGCCGTCCCGGATCGGGGTTCCACTCGTGACGGCCGTCGGGCGCACGTCGCGTCTCGTGTTTTCAACCGGAGGTCAGTAATGAAGCGTTTCCTCGGCTTTGCGTTCGCGATGTTCTTCGCGCTCGTCGGCATCGCGCTCGTCGGCGGTGATTCGGGTGCGGTGGCCGGTCACGGCTGCCATGGTCGCGGTCATGGCGGTCTTCTCGCCCGTCTGCACCGCTGCCACGGCGAGCGTGAGCGTTGCCACGGCGGCCTGTTTGCTCGTCATCGCCGTGGCTGCCACGGTGCTGCCGAAGCCGCTCCGGCGTGCGAGTCGGCCGCGAGCGACTGCGGTTCGTGCGGCGAGGCCGCTTCGAGCTGCGGATCGTGCGGTGGCGGTGAGGTCGTGATGGAAGGTGGCTGCGCCGGTGGTGCCTGCGGTGGTGAGAGCGTCATCTCGGAGGGTGCGGTCGAGCAGGCCGTTCCGACCGAGGCCGCTCCCGCTGCTCCGGCCACTCCCGCTGCCCCGGCTGCCCCCGAGGCACCGGCCGCTCCGAAGGCCACCTGATCGACGTACGCCGCCAGCCGCGGCTCGCGTCAGGTCAGGCATCGATGCTACGAAACGAGCCGGGCCTCCTTCGGGAGGCCCGGCTTTTTTCATGGCCCGCCGTCCCGTCCGCTGGCCCATGCAGCAGCCGGCTCGGCCGATCACGCGGTGAGTTTTGCGATCACTCGGCGGGAGGCTCGGGCGTCGCCGCGGGTGGTGTCGGGACCGGGACCAGTTTCCGAAACCTGCCCCGGAGGAGTCCTCCCGGACGGGCAGGCTCAGTGGCCCCTTCACTATTTGCGGCGGCCGCCCGACGTTCCGCCCGGCGACGGGCCACCTCGTCGAGCACCCCACCGACCAGGTCGATCACGTCTCCCGCCTGGGGCCCGTTCGGGGTTGGCTGTGTCGTTGGTGCCGCTGCGTCCGGGGTTGCGGCCTCTCGTCCAGAGGGGGCTTCCGCCTCGGGATTCTCCCGCGACCCGGTCGGCGGGCGCGGGGCGGGGAACGGTCGCGGCGCACCCGGAGCGCGGGGCCCGGATCCCCCCGCCGCATCGGCTCGCAGCCGGTCCAGAAGATCGGCGACGAACTCCCCGGCCGTTGCCCGGATCGATCCGTCGAAGTTGACCCGCGGCTTCCCCAGTTCGCCCCCAATGCCGACGGAGATCGTCTTGCCGGCAAGGGCCGCGATGAGCGGTCGATCCTGTGGCAGGTCGGCCGGGATCGGCAGGCTGAGCGTGAGGTCCATGGCCCCGTCGCGCAGACTCACCCAGCCCCTCGATGCCACGTCGAGCCGCTGCCCCGGCTTCGCGAGCGGCACGCCGAATTCGAGGCCGTCGTGCCACATGCGCTCGTTCTCGAGGCGGAAGGTGACGTGTGACTCGTCGGCGATGCGCACCGTGGGCGGTGCGGGAAGCCGTCCGGGCAGGGCCGCGAACACGCCCACCACCAGCGGCCCCGGCCCGAGCACCACCTCGTGCATCGCGAGCTTCCCGGCCAGCGTCGCGCCGCCCGGGTCTCCCACCGGGAACGTCGCGCCGTCGATTCGGAGCGAGAAACGGCCTGCAGTGCGCGTCGCATCGGCGAGCACCGGGGCGACGTACGCCAGCACACCCTGCGCGACGCCCGGCTCCATCCGCGCGTCGGTGAACACCTCCACCGGTTCGATCGTCCACGCGCTCGTGGCGGCGTCATCATCGTGAGCCAGCCGTGCCCGGAGCCGGATCGGCTCGCTGACCCAGGATTCGGCCGTCCACGGGCCCGTGATCCGCAGCACGGCATCGTCCGCCTCCAGCCGCACGCGCACCGCCGAGCGCCTCGGCCCGGCTGCGGGGGACGCGCCGGCGTTCTCCCGCGGCACGACGAGATCGACCAGGTTCGAGCGCCTCTGCTCGTCGAACGCGAGGTGTCCCTCGACGCCGACGAGCCGCATGCGACCCACGTCGCCCCATGAGAGCAGCATCGCCAGGAGGCCATGACTCCCCTCGATGCGGGTGATTCGGAGCGGCTCGACGGCGCCGTTTCTGGGAACGACCCGCACGTCCTCGAGGATGAGCGGCCCCAGCCACCCGACCCGTGCCTTGCCGAAGGTGACGTCGGCATCGAGCCCCGGCACCGCCGCCGCCACGAGTCGCGACAGCCGCCCCGGGTCGGACAGAAGGAGCGGTACGGCGCCGAGCCCCACGAGTGCGACGGCCGCCCCCGTGGCGAGGAGAAGCCTGAGCGCCGAAGGAAACCATCCGCGTACCGCCCCGGCGGCCGGTACGGCAGGCTCGATCGTGGAAATCTCGTCTGCCATGCGCGCCTGCATCTGGGCCCCCACGGGAAACCTCCGGGCCGTTCGCCCATCGGACGTCGTCGGCATCGCCCGGGCCGCGGGCCCCACGACCTGGCGATGAGGACCGATTCTACGCCGCCGCGACCGTCGAAGCCGTGCCGGTCTCGGAAACCAAAGGAGGCGTGTCGACTCCCGGCCGATTGGGGCGTCGGGGACACGCTTTTCGGTGACCCGCTCCGCGCGCCGTTAGACTGTCGCACACTGCGGGCGTAGCTCAGTTGGTAGAGCGCTAGCTTCCCAAGCTGGATGTCGCCGGTTCGAGTCCGGTCGCCCGCTTTTCTGGTCCATGCGGGAGTCGGTGACAAAACCATGCGCGACGTCGGGCTGGGGTCACGCGCGGCGTGAGGCCATCGCGCGTCATCCATGCTCGGCCCCATGAACGAACCGGCCACTTCGTCGCTCGATGCGGACGAGCCCGTGCTCGTGACCGGTGCCACGGGCTACGTCGGCGGGAGGCTGGTGCCAGCGCTGCTCACGGCGGGCTACCGCGTGCGCTGTCTGGTGCGGGAGCCACGCAAGCTCGATGCCCGACCCTGGCGGCATGATCCGCGCGTCGAGGTGATCGCCGGCGACCTCGGCGACCGCGCGGCCGTGGCGCACGCGCTCCGCGGGTGCCGGGCGGCCTACTACCTCGTCCACTCCATGGTGGCCACCGCCGGCGCGTATGCCGACAAGGATCGGCAGCTCGCAGCCGCGTTCGCGGCCGCCGCCAGCGATGCCGGACTGCCCCGCATCATCTACCTCGGCGGTCTCGGCGAAATGGGGGCGGATCTCAGCGAGCACCTGCGCTCGCGGCGGCAGGTCGAGCAGGAACTCGCCGCGACGGGCGTGCCCGTGACCACCTTCCGGGCGGCGATGATCATCGGCTCGGGTTCGGCGTCGTTCGAGATCCTGCGCTACCTCGTCGAGCGGCTGCCGATCATGGTGACGCCGCGGTGGGTCACCACCGCCTGCCAGCCGGTCGCCATCGCCGACGTGCTCCATTGGCTGGTCCGCTGCCTCGCGGTGCCCGAGACCGTCGGGCGGACGCTCGAGATCGGCGGCTCCGACGTGATGCCGTACCGGGACCTGATGCGGGTGATGGCGGAGGAACTCGGCCTGCCACGCCGGGTCATCATTCCCGTGCCGGTGCTCACGCCGCGGCTCAGCTCGCTGTGGATCAACATCGTCACCCCCGTCTCCTACCGCATCGCGCGGCCGCTTGCCGAAGGACTCAAGAACCGCGTCGTCGTGTCGGACGACACCACGCAGCGGCTCATGCCTCACGACGCGCTCTCGATCCGTGAGGCGATCCGCCGCGCGCTGGCCAAGATCGACCGGCATGCCGTCGAGACCCGCTGGAGTGTCGCGGGGCCGGTGCCAGGTGATCCGGTGTGGGCCGGCGGCACGGTGTTCACGGACGAACGCACCGTGGACATCGAGGCCGATCCGGCGAGCGTGTACGCGGCGATCTGCAGGATCGGTGGCGGCAACGGATGGTATGCGGGCGACCTGCTCTGGCGGCTGCGCGGATGGATGGACACGCTCCTCGGCGGTCCCGGACTGCGGCGCGGACGTCGCGACTCCGAGACCGTGGAGTTTGGCGAGACGCTCGACTTCTGGAGGGTGGTCGGAATCGAACGCAATCGCGCGCTGGCGCTGAGGGCCGAGATGAGGATGCCCGGCGAGGCCCAGCTCGATTTCCGCATCGACACGCTCGACGGCGACCGCGACGTCTCCGCCGGGCGCGTGGCCGATCCGACCGGATCCGTCACGCCCCTCCCGCCGCCCCGACCTCTCACCCGGCTGGTCATGACGGCCCGCTTCCGACCGCGCGGCCTCTTCGGGCTCCTCTACTGGTATGCCGTCGTGCCCCTGCACGAGATCGTGTTCGGCGGGATGCTGCGCGGCATCCGCAAGACGGCTGAAGCGATGCATCGGCTGCATGCGACGTCCCCGGAGGCCGTCCCGCCCCTCGAGACCGCACCCGGGTACGGGAGGGCGCGGCTTTGGCTGGGCGTGAGTGGTGTGGGCACGATCGTCGCGCTCGCGACCGCCGGGCTCGCGCTCGGACTGCCCGCCCGACTGCTGCCCGCGGCCGGGTCGCTCGGGGCCGAGGTGGCTGCGCTCGGCTCGTTCGTGCTGGCCTACCTCCTCATCCATCTTCCCTTCGATCTCTGTGGTGGATACCTCCTGCCGCGCTCGTACGGCCGCAGGCATCCATCGCTGCTCATGTTTGTCGCGCTGCTCGCGCGGGGTGTGCTGGTTCATGCCGCGATGCTCATGCTGGTGGCGGTCGTCCTGCTCCTGGCCGGACGGTCCTGGGGCGTGCCCGGGGTGATCGCCGCCGCGGGGCTCGTGATGCTCGCGCTCCTTCAGGGACGGATCGCGGTCGCGAAGGCCCTCGCGCCGCTCGAACTGACCCCGAGCCTGCCCGCGACGGCCTCCGACCCACACGCTCCGATGCTGCCCGCCACGATCGTGGAATCGGACGACGAGGGCTTCACCGGCGGGATCGCCGGTGTGGTGCGCCCGTCGCTTCACCTCGTGCCGCTCCGGTGGCGCGAGGTCCTCGACCCGGAGGCGTTCGCCGTGGCGGTGCGGCGCCGACAGATGGCCGTGCAGACCGGTGAATGGTGGCGGGGCCGCCTGCTGGCGCTCGCCTTCACGCTCGCGGGCGTGGCGCTGGCGGCCTCGGTCGTCGGCGAGCGACGGCTCGCGACCGCGGAGGGGATCGTGGTCTTCAGCCTCGCGTTCACGCTCTGGTCGTTCGTCGGCCTGCTCACGCTGCCCACGCCGAGCCGACGCGGGGTGGCCGACATCGATCGCAGCCTGATCGCAGCCGGCTGTCGTCGCGACGTCCTCGTGCGCGCGATCGAACTGCTCGACCAGTTTCAGGATCGCGAGCGGTCACGCGGTCCGTGGATCGAGACCATCTTCCACCCGGTGCCCAGCGTCGAGTCGCGGATCCACGGGCCCCGGGCCACGGGAGCGACCGGCTGCTGGGATGCCGCGCGCTCCGCGGTGTACCTGAGCGCGGCTGGGCTCGGCCTCCTCGGGAGGGCCGTGCACTGCAACTGCGGTCGCCCCGCGCTCTGGGCCTTTCTTCCGATCGACTGACCACGGCCTCGCTCGCAGCAAGCACGAACGGTCGACGATCCTGGGGTCGGGAAGCCTCGAGCGCGAGCAAGACGACGTCGGGATTTTCGGGAGCTGGTCCATTCCATGAAGCCCTCGATCCTTCGCGAACAGGCCCTCACGCCGGACGGCCGGCTGATGACGCTCTCCGAGCACGACGGCTCGTACACGATCCGCGTGGCGGGCGTCGAGCTGATGACCACGCGGCAGCACCATTCCGAGGAGCAGCTCGCGCGACGCGCCTGTGAGCCACTCGAGCACGCACGCTCGGCCCGGGTGCTGATCGGCGGCCTGGGTTTTGGCTACACCCTGCGGGCCGCGCTCGGCTCCCTGCGTCCGGATGCCACCGTGACCGTCGTCGAGATCATGCCCGAGGTGGTGTCGTGGAATCGGAAGCCGGACTACGGCCTGGCCGGCGTCCTGCTCGATGATCCGAGGGTCGAGACCGTTCTCGGCGATGTGGCCGACGTGGTCGGGCGACGGCGTGGCTTCTTCGATGCCGTGATCCTCGATGTCGACAATGGTGCCGCGGGCCTGACCACCACGGAGAACGCGCGGCTCTACACCGCGCCGGGGCTCGCCCGTCTCCATGCATCGCTGCGGCCCGACGGCCTTCTGGCCATCTGGTCGGCCGCCGGCGACCCGGCCTTCGAGGAACGCCTGCGCCGCAGCGGCTTCGCCGTGATCACCGAGCGGGCCCCGCTCCACGTCGGGAGCGGATCGAGTGCCTGCCTCTTCATCGGGCGGAAGGAGAAGGCCGCCGGGTGAACCGTCGGCCGTCCACCGCGGGCAATGCCGGAGGTGGGACTTGAACCCACACGCCCTTGCGGGCAACGGATTTTGAGTCCGCCGCGTCTGCCATTCCGCCACTCCGGCGCGATCGATTCCCTGGGAGGCAACGTACGCGGAAGACGACTCGTTTACCAGTGTTCCAGGTGCGCCCGCACGCGGTGCCCGACGGTCGCGTGATTCGACAACGCAGGCACGACCGCGCCGCCGTCGGAACGCGGAGATTTTTGCCGTCCCCCCGGCGCCGGTGCTACACCAACGACGGATCCGCTCTGCCGAGACCCTCTCCGAGAGAACACTCGCGGGCTCGCACGGCTGGGACCGTGTCGCCCGCACCGGCGGTTTCCAACCTTCCCAGGCACTTGATCCCGGGCCATCGATGCACGTCGTCATCTTCGAGGATCACGCCGTCGAGCGGCTCGGTGTGCTCGTGGCCGCCCGCCCAGCGTGCGCGCTCACGATCGGCACGACGACCCTCGTCGGCATGCTCGACACACTCGGAGTCGTGAGACCCGTGCCGCGCCGCCCGTTCGCAGCCCACGCGTCCTCGAGCCGGTCGCGTGGCGTGACGCTGTGGGGGTTGCCGCCGTGGCACACGCACGTCGAATCGCTTCAGGACGCGCCGGTGCTGGCCGTCAACGCGCGGCTCGTGCCGACAGCACGACATCTCGCGCTCCTCCGCTCGCTCATCGCCGCCGGACGATCCACGGTGGTGACGGCGGACGGCGTCGTCGCCGCCGCGCTCGTCCTGCCCGCCTCGGCCGCCGACGGCGATCTCGTGCAGGCGCTTCTCGAGCGCCGGTCGGATGCGGCCCACGCCCTCGCCGGAAGGGAGGCCACGGAGCAGGGAGAGGAGATCCGTCTGCTCGTCGATCCGCATGACGTCGTGACCGAGCACGAGCGAGCGATCGAGGATGACCTCGCGGCACGTATCGACGCAGGCCGGTATGCCGAGGAGCGTCCCGGACTTCATGTCGCACCAGGTGGCCACGTCGATCGGCTCGTCGTCGTGCGACGGGGTCCCGTCGTCGTCGAGTCCGGAGCCGAGATCGGCCCCTTCGTCTGCCTCGACGGTCCGGTGTGGGTCGGGCCCGAGGCGCGGATCCATCCCCATTCGTGGATTCGGCCGGGCACCTCGATCGGTCGCGGCTGTCGGGTCGGGGGCGAGGTGGAGGCGACGGTGTTCGAGCCCTTTGCCAACAAGCCGCACGAGGGGTTCGTCGGACACTCGCACGTCGGCAGCTGGGTCAATCTCGCGGCGGGCACGATCACCGGCAACCTCAAGAGCACCTACGGCGAGGTCCGCCTCCACGACCCGCTGCCGGATGGCAGCCGAACGACGGTCCACACGGGGCGACAGTTCCTCGGGGCCCTCGTCGGCGACCTTGTGCGCAGCCAGGTCGGCACCATGCTTCCCTGTGGGGCACGCATCGGGATGGCCGCGACGATCGGCGGCAGCGTGCCCGACCGCGTGCCGCCTTTTTTCAACATGCTCATGGGCGGCCTCGGCGGCAGCCAGTCCACGCCCGATCAGGCGGCCACCATCCTTTCCCGCATGATGGCGCGTCGCGGCATCCCATCGCTGCCGGCCGATCTCGCGCTGCTCACCGAACTGGCCGGGGCAGGTTCCTTGGCCGCTGGCGAACCCGGTGCTACACCAAACTCGGACGCGATCTAGGGCGTATCCCGATTTGGTGTAGCGACGGCTTCGGGGCGGCAAAAGTCTCGTCGCGTGGGCCGAGGCGGCCCAAAGCTCCTCGAGCGTTCGCCGACCCCTCGCCTCCGTCTCCAGGTTTGCCAAGTCGTCGCTACAGCTAAACCAGATGCGCTCTAAGATCGCAGGGGCCGGCGGGCGCTGCTCGCCGCGGCTCCATCCCCGATCCACACGGAGGATTTCCCGTGTCCGTCATGCCGCTTCACGATGCCTACGCGTCCGGACGATTCGGGCTGTCGTTCGAGCTCTTTCCGCCCAAGACGTCCGAGTCGGAGGCGATGATGTGGCGCACCGTCGACGAGCTCATGGCGTGGGAGCCGGCGCTCGTGACGTGCACCTACGGCGCCGGAGGCTCGACCCGCGCGAAGACGCTCGATGTCATCCGAGGCGTGCGCGACCGGCACGACGTGGCAGTCGCGAGCCACCTGACGTGCGTCGGCAGCACCGTGGGCGAGCTTCGCGACTATCTGCAGGCGGCCCGCGATCATGGTGTGTCCGCGATCGTCGCCCTGCGGGGCGATCCGCCCCAAGGGTCCGCGGCCTTCACGCCCGTGGACGGGGGCCTGCGCTACGCGGCGGAGCTCGTCGCCCTCATCCGCGAGACGTTTCCGGACTTCGGCATTCTCGTGGCCGGGTATCCGGAGACGCATCAGGAAGCGGTGAGCGCCGAGGCCGACCTGGAGAACCTCAAACGCAAGTGCGATGCCGGTGGGGACGTCGTGATCACGCAGCTCTTCTACGACAACGCCGACTTCCTGCGCTTCCGGGACGCCTGCGACCGCATCGGCATCCGGGCCCCGATCGTGCCGGGCGTGATGCCCGTCACCAACTACGCGCAGATCCGTCGCATCGCGTCGCTGTGCAAGGCGCGGCTGCCGGAGGCGTTCACGAGTTCGTTCGAGGCGGCCGGAGATGACGAGGTCGCGCAGTTCGAGGCGGGAGTGACGTTCGCGACGCGGCAGGTGCGTGAGCTCATCGAGGAGGGCGTGCCCGGCATCCACTTCTACGTGCTCAACCGGTCCCCAGCGACGGTCCGCGTGCTCGAGGACGTGGGGCTCTCTCGGGGTGTGCGGGGCTGAGGCGGAGCACCGGCTCAAGGGGCGGCAAAAGTCTCCTCGCTCCGGCCGCGACGGCCGCGTGCTCGGGAAGCGTTCGCCGACCCCCTTCGCCTCGTCTTCTCGTGCGGCGGAGCACCGGCTCAGGGGGCGGCAAAAGTCTCCTCGCTCCGGCCGCGGCGGCCGCTCGCTCGGGAAGCGTTCGCCGACCCCCTTCGCCTCGGCGTTCGTACTTGCCTGGTCGACGTGCCGCGCGATGCGCGTCCGCCCGAAGCGGCTCACGAGGCCCGTCCCGCGCCGGACTGCCGCGGGGGCTGGTCGTCGTCCATCGTGCTGATGTAGCTCCGCAGCCGCTCGAGCTCGTCGCTCACGTGACGCAGCTTCAGCATGTTCTCGACGCGCTTGAGCAGCTCCGTCTTGTGAACCGGCTTCGACAGGAAGTCGTCCGTGCCGGCCTCCACGGCCCGCTCGATGTCGCCGAGCTCGCCGAGGGCCGTCACCATGAGGATCATGATCGGGCTGGTGGCGGGGTCGTCCTTGAGCTGCTGGCACACCTCGAAGCCCGACAGCCGGGGCATCATCACGTCGAGCAGGATCACGTCGGGACGGAACGAGGCGACCTTCTCGAGCGTGTCCCGACCGTCGACCGCAGTGGCGATCTCGCAGTCGATCTCGGCGAGATAGGCCTCGAGAAGCTCCCGATTCGGCTCGTTGTCGTCGGCGATGAGCACCCGACTGCGGCGGGCTGCGTCCCCCGACGGTCGCGGACGCGGAGCCGACGCGGGCTGGGATGAGGCGGGCATGGCGGGCACCGTCCGGGGAATGTCGAGCCGGCGAGACGACGGGTGCGACGCGCGGCACCCCGCGAAGGAACTCGGGGGCTCGGGGTCAGGAAATCTCGAAGAGCGACTGGGTCTTCACGATCGCGCTGTCATCGGGAAACGTATGGAACGTCTGCACGAGCAGGCTGCGCGGTCGCGTCTCGACGTCGATCCAGCTGAAGGCTCCCACGTCGAGACGGCCGGGCGCCTCGAACCGATGGGCCACGCCGCGTCGAGCCGCCTGTGCCACGAGCTCCTGCTGAAACCCCCAGAAGAGATCGTGGTCGAGCGTCTCGAGCTGGAAGCACGTCTGGTACCGCAGTCCTCCGCGACACTCGACCCGGTCACTGCGCTCACCGCCGAGGCGGTGGGACAGGAGGCGCCGTCGCTGGGGCAGTGGCTGTGACGTGCCGGCGGCCACCTCGGTGAGGGTCAGCCCGTCACGACGCCAGCTGATCAGGTGGCCCGCCGTCGTGATGGCCACCGACGCCGAATAACTGCCACGGTCGATCGTGCGTCGCGCACGAATCTCGAACAGCTCGGGGTGCAGGGCGCGCCCATAGAGCTGGAAGACGAGTTCAGCTGCCCGCGGGCGAACCGACAGCACGAGCGGACTCCTCCGTCATGGCCACCGTGAGGCACGCGCCTCGCGATCGCATCGTCAGGCCATCGTCATATCCTCGTTCGGGCGCCCCGCATGTCCCGCGGGAGACCTCGGACAGTCGCCGAGTATAGGGAGATCCGACGCGGGGGACCATGATCGGTTCCGGCGGCGGTCATGACAAGCCGACGAGCATGTCGTAGATCGCGTGCGTGCCCGCGGCGATGCCGAAGCCGCGCCCGAGGAAGATGAGCGCGAAGAATACCCCGGCAATCACGCGAAACGTGAAGCTGTACGGGTCGAAGGCGTCTCCGAGCGGACCCACGTAGTGCGCGAGGCTGAAGATCCCGCTCGTGACCGCGATCGCGCCGGCGACGGCGCCTGATGCCGAAAAACCGAGCCGCCGCAGCATCCACGCCACGGCCGGCAGCATGAGCAGCCGGAACAGCACCTCCTCGTAGAGCCCTGCGCCGCAGTAGCCCACGAGACGGGCGGCGAACGAGTCCCATGCTCCCAATGCCGCATCCGGTCCCATGTCGAGCGGCCAGAGCCGCTCCTGGAGCCGCGCGAGGGCCACGAGCAGCAGGGCCCAGAGCGTCGACTCGCCCGCCATGCCCATGAGCACCCCGGGGCTGAAGTGCCACCGATCGTGCTCGACGTGGTGCCAGGCGAGGAGGCCCACGACCGTCAGTGCCGGAAGCAGAAAATACGCCCCGAAACCGAGCGCGTCGAGCGCCTGCCGCAGCCAGACATCGGCCCCGTTTCGCGGTGTTCCACGGCCGAGCATGAGCACGCCGCCCTCGTACGCCAGCACGAGCGGCAGGGTGAAGACGAGGCTCGTCAGCGGCGTGCGCGAGAGCGCCCGGTAGGAAGGGATTTCCTGCTCGGGTGCGACCGACGTCGCGGCATCGACGGCGTCGCACGGGATTTCCAGGCCCGTTTCGCCGTCGATCCGCGGCGTCGCGCCGGGCAGGGCATCGACATCGTCGTCGGGATCGCGTGGTGAAGGCGGCTCGGGCAGGGGCACGTGGCTCGGTCCCAGGGCGATAGGCGATGCGGCGTTGCGATCGTGACACGGCCGTGCGGCCCTTGCACGCACAGCATCGCCGCCTGAGGGCTCATTCGACAATGCTTGCACAGCATGCAGAAGAATTTTTTTGCAAGCGGGCACGGCTTTCGTCGGGCTCTCGACGCGCGATGCGTGGAGACGCGGTAGGGAGTCCGCGCATTCCTTGACAGAATGCTCGTGCTCCGCAGAATGAGCCCTCACACGTCGCTCGAGGCTGTGATGGCTTCGACCGCGTGCATGGGGGATGGATCCATGGTGCACAGGCATTCGGCTTCGTGGGATCGATGAGGGCGCCCGCAAGCCCCGACGACATTCGCGAGCGAATGCCCAGGATTGCACGGAGGTTTGCACCCACGTGTGCACCCACGTGTGCGTGAGGGTGCGAGGAGACGCGACGAAGACATACGTGAGCCCGGGGGGCGACGACTTGAGGGATCGACTGTCGACGACCTTGGTCGTGGCCTGGATGTCCCCCCCGCGTTTCACACGGTGACCATCCGCGGACGGACCGGTTTGCCGGGAGCGGGCCGCCCAGCCGTAGAATTCCTCCGCCATCGGCATCCATGCCGACGGTCACGATGCGGGGAAGACCATGGCACGATGCCTCATCGGGTGCGGCTCGAACCTCGGCAGTCGCCGCGAGCAGCTCGATCGCGCGATCGAACTGCTGCGATTCATGCCGGGCGTGACCGTGCAGGCGGTGAGTGCCTACCGCGAGACGCGTCCGATCGGCGGTCCGCCCGGGCAGCCGCCGTTCCTCAACGGCGCCTGCCTGATCGAGACGGAACTCGATCCCCACGACGTGCTCGGCATGCTCGCCGCGGTGGAGAACACGCTCGCCCGCGACCGTCAGGAGCGCTGGTCGGCCCGCACGATCGACCTCGATCTGCTCCTCTACGACGAGCTGGTCCTCGAGACCGAGGCCCTCACCGTGCCGCATCCACGGATGGCCACCCGGCGCTTCGTGCTCGAGCCATCCGTCGAGATCGCCCCCGACCTGCCTCATCCGACCGCCGGGTGCAGCCTGCGAGACCTGCTCGGGACCATCTCCGCGCCGTGTCCGCTCGTCTCGATGGTGGGCGTGCCGGGAAGCGGTGCGTCGGAGGTCGCGACGGCCGTCGCCGATGCGACGATGGCCCGCCTGATTCCCGCGCCGCGGCCGGCGCCGCTCGAGACGGACGACGTCGCGACGTGGCTCGAGGTGGCGGAGCGATGGGCGCGGGCCACGGCCCCGCGCCAGGCGCGACGCGACGAGGGGGCCGACGACTGCGGCGTGGCGATCACGGATCACTGGATCGGCACGATCGGCGTGGCTGCCGAGGGACTGCCCGCCGCGGAACGCCGCCGATTCGACGAGGGATTCGCGCCGCTCGCCGCCGCCGCCGTCGTGCCGCACGCGATCATCCTGCTTGTGGTCGAGGCCGACACGCTCGCCGAGCGGATGACGTTCCAGTCGCGCCGTGCCGCGCAGACCGACGTCTTCTCCGATGTCGGCGTCCTGCGCGGCGCCTGCGTCGTGCCGGCCGACGCCGTCGCGCCGCTCGTACGTCTCCAGGAACGACTCGCCTGCAGGCTGCGCGATCCGGGGGACCGTTTCACACCGGCGCCCCGTGCGGTCGTGACGATCGCCGCCGACGACCTGTCGCGTGCGACCGACGAGGCGATCGCCGCCGTCGAGGCGATGCTTTGATGGCCACGCCGTCCGAGGATGGAAGCGGGCGCGCCGGCGCCGGACCCGCGGCGGATCATGCCGCCGACCGAACGGGCGCCACGTCCCGGCTGATCCACGATCCGGTCGCGATGCGGGGCGTGGTGACCGCCGCGCGGGCGGCCGGGCGGCGCGTCGGATTCGTCCCCACGATGGGAGCGCTGCACCGCGGCCACGTCAGCCTCGTGGCCGCCGCCCGCGCGGACTGCGACGACGTCGCCGTCTCGATCTTCGTCAACCCGACCCAATTCGGTCCGGGTGAGGACTTCGCCCGGTATCCCCGGCCGCTCGCCGCCGACATCGCCATCCTCGAGGCCGCGGGCGCCCGCTGGACGTTCGTGCCGGAGGTGGCCGCCATCTACCCCGCGGGATGTGCGACGCGGGTCGTCGTGGATGGCCCCGCGCACGGCTTCGAGGGAGACCTTCGTCCGGGCCACTTCGTCGGGGTGGCCACGGTCGTCTGCCGGTTGCTGCACGCCGTGCCCGCCGACGTCGCCTACTTCGGGGCCAAGGACTGGCAGCAGACCCGCGTGATCGATCGCATGGTCCGCGACCTCGGCCTGCCGGTCGAGCTGCGCATCTGTCCGACGGTGCGGGAGCCGGACGGACTGGCGCTGAGTTCGCGCAACGCCTACCTGTCGTCCGACGAGCGCGGCCGCGCGACGGCCCTCGTCGAAAGCCTGCGGGTGGCCACGACGATGTGGGAGGCGGGGGCCGCGTGCCCGGTGATCGAGGCGGCGATGCGGAAGCTGCTCGAGCACCGTGGGGTGGTCATCGACTATGCGGCGGTCGTCGACGCCGAGTCGCTGGAGCCGCCGATCGCCGCGCGGCCGGCGGTGGCGCTCGTCGCCGGTCGGGTCGGGGTGACGAGACTCATCGACACCATGCCGCTGCGTCCCCGAAGCGGTGCGGGCTGATGCGATCGACGCTCTTCCACGTCCCCGTGACCGTATCGCTCGGCGACTGGACCGTACCGCTCTTCGGTGTCGGCCTGCTGTTCGCGGCGTGGTGCGTCGTCGGACTCGGCCTCCTCGTGTGGCATGCGGTGCGGCATGGTGTGCGGTCGGCCGTGGCCGCGCTCGGACTGCCCCTCGCGGTCACCGGCGGGATGATCGTGTGGGGGCTGCCGGCGCTCGATGACGGCGCGGGCGTACCGGTGCGAGGCTATGGAGTCATGCTTCTCGCGGCTGCAGCCGCCGGCACCTGGCTGTCGATCGTGCGTGGTCGCCGCGCCGGCTTCGACGCCGACACGATCCTCGCGCTCGGCATGGAGGTGTTTCTGTGGGGCCTCGTCGGCGCCAGGCTCCTCTACGTGATCGAATACCGCGAGCAGTTCTTCCCTCCCGGCCGCGGCTGGACGGAGGGACTGCGCGCGGTGCTCAACGTCGCCGCAGGCGGCCTCGTCGTGTTCGGCGCGCTGCCCACCGCCGGCCTCGCCGCCTGGTGGTTCGCCCGCCGGAGGGGGCTCTCGATCCTGCGGCTCGCCGACTGCATCGCGCCGGGGCTGCTCGTCGGCCTCGCGCTCGGCCGGGTGGGCTGCTTCCTCAACGGCTGCTGTTACGGAGGACCGTGCGACCTGCCATGGGCGGTACGGTTCCCTCCAGAGAGCCCGCCATGGTTCGACCAGATGGCCCGGGGCATGCTGCCACCGGCCTCCGCAGAGGCGGATGCGCCCTGGAGCCTGCCGGTGCACCCCGCCCAGCTCTACGCCGCCCTAGATGCCGGGTTTCTGGCGATTCTGGCGGTGCTCTTCACGCCGGTCGCCCGTCGAGAAGGGGCCGTGTTCGCCCTGGTGCTCACGATCCATCCGGTCGCACGGATGCTCCTCGAGGCGATCCGCGTGGACGAGCCACCCGCCCTGGGAACGCCCCTCTCGATCTCCCAGCTGATCTCGCTCGGGCTCCTGGCAGCCGCAGGCCTGCTCTGGTGGTGGGTGCTCAGGCAGCCTCCCCGGCCTCCAGAGGCCACGCAGGCCCCATCTCGTGAGGGGGTTCGGTCGCCACTTTGACGCGCCGGGGCGGATTCGGGACGATAGGGAGATGGAACTGGAACAGATTTCCCGAACGGGTGGCGTGGCCGGCAGCAGTGCCGGGAACGGGTCAGCCGTGATCGCCGCGGATCGGCGGGCGGTCGAGGCGTTTCCCCGTCGGCTGCTCTGGCCGACGTTCCTCGGCTCCCTGATGGCCGGGGTCGGTGTCGCGATTCTCGCCGACACCCTTCTGAGGCCCGAGTTCCCGACGACTGCGGGCAACGACCCTGCGGCGGTCGCGCCCCTGGGCCTCCTCGCGGCCCCCGCGCCCACGGGCGGGTTCCGGACGTGGTCGGCCCGCAGTGCCGGAGCCGAGCCATCCGAGGGCGACCGCGTCGAGATCACGGACGTCGAGGGCGGCTCGGAAGTCTTCGTGCCCGTGCCCGAGTCGGCGATCGGGCCACCCCAGCCCGCGGGACGGATGCCGCTGTGACCCCGGATGGGGTGCCGGACGAGGTTCGTTCGGGTGCATCGCCAGATTCCCCTTGCGGTGAGATCGTGATCCGCTGCCGCGAGGACGGCCCGTTCGTGATCGAAATGCAGGCAGCAGCGGGCTGCGTCGTCCGTGTGACGGACCACCTCGGTGGCACGTTCCCGCTCCCGACCCACAAAAAAGCGGTCGCGTTGTGCCGCTGTGGGAGGAGTCGGACCCGCCCGTTCTGCGACGGGTCGCACCGCGAGGCGGGCTTTCAGGCCGCGGAGGTCGCCCCCGCCGAGCCAGCCGGCAGCTGATCCATCCGTGGTCCGCTCGACCAGCGGCCGGATCGACCCGATTCGATCCCTGCCATGCTGGCGGACATCCGGCTGTGCCGTCGACGGAAAGTCTTCCGCGGACGCCAGATGCAGCGTCCAGAGGGCCGAAAAATGGCCTCTCCGGAGGGGCGAACGATATGGACGCGACCGGTGGCTACCTGTAGGGTTGATCGCAATCGGTCGGGAGCACGGGCTTCCGGCACCCGTCGTCGCAGCCGCCGCCCGTGATGCCGCACCCCCACCGCAACTTCTACCAGCGTTTCAGCGTCGCCATCATGGCGGTGCTGGTGTTCCTGCTGCCGCTGGTGCTCGTGGGGGGCATCAAGGCGAAGTCGAACAACCGGAACGACGTAAAGGGCTGGCTGCCCATGGAGTACCCGGAAACCCGTGCCTACGGGTTCTTCCGGCGGCATTTCCAGGGGGAGGAGTTCGTTCTCGTGAGCTGGGACGGCTGCACCATGGCCGACCCCCGCCTGGAACTCCTGGCCCGCAAGCTGATACCGCCCCCCGAGGAGGCGTCGCGGATCGACCGCGCGCTCTACTTCAAGACGGCCCAGACGGGCCCCCGGGCGGTCGAACGGATGGCGCGGGAGCCTCTCAACCTCGACCCGGTCGAGGCCGTCGGTCGGCTGACGGGGGCGCTCATCGGGCCGCCTCCCCCGGGGGTCGTGCCGGGGTCGCCCGAGGACGCGATCGGTTCGCGGCAGACCTGCCTCGTGCTCACGCTCGCCGACGTCGCCCGGGCCAACCTGCATGGGGCGATCGACACGATCCGCGACGTCGCCGTGCAGGAATGCGGAATCCCCGAGGCCACCCTCCACATGGGCGGCCCTCCCGTCGACAACGTCTCGATCGACAAGGCCGGGCAGACGAGCGTCACGGTGCTCTTCGGCCTCTCGCTCGTCGTCGGCTGCATCGTCAGCTGGTTCAGTCTCCGCAACGCGACGCTCGTCGGCCTGGTGCTCGCGTCGGGCGTGTACAGCATGTTCGCAAGCCTCGCGGTCGTGTGGTACTCGGGCTATCCCGTGGATGCGATCCTGCTCACGATGCCCTCGCTCGTCTACGTGGCGACGACTTCGGGGGCGATCCACCTGGCCAACTACTACCGCGACCAGATCGCGGAGACCGGCATGCAGGACGGGGCCGCCGGACGGGCGCTCCATCACGCGCTCCTGCCGCTCTCGCTCGCGACGGGCACGACGGCCGTCGGCCTCGCGACGCTGGCGGTGAGTGAACTCGTCCCGATCAAGATGTTCGGCATCTTCTCCGCCATCGGGGTCGTGGTGAGCTTCCTGATCCTCGTGACGCTCATGCCGGCGGCGCTCGAGCTCTTCCCGCCCCGTCTCCGCATCGGCGTCACCGCCGACGGCAAGGGGGCCGATGCGTGGAGGCCCATCGAATCGAGCCCGTGGTGGAAGGTCGGGCAGTGGGTCACCGAGCACCACGCGCTCGCGACGGTCGGATGCGTGCTCGTCATGGCGGGCATCGGCTACGGCATGACCCGCGTGGAGACGAGCGTGCAGCTGATGCGGCTCTTCTCGCCGAAGGCGCGGATCCGGCAGGACTACAAGTGGCTCGAGGCCCACCTCGGGCCGCTCGTGCCGATGGAGATCCTCGTGCGGATCGACGACACGTGCCCGCTCAACTTCCTCGAACGGATGGAGCTCGTCGGCGAGATCCAGGACGAGATCGTCGGGCTCGAGGAGGTCGGCAGCTCGCTGTCCACGGTGACCTTCGGCCGCAGCCTCGACGTAGGCGAGGCGGGCAACGGACTCGGCGGCGCGGCGGCCCGGGCCATCGGCCTCGGAGCCCGCACGAAGCGCAGCGTGCTCAATCGTCGGCTCGTCGCCCACCGCGACGAGTTCCTCGACGGTGATTATCTGCGCGAGGCGACGAGCGAGGCGGAGGACGGCCTGCGGTCGGAGGAGCTCTGGCGCATCAGTGCCCGGGTGAGTGCGGTGCAGGAGGTCGACTATGCGCTCTTCAAGTCGGACCTGCGGAAGCGCATCGACCCGATCCTCGCCAGGCTCGACGGCGACGGCATCGAGGGCGTGCATGTCGAGTACACCGGCCTCGTACCGCTCGTGTACAAGGCCCAGCATTCGCTGCTCGACGGCCTGCGCATCGGCTTCGTGTGGGACTTCGCCATCATCGTCGCGGTGATGATGCTCATCTGCCGGGCCGTGTCGGCGGGCTTCGTGCTCCTGCTGCCGGCGGCGTTTCCGGCGATCCTCGTCTTCGGCGGGATGGGCTGGGGCAACTCGATCCTCAAGTCGCTCGGCACCGGCTCGCTGCTCGTCGACATCGGCACGGTCATGGCGCCGAGCGTGGCCCTCGGCGTGACGGTGGACGACGTCGTCCACTTCATGCTGTGGTTCCGCCGCGGCATCGCCGACGGGCTCGACCGCCGGCAGGCCACCATGCTCGCCTACAAGGGCTGCGCCCGGGCGATGTACCAGAGCTGGGGCGTGATCGGCATCGGTCTCTCGGTCTTCTCGCTCTCCCCGTTCGGACCGACGCAGCGCTTCGGCTACATGATGCTGTCGATGCTCACGATCGCCCTCGTCGGCAACCTCGTCTTCCTGCCGGCCCTGCTGTCGGGGCCTCTCGGCGCCGTCTTCGCGTGGAGCGTGCAGCGCGAGGAGCGGCGGAAGGCCGCGCGGGGGGAGGGGCGGCGGGTCGTGATCGAGCCCGGCAGCGACGCCCTGCCCGCCCCGCACGTGCTGCCCGGACCGGCCAAGCAGGCCGTCCACGCCTGACGCCGACCGCGCCGCGTCAGTCGCACAGCCACCGCATCGCCCCCTCGAGCGATGGCAGGCGGGCCCGATCGACCCAGGCGAAGAGCGCGACGCAGCCGACGATGCATGCCAGCGCCAAGGCGAGCGCCAGCGGCGCGGGCATGGCGACCTGCCAGAGTGCCGTGGGGTCGTCTCCGACCACGAGGCCCGCGATCCAGAGCGGCCAGATGTGGACGAGGTGGTGGAGGACGTAGATGGAGAACGAGTGGCGGCTGAAGGGACCGGTCCAGTGGACGAGGGACGCCGTCCAGGCGGACGACGGGCCGCGGTCGAGCACCCGGTGGAGCGCGGTGAGGGAGAGCATCGCGATGGCCAGCGAGCCGAGGACGTAGGCGGTCGATGCGGGAAACATCGTCCAGCCGTCGGCCGCGCCGATCCGCAGGCCCGCTGGCAGGTGGGGCCACACGAGACATGCGACCGCGGAGAGCGCTCCCAGGGCCGCCGTGGCGAGGAGTGGCCGTCGCATCCCGCCGCACGCGGACGCATCGCCGCCGAAGATCAGCGGGGTCGCAAGGTAGCCGGCCCAGGGGAAGACGAGCCAGGGCGCCAGCGGGAAGTAGCCGACCACGAGGCAGCCGAGCACGACGTCGCTGAGCGTGACGTCGTAGTCGAACCATGACCGGCTCCAGTAGGACGGGTAGTCGGCGATGACCCGGAGGACCGGACTGGTCAGCAGGACGAGCACGAGTGCCAGCGCCACCGCCGACACGGGCATGCGGCGCACGACGTCGAGCGAGATGAGGGCGAGTCCCACGAACGTGAGCACGTCCCAGTTGAAGGTGTCCTCGGGCAGCCAGACGAGCACGTTGAAGGCGAAGCCCGTGCCGATCAGGAAGAGGCCGCGGCGGATGGTCGCCTTCGAGAGGGCCGCGGCGGGGGTGCCGCGGGCGATCCGCTGCGTGCACCAGAGGCGGTAGTTGACCCCGGCGAGGAACGTGAAGAGCGGGGCGGCGGCACCGGCCGGCATCCACCGGTTCATCGCCAGCGACCACGCATCGTGCGTGGCGGCGAGGTTCTCGACGAAGTGCACGACGATCATGAGGCAGATCGCAACCGTCCGGAGCACGTCGATCGAAGGGAGGCGGGCCGCCTCGTCGCTCGCTCGGCCGGCGGTCGGGGCGCTGGTCATGGTGTCGGCGTCGTCCCGAGGCCGGCGAGCACCTCGACGAGGAGGACGACGAGCTCGGCTGCGAGCAGGACGATGATCACCCACTCGAGCCGCAGATGCCGGCGGGCGATGGCGAAGTCGCCGACGCGCTGGGCGCACAGGTCGTAGACGCGGTCGAGCACGTCCGCCTTCGCCTGCACGAACTCGAGGCGGTCCGCGAGCCGTGTCCGCTCGCGCAGCCGCTCCCCCAGTTGCGCCGCGAGCGTCGGTGGGTGGACGGGCGGGCGCAGCACCGCGGGCGCGAGGTCCGCGAGGTCCGCGCGAAGCCTGACCGAGCGGCGGAACCGCTCCTCGAGCGACGCCTGGCGCTCGATGTGCCGCTCGTCGAACTCGACGGCGCACGGCGCGTCCTCGTCGAGCCGGCCGAGCAACAGTCCGGCCTCGCCCTCGAGCCGGCGGAGCGCCGCGTCGCACCGCGCGAAATCGAGGAGCGCCTCGCGCACCGCAACGAGCGCGGCGTGCGGCGCGAGGATCGCGGCCCGGCTCGGAGACCAGATCACGGTCGTCCCGTAGAGCGGCACCTGCACCGGAGGCGTGTCCGTCCGGCACGCGGCCACCCAGGCGAGGGCGGCTGCCTCCTGCCCTTCCCCGTCCCGCGTCCCGTCGGCGTCGGCGGCGGGCAGGACGACGAGCTCGAGCACGGCGTCGTCCACCGGCACCTCCTCGACCCGCACCTGTCCGAGAACCTCCTGCCCGGAGCCATCGTGCCTCACCGGCTGCCCGTTTCCGTCCATCGGCGCGTCGCGTCGGATCATGCAGCACCTCCCGGACCCTCGGCGAGGCGCGCGGCGACCCATCCTGCGACGTGGGAGGCGGAATCGAGCACGCCATTGAGCGTGGAATCGAAGAGGTAGTCGCCGACGAGGAACAGGTCGGGATGGTCGATCGGCTCCGGGCGGTGGCGTTGATCGACGGGCGCGAGCCGCTCGCCTCCGGGCAGGGCGCTGACGGCCCCGGGCCAGCGATGCACGCGTCCCTCGCGGAAGGCGGCCCGGCCGTCGCCGAGCGACGCCGGGAGCGAGTCGAGGGCGAGCGCGACGAGCTCGTCGTCGGATCGAGCGCACGATTCGAGCGCGGCGGTGCCGGCGATGAGCCAGCCGAGCACGCCGTGCGTGGCGTCGGGATCACGTGCCGACTCGTCGTAGAGGCAGCAGCCACCGAAGCGGTCGAGCATGAAGAAGGCGTCGCGCACGCGGCGTCTCCAGAAGGGGCGATCGAAGAGGATCGTGACGCGGAGGTAGTGTGCCGGGTGGGCGTGGTGCGCGCAGTGGGCCGCGAGGGCCGCCTCCAGGCGGCCTCCGACGAAGCGGACGAGCGGCAGATGCGCCATCGGCAGGGCGACGATCACCGTGTCGAAAGCCTCCACGAGCGTCTGCCCCCCGCGGCGCGACTCGACCCACAGGCTCCCGGACGCGGTGCGGCCGATCGCCATGACCGGCTCCTGGAGGCGCACGCTCGCGGCCACCCGGGCCGCCAGCGCCTGGACGAGCTGCTCGTTGCCGCCGGAGATGCAGTAGAGCCCCATGTAGGCGGGATCGTTCATGAGGTAGTTTTGCAGCCCGTACTCCGTGCTCGTGCGGCAGGGCTCCGTGGCGAGATCGCTTTTCAGCATGGTCTCGAGGTACCGGCGCGCCGCCGGCGGGTGGACCGCATCCATGACGGCGTCGAACCGCCGACTCGATCCGTCGGCGACCGCGTCGAAGCCGGAGGCGTAGAAGCGACGCGGGGACTGTGCCGCCTTCGCACGCTCGTCGAAGGCGAGGAGGGCCGCATGGGCGGCCGGCCCGAGGCGGTCATGGACATCGTCGGCGGTGCCGACCACGGTGTCGTCGAGCAGCACCGCCGATCCTCCGAGCGGCTGCGTGGGCAGGCCGAGCATGGCGACCGCATGCCGCAGGGGATCCTCGTCGACGGCCGAGTAGTCGTAGAACTCCGCGGCGCCCGCCTCGTAGCGCACCGGCGCCGAGTCGAACGAGGGCGTGAGGACCTTGCCGCCCACGCGGTCACGCGCCTCGTAGATCGTCAACTCGATGCGCCGGGAAGCCATCCGCTCGAGGAGCCACGCGGTGAACAGCCCTCCCGGGCCACCGCCGACGATCGCGATCCTGCGTGGATGCATGCGTGCCCGAGTTCGCTCCGCGGGCGCCCCGCATTCCTGCGGATCGCCCTCCGGCTGAAACGCCCCACGAGCGACGAAGTTTCGATCCACCCAGCCGGCGCGTGCGGACGGTGGACTTTCCGCGCCCGCATCGTACGCTGCGGGCTCGGGCGCAGGGAGCCGTCCCGGGACTCCCGAGCGGGCGTGACGTGAACGACGAGGTCGAGACCGAAGCCAGACGATCGATTCCCGCAGGCGAGTCGATCGCCCGCGACGACGGTGGTCCGGACGGACGCGGTCCGGAGGGTCGGACCGCCGACGGTCTGCCGGCGGCCACGGTGGTGCTCAAGCCGAAGCGGGCCCGTCCCTTCTTCGGGCGTCACCCGTGGGTGCTCGATTCGGCCGTGCTGCGGGTCGACGGCGATCCCCAGTCCGGGGCGGTCGTCGACCTCACCACGCACGACGGACTGTTCGTGGGGCGTGGGCTCTGGAACGGCTCCAGTCGGATTCGAGTCAGGCTCTACGCCTTCGACGCCGCGACGCCCCTCGACACCGCGGAGTGGAGGAGACGGCTGGAGCGGGCCGTCGCGCTGCGGCGGACCCTCGGCATGCTCGATCCGTCCGGAGCCTGCCGCCTCGTCAACAGCGAGGGGGACGACCTGTCGGGCCTCATCGTCGACCGATACGGCGCGTATCTCGCCGTGCAGGTGACGGCGCTGGCGCTCGCGGGCCGCCTCGAGGTCGTCTGCGACGCGCTCGAGGCACTCGTCGCGCCGCGGGGCATCCTCCTGCGCGGCGCGGAACGCGGTCTCGCGAAGCTCGAGGGGCTCCATCTCCCCGACCGCGTGCTGCGCGGCGCACCCCCGGATGGGCCCGTGTTCGTCACGGAGCACGGGCTGCGGTTCGGGGTCGACCTGACCGAGGGACAGAAGACAGGTCACTACCTCGATCAGCGCGACAACCGTCAGGCCGCCGCAAGGCTGGCGCGCGGCCGACGGGTGCTCGACATGTTTTGCTACTCCGGCGGCTTCGCCGTCGCCTGTGCGGTCGCAGGGACCGCGCGGAGCGTGCTGGCCGTCGATGGGAGCCCGCGGGCCGCGGCCCTGGCCCGGGCCAACGCGGAACTCAACGGCGCCGCGTCGATCACCGTGGAAGCGGCCGACGCGTTCGAGAAGCTTGACGCGCTCGCGGCCGCCGGGGAGCGGTTCGGCATGGTCGTGCTCGATCCCCCAAAATTCGCCCGCAGCAGGGCGTCGGTGGACGACGCCCTGAGGGCCTACCACCGCGTCAATCGTCTGGCCGTCGACCTGCTCGAACCGGGCGGCATCCTGGTGACCTGCTCATGCTCCGGGAGCGTGTCGCGCGACGACTTCCTCCAGATGCTCGCCGGCGTGGCCCAGCGCGGCCGGCGGACACTCCAGATCCTCGAGGTCCGCGGAGCGGCGGCGGACCACCCGGTCAGCGTGAGCTGCCTCGAGGGCGAGTATCTCACCTGCGTGATCGCCCGCGTGATCTGAGCGGCCGCGCGGCATCAGAGGCGACGCAGCCGGGTGAACTCGTCCATCGTGATGGTCGTGAGCTCGCCGTCCTCACGGGCGAGGATGAGCACGTCGGAATAGACCTTGTCGTCACCGCTCCTGCGGAAGTGCAGGCCGTGGCGGCGGCGCTCGCGCCGCAGCACGGTGCCGACGGTGGTCGTGCTCCAGGTCGCGCTCGAACCCACGGTCACGCCGTGGACCACCTCCACCCGGTCGCCGGGCTGGAGGTGCTCGTACAGCGCCCGCGCCTGCGACTCCTCGCTCGTCATCACACCTCCTTGGCGTCGATCCACTTCATCATCTTGCGGAGACCCCGCCCGGTGGCGGTGAGGCCGTGGGCCCGCTCCCGGCGACGCGTCGCCTTGAACATCGCGGCCCCGCCGCGATTCTCGAGAATCCAGTCGCGGGCGAACTGCCCCGACCGGATCTCCTCGAGGATCTTCTTCATCTCGCGACGCGTCTCGTCCGTGATGATCCGCTTGCCACGCGTGTAGTCCCCGTACTCGGCCGTGTTCGACACGCTGTACCGCATGTACTCGAGGCCGCCCTGGTAGAGCAGGTCGACGATGAGCTTCATCTCGTGCAGGCACTCGAAGTAGGCCATCTCCGGCTGGTACCCCGCCTCGACGAGGGTATCGTACCCGGCCTTGATGAGCTCGGAGACGCCGCCGCAGAGCACGGCCTGCTCGCCGAAGAGGTCGGTCTCGGTCTCCTCGGCGATCGTCGTCTCGATCACACCGCCGCGGGTGCCACCGATCCCCTTCGCGTAGGCCAGGCCGATCCGCTTCGTCGACTCGGCGGCTCCCGGGCCGAGTGCGATCAGGCAGGGAACGCCGCCCCCCTTCACGTACTCGCTGCGGACGAGGTGGCCCGGGCCCTTCGGGGCGACGAGCAGGATGTCGTGGCCCGGGGGCGGCTCCACCTGACCGAAGTGGAAGTTGAAGCCGTGGCTCGCCATCAGGATCGCGCCCTTCCGCAGATGGGGGCGGATGCTCGTCCGGTAGACGTCGGCCTGCAGCTCGTCGGGCAGGAGGATGTTGACGACGTCGGCCTGCTTGACCGCGTCCTCGACCGAGAGCGGCTCGAACCCGTGGCTGCGGGCGAGGTCGTGATTCGGGCCACCGGGCCGCTGCGCGACGACGACCCGCAGGCCGCTGTCTCGCAGGTTCTGGGCCTGGGCGTGGCCCTGCGAGCCGTAGCCGATGATGGCGATGGTCTTGCCGTCGAGCGCCTTCAGGTCGGCATCGGAGTCGTAATAGACGGTGGCAGGCACGGAAGGGGCTCCAGGGGGAGGGGCATCAGGAGGGAAACGAAAACGGACGGGAGGCGATCGAACGCTGGCGAACGGACTGCGGACGTGCTCACTCGCGCTGAGCCGTCACGATAATGCCTGAGGATTCACGACGACTGCCGACGGAGGAGGCGACCCACCCGGGATCATGCGAGCGAATCGGCATCGACCGTGCCGGCCTGGACGCCTCCGGCGGCCTCGGTCAGCTCGCGGGGGGGCGGGCTTCCCCGCACCATGGCGATCCGGCCGGTACGCACGAGTTCCAGGATGCCGTAGGGCCGCACGAGTTCGATGAAGCCCTCGAGCTTCTTCTCGGTGCCCGCGATCTCGACGATGACGCTGTCGGTCGCGACGTCGACGATCCGGCCGCGGAAGATCTCGGTGAGCTCCTTCACCTCGCTGCGGGCGGCCCCCACGGTGGCGGCGATCTTGATGAGCATCAGGTCGCGTTCCACGTAGTTTCGCGAACTGATGTCGTCCACGCGGACGACCGTCACGATCTTTTCGAGCTGGCGACGCACCTGATCGAGCACGCGGTCGTCGCCGCGGAGCACGAACGTCATCCGTGAGAAGCCGGGATCCTCCGTCTCGCCGACGGCCAGGCTGTCGATGTTGTAGCCCCGGGAGGCGAGCATGCCCGACACGTGCGCGAGCACGCCGGGGACGTTCTGGACGGTGGCCGAAAGGACGTGACGCATGGGGGACTCTGAATCCAGGGCGGTCAGGATCCGGGGCGGTCGCGATCCGGGTCGGTCATGATCCAGGTCGCTCACGATCCGGGGCGGTCACGCCCACCCAGCACGGGGAGGCCCTGAGGTCGTGCAGGGAGCGGTTCGTGAACGGAATCCCGCAGTGTAGTTTCGGCTGCCAAACCGATTCAAGCCGCGAGGGCCATGGCCGCGGCCTGCGTTGACAGGCGACGAAAAATCCCCATAGTGTGCAGGGTTTCCGCGGCGCGTTTCCTCCACCCCCGAGCGTGTGCTTGTGTCCACAACCCTGGCCCAGGAACTGATCGAAGCGGGCGTCCACTACGGCCATCGTGCGAGCCGGTGGAACCCGAAGATGAAGCCCTACATCCACGGGCGCCGCAATCTCATCCACATCATCGACGTCCGCGAGACGATCCGGGGGCTCCTGCGGGCTCGGAAATACCTCAAGCAGGTGGCGGCCACGAGCAGCCTGATCCTGTTCGTCGGGACGAAGCGGCAGGGGGCCGACGCGATCGCGCGGGAGGCCGCTCGGTGCGGCATGCCGTTCGTGAACGAGCGGTGGCTCGGGGGCACGCTCACCAATTTCCGCACCATTCGCAACAGGCTCGCGCGGCTCGAGGAGCTCGAGGCGCTGCTGCCGTCCGCATCGTTCGACACCTACTCGAAGAAGATGCAGTCGTCGCTCCGCCGCGAGCATCGCAAGATGCTGCGGAACCTCGGCGGCATCCGGCTCCTGTCGCGGCTGCCCGAGTGCCTGGTGGTGTTCGATCCGAAGAAGGAGAAGAACGCGATCAGCGAGGCCCGCAAGATGGGCATCACGACGGTGGCCCTGATCGACACCGACTGCGATCCCGACCTCGTCGACCTGCCGATCCCGGGCAATGACGACTCGATCCGCTCGATCGAACTCGTCGCCGCCCGGCTGGCCGACGCGATCCTCGAAGGCAAGGCTCAGGTGGCCGCGGCCAACCAGGTGGCCGCCGAGGGGGGCGACGCCGCCGAGGGACCGTCCTCTGGCAAGCCGAAGCCGAAGGCTCGGCCGATGGTCGCGAAGCGGTCCGTGCCGAAGCCGGCCACCTGACGCGGCGCCGGGATCCGTCGCGCACGTCCGCGGCTGTCGCCGGCGGGCCTGCCGCGCGTCTTCGCCCCGCACCAACCGTCCACCACACCCGCGGCGATCGCGGGGAGGCACCGGGAGAATCGAATATGGCTGAGATCACGGCGGCCGCCGTCATGGCGCTCCGCGAGAAGACCGGACTGCCGATGATGGAGTGCAAGAAGGCGCTCCAGGAGTGCGGCGGCGACACCGCGGCGGCGGTGGACTGGCTCCGCAAGCAGGGCATCAAGACCCAGTCGCTGCGGGCCGACCGCGAGACCTCCTGTGGCCGGCTCGCGGTCTACACCGACACGGCTCGCGGGGTCGGGGCGATCATCGAACTGCGGTGCGAGAGCCCGCCGGTGGCGGGCAGCCAGGATTTCCGCGACCTGGCCCACGACATCGCGAAGACGCTCGCCCTCGGTCCGGGTGCGGCGACGCCGGAGGCACTGCTCGCGCAGCGGAGCGTGGCCCACCCTGAGCGGACGCTCGCCGAGCTCAAGGACGACCTCTTCAACCGCATGCGCGAGGTGTTCGACCTGGCCCGCATCCATCGGATCGACGCCCCGTGCGGCGGCTACGCGCACCACGACGGTTCCAAGGCGTCGCTCGTCCAGATTTCCGGCGACACGGCCGGGGCGAAGGCGGCCGAGGTGGCGAAGGACGTGGCGATGCACGTCGTCGCGCTCGCGCCCCAGGCGATCACCAAGGAGGATCTCGATCCCGCGGTGGTCGCCAAGGAGCGGGAGATCCTCACCGAGGCCGCGCGCAAGGAGGGCAAGCCGGAGAACATCATCGCGAAGATGATCGAGGGTCGCCTGCGGAACTTCTTCGCGCAGTGCGTCCTGCTCGAACAGCCCTTCGTGAAGGACGACAAGCAGACCGTCGGCCAACTCGTGAAATCGGCGGGGATCGGGATCACGCGCGTCGAGAACTGGAAGCTCGGCGGCTGACTGGTTTGGCGGCCGCCCGGGCGGCCGCGTACACTCCCGTCCGCTCCTTCCCGCCCAGTGAGCGAACCATGTCCGCCGGCCCGTTTCGTCGCGTGCTCCTCAAGCTCTCGGGAGAGAGTTTCGCGCGGCAGGGCGAACGCGGCATCTCGATGGACGAGGTGGTGCACATCGCCCGGCAGACGGTCCAGGCGGTGTCGCGCGGCGTCGAACTGGCCGTCGTGATCGGTGGCGGCAACATCCTCCGCGGCGGCTCGTTCACCGCGGGGAACACCGCGATCCAGGAGGCGACCGCCCACTACATGGGCATGCTCGCCACGGTGATCAACGGGCTCGCGCTCCAGGACGCGCTCGAGAGCCTCGGCGCCCAGACCCGCCTCATGACGGCCATCCGCATGGACGGCGTCGCCGAGCCCTACATCCGTCGTCGTGCCCGTCGGCACCTCGAGAAGGGGCGGATCGTGATTCTCGCCGCCGGCACCGGCAGTCCCTACGTGACCACCGACACGGCCGCCGCCCAGCGGGCGCTCGAGCTCGGCGCCGACATCCTCATGAAGGCCACGCGGGTGGATGGCGTCTATTCGGACGATCCCGAGAAGAATCCTCACGCCATGCTCTATCGTGAGCTGACGTACCAGCAGGTGCGGGAGCAGAACCTGCGGGTGATGGATTCCACCGCGATCTCGCAGTGCATGGAGCACGGCATGCCGATCCTCGTGTTCAACTACCGCCGGGATGGCAACATCGAACGGGCCGTGGCGGGCGAACGCGTGGGCACGCTGCTCGGGGGTCGGGCCGAGGGGGCGGTGGTCGGAGAGCGGGGCTGAGGCTCCGCGGGCGTGCCCGGCTGACGACGGGCGGCGCAACCAGAATGGAGGGGTCGCACGATGCCGGTCGACGACATTTTGCTCGACGCCGAAGAGCGCATGGAGAAGGCGGTGGACGTCTTCCGCCATGCCCTCACCGGCATCCGGACGGGCCGGGCCAATCCCGGGCTCGTGGACACGCTGCGGGTGGAGGTCTACGGGTCGCCGACGCCGATCAAGGCGCTGGCCAGCGTGGGCGCTCCGGAACCGAACCAGATCGTCGTGCGGCCGTTCGATCCCGGCACCATCAAGGACATCGAGAAGGCGATCCACGCGAGCGACCTCGGCCTCAATCCGCAGAGCGACGGCCGCGTGATCCGCATCACGATCCCGGCGCTCTCGACCGACGTGCGACGGAAGATGTCGGCCCGCATCAAGGAACTCGCCGAGGAGGCGCGGGTGGCGATCCGCAACGTGCGACGCGACGGCAACAAGGCGGCCGATGGAGAGCAGGCGGATGGCGCGCTCACGGAGGACGCGTGCAACGACTGCAAGGAGGAGGTGCAGGAACTCACGAAGAAGTACGAGGCGAGGGTGGGCGACCTCGCGCGGACGAAAGAGGCCGAGGTGATGGAGCAGTGAGTCGCGGGGGTTCGGCATGATCGACGTCGTCGACCTCGTGAAGCACTATCGGGCGAGCGACGGCGGCATCGTGCGGGCGGTGGACGGGGTGTCGCTGTCGGTCTCCCCCGGTGAGATGGTCGGCCTCCTCGGGGCCAACGGGGCCGGAAAGACGACGACGCTGCGCGTCCTTGCGACGCTCCTGAAGCCGACGTCGGGCGGCGCGACGGTCGCCGGCCACGACGTCGCGACCGATCCCGTGGGCGTGCGTCGCGCGCTCGGATATGTCTCGGCGACCACGGGGGTTCCGGACCGGCTCGCGCCGCGGGAGATCCTCGCGACCTACGGGAGCATGCACGGCTTCGACGGGTCCGCGCTCCGCGAGCGCATCGACGTGCTGCTCGACGTGCTCGGTCTCGCCGGGGTCGCCGATCGGCCCTGTGGTCGCCTGTCGAGCGGCCAGCGGCAGCGGGTGTCGCTCGGACGCGCGCTCGTGCACGATCCACCGGCGCTCGTGCTCGACGAGCCGACGAGCGCCCTCGACGTCATCGGCTCCCGCGACCTGATGGCGTTCCTCGATCGCCTCCGGGCGGAGGGGCGGGCGATCCTCGTCTCCACGCATCGGCTCCACGAGATCGAGCGACGCTGCGACCGCTTCGTGATCATCGACGCGGGGCGGATCGTGGCCCAGGGCACGCGGGAGCAGCTCGGGGCCGGTCGCGAGGGCGGGCTGGAGGACGCCTTCTTCGCGGCGATCGGGCCGGGAGCGGTGCCGTGAACGACGCCCCCCCCGTGCCCGGCCGCTGGCAGGCCGTGCGGGCGATCGCGCGGCGCGACCTCCTGGAATTCGTGCGTGATCGACGCACGCTCTTCGTCACGCTGCTCATGCCGATGGCGATGTACCCGGTGCTCGCGCTGTCGAGCCTCCTGAGCGTGCGGTCCTCGCTCGATGACCCCGGGGCGGCACGCCCTCCGTCCCGGCTCGTGCTCGCGGTGTCGGGCGCGGACGCGCTCCCCCTCGTCGCATGGGTAAGAAGCCTCCCCGACACCGTCGAGTCGCGGGCCGGATGGCCCGAGCAGCTGGAGATCGAGGCGGTGGCCTTCGATGCCGCCGACCGCATGCGGCGCGAGGGATCGGTCGATGCGTGGATCGAGGCCCCGCGCGGCACCATCGCCGGCCTCGATGCGACCGGGACGGTCTCGCTCGAGGTGCAGCTGCCCGATGTGGAGGAGGTCGGGAGTCGCGCCCGTGATCACGTGACGGCGGTGCTGCGCGGGCTCGCCGACGACGCGCGGCGTCGACGCATGGGCGCGGCCGGTCTGCCGGAGAGCGTTCTCGAGCCGGTGGCGTTCACGTTCAGCGGTGGCACGGCGGCCCCCGGAGGCCTGTCGCTGCGCGGCGTGGTGCCGATCGCCGCCGGGGCCGTGCTCGTGCTGCTCGCGCTGCTCATGGCCACCGGGGCGTTCTACCCGGCCATCGACGCGATCGCCGGCGAGAAGGAACGCGGCACGATCGAGACGCTCCTCATGGCCCCCTGCAGCCCGGGCGACCTCGTGCTGGGCAAGTTTCTCGCCGTGCTCGCCGTCACGCTCGCCACGCTGGCGGCGAACGTCGTGTCGATCGCGCTCACGATGACCGTGCTGCTGCGCTTCATGCCGGCCCATGCGGCGCTGGGGCTCGATGCGGGAACCGTGGCCGCCGCGGTGGTGGTCGCGCTGCCCGCGTTCGTCGGCCTGGCCGCTGTCGCGGCCGCCATGAGCCTCGCGGTCACCGCGGCCTCGAAGAGCGTCAAGGAGGCGCAGAACACCCTCACGCCCGTGATCCTGCTCGTGAGCGGACTCGCTGGCGCGGCGCTCCTGCCCGGACTCGGGAGCAGCCCGTGGGTCGCAGCCGTGCCGTTCACCGGGCAGGTCGCGGTGACGCGGTCGGTGCTGTTCGAGGCCGACGATCCGTCCCCACGCCGGGTCGGCCGCGCGGACGAGGACGGTCGCGACGGCTCCCTGCCGCTCGTGCCGCTGGCGATCACACTCGTCTCATCGGCGCTCGTCAGCTGGCTGCTGCTGCGGGCGACGGCGCTCGTGGTCACCGACGAGGAGATTCTCTTTCGTGGTCCGGACGCCGTGACCAGCGGCTGGTCACGCCCCATGCCTCGCGCGCGGCCGACGGCGTGGCAGGGATTCGGTGCCGCACTCGCCGGGTTCGCCGCGCTCTGGTACGTCCAGGGCATCGCCCCCGCCGACCTCGCGCGGGCGATCCTCGTCCAGCAGGCCGTTGCGATCCTGCTGCCGCTCGCGCTGCTCGCGTGGTGGCAGCGCGTCGATGCGAGCACGACGTTCGCGCTGCGCTGGCCCGCGCCCGACGCGGCGCGGGGCCTCGTAGCCACGGGGGCGGCCGCGCTGGCCGGCGGCGGACTCTTTTTTCTTGGGGCGGCCGCGCTCCTCGCCGCCCGAGGGACAGGCATGTCACCGGAGGCCGAGGCGCTCTCGCGCCGACTTTTCGGCTTCATGCGCGACACGCCCCCGTGGCAGGCAGCACTGCTCGTCTCGGTGGTGCCGGCCCTCGTGGAGGAGACGTTCTTCCGGGGCTGGATCCTGACCGCCTTCGCGGGACGGTCGTCACCTCCGGGCCGGCGTGCCTTCGCCAACGTCGCGCAGGCGGCCCTGTTCGCGCTGTTTCACATGCTCCCGGAGCGGATGCCGCAGACCTTCGCGCTCGGGCTCCTGCTCGGATGGCTGACGATCCGCTCACGAAGCCTGCTCCCGGCGGTCGTCGGCCATGCGGTGCACAACGCCATGCCGCTCGCACTCGTGGCCTGGGCCGGTGACGCGGCCTTCGATGCGGAACTCGTGAGCCCGCTCTCCGCCGCACTGCCGACCGAAATCGTCGCCGCGGCCGCCGTCGCGTTCGCCGCGGGCCTGGGGGCATTCGTGGGAGCGACGGCGGAATCCGCCGGATCGCCCCGGCCGCGCTGACCCGACCGCCGGCGCCTCGTTGACGCGCGCCGATGGCGCACGTAGAGTCAGCCCGTTTTCCGCAGAAAATCCGCGTCCGCGGGCCGGATCTCCATCCTCTCGAAAGGCGTCGCCCTCCCCATGGCCAAGTCGCTCCTCAAGAAGAAGTCCGGAGGCAAGAAGTCCGAAGGCAAGAAGTCGGGTCGCTCGCGTTCCGGTGGCGGGGGCAAGGGCGGGCGGATGATCTATTTCTTCGGGCAGGACCGCTGCGACGGGGACGGCTCGATGAAGTCGCTGCTCGGCGGCAAGGGGGCGAACCTCGCGCAGATGACGAAGATCGGGCTCCCCGTGCCGCCGGGATTCACGATCACGACCCAGGTGTGCATCGACTTCTACGCGAACAAGCGATCGTTTCCCAAGGGGCTCGAGGCCGAGGTCGCATCCTTCGTGAAGCTGATCGAGAAGGAGACCGGCAAGAAGTTCGGCGATCCCCGGAATCCACTCCTCGTCAGCGTGCGCAGCGGCGCCCGCGACAGCATGCCCGGCATGATGGACACGATCCTCAACCTGGGTCTCAACGACCAGACGGTGCGGGGCCTGGCGGAGGCGACGGGCAATCCCCGCTTCGCGTACGACTCCTACCGCCGGTTCATCCAGATGTACGGCGACGTGGTGATGGGGGTGCAGAAGCGCCACGAGAACGAGCACGAGCCCTTTGACGACGTGATGGACGGGCTCAAGCACCAGATCGGCATCGTGAACGACACCGATCTCGGCGAGGAGCACCTCCGTGAGCTCATCCGCCGCTACTTCGCCCTGATCCAGGAGCGCACCGGCAAGCCGTTCCCGCAGGATCCCTTCGAGCAGCTGATGGGCTCGGTCGGGGCGGTCTTCGGCAGCTGGATGAACGAGCGGGCGATCATCTATCGGCGCAAGTACAAGATCCCCGACGAATGGGGCACGGCCGTCAACGTGCAGAGCATGGTGTTCGGCAACATGGGGGATGACTGCGCCACGGGCGTGGCGTTCACCCGCGACCCGGCGACGGGGGAGGACGTGTTCTACGGCGAGTATCTCGTGAATGCCCAGGGCGAGGATGTCGTCGCCGGCGTGCGGACGCCCAAGCCGGTCGCCGAGATGCAGCACGACCCGATGTTCGCGGGCACCTACAAGCAGCTCGAGAAGGTGCGGCAGACGCTGGAGAAGAAGTTCGGCGACGTGCAGGACTTCGAGTTCACGGTCGAGCGGAAGAAGCTCTACATGCTCCAGACGCGCAACGGCAAGCGGACCGCGCTGGCCTACGTGAAGATCGCGCACGACATGGTGCAGCAGAAGCTGATGACCCCCGACCACGCGATCCGCTCGGCCGACCCCGACGCCCTCTCGCAGCTGCTCGCGCCGATCTTCGATCGCCGCGCGTACGAGGCGGCCGGCAAGGAGGGGCGCCTGCTGACGAGCGGCCTGCCGGCGGGCCCGGGGGCGGCGACCGGCCAGCTCGTCTTCACGGCGGCGAAGGCGGAGGAGCTCGCGGCCGGCGGCGCCAAGGTGGTGCTCGCACGTGTCGAGACGAGCCCCGAGGACCTCCGGGGCATGATCGCGGCCGAGGGGATCCTCACCAGCCGCGGCGGCGTGTCGAGCCATGCGGCCCTCGTGGCTCGGCAGATGGGGAAGGTGTGCGTGGCCGGGGCCGGAGCGATCCAGATCGACTACGCACGCGGCACGCTCACGTGCGCCGGCCGCACGCTGCGCGAGGGAGACGCCATCTCGATCAACGGCTCGACCGGCGAGGTGTTTGCCGGGGCCATCCAGACGGCCGACAGCGAGCTCAAGCAGGTGCTCGTCGCGGGGACGATGAAGCCGGAGGACTCAGAGGTCTACCAGTACTACGCCTTCATCATGAAGCTCGCCGACAAGCACCGGACGCTCGGCCTGCGGACCAATGCCGACACCCCGGAGCAGGTGCGGCAGGCGATCGCGTTCGGGGCCGAGGGGATCGGGCTGGCCCGCACCGAGCACATGTTCTTCGAGGGGGACCGGATCGATGCGATGCGCGAGATGATCCTCGCGGAGTCGGTGGAGGCACGCCGCGACGCGCTCGCGAAGCTCCTGCCGTACCAGCGGGAGGACTTCGAGGGCATCTTCCGGGCGCTCGAGGGCCGTCCGGCGACGATTCGCTTCCTCGACCCGCCGCTGCACGAGTTCGTGCCGCACGACGACCAGGCGCAGGCCGACCTGGCCCGCAAGCTCGGGATTCCGGTCGAGCGCGTGCGGGCCCGGGTCGCGGCGCTGCACGAGTTCAATCCGATGCTCGGCCACCGCGGCTGCCGGCTCGGCATCAGCTTTCCGGAGATTTCCGAGATGCAGGCCAGGGCCGTCTTCGAGGCGGCGGCGAAGGTGCAGGCCGACGGCATCAAGGTGCGTCCGGAGATCATGATCCCGCTCGTCGGCTTCAAGAAGGAGCTCGACAACCAGGTCGACATCGTCCATCGGGTCGCGGCGACCGTGCAGAAGGAGACCGGGCAGAAGATCAAGTACCTCGTCGGCACGATGATCGAGATTCCGCGCGGCGCGCTCACGGCCGCGGAGATCGCGGAGACCGCGCAGTTCTTCTCGTTCGGCACCAACGACCTGACGCAGACCTGCCTCGGCATGAGCCGGGACGACATGGGCTCGTTCCTCCAGCGGTACACCGACGAGGGCATCTTCAAGGCCAACCCCTTCGCGTCGATCGACGTCTCGGGCGTCGGCCGTCTGATGGAGATCGCGGTCGAGAAGGGGCGCAAGACGCGCGAGGACATCAAGCTCGGCATCTGCGGCGAGCACGGCGGGGATCCGCACTCCGTGATGTTCTGCCACGAGCTCGGGCTCGACTACGTGAGCTGCTCGCCCTTCCGGCTGCCGGTGGCGCGTCTGGCCGCGGCCAAGGCGGCGCTTCGCGAGTCGTCCTGACGCCCGCGGCCACCGGCTCCGTGCCCCTGGAATCGGACGTGTCGTCGCCAGCCGGCCCCGTGTCGCGGTCGCGTGTCGCGGGTGCCTTCCTCGGGCGGATCGGGCTCGGCATCGTCGTCCTGGGTGTGGGGATCGCGGGGACGGCGGGCCGTGGCGATGAGTCCGCAGCGGTCGCCGGCGGGCCGCTTCGCACGTGGGACGGGCGGCATTCGATCGCGACGATCGCCGCGACGATCGTCTACTTCGTGCCTGCGGATCGTGTGCCCATCGCCGACTGGGCGGAGCGCAGCGGCTGGTTCGCCCGCCGGATCGAGGCGTTTCACGCGCGGGAGTTTGGCGACGCGTCGCGCCTCAAGGTCCTCGTCCATCCGCGGCCGGTCGTGTCGTCATCGCCCACGCGGCTGCTCCGGGAAGGGGATGCGAATCGCATCTTCGATCGCACGATGCGGGAGGTGGAAGCGGCGGTGGGCTTCGGCGCCGCCCGGGAGGCTGCGGGCGGCTTTCCGGTGCTCGTGGTGCTCAGTGACGTCAACTGGCGGCCGCTCGACGATTTTTCCCGGCAGACGCCGACGCTCGACGGCTGGCGTTTCGACGGGAGCCTCGCGACCGACGGGACCCACGTGCCGGGAGCGCGGGCCGGCGGCTCGCGCGCGGTCTACCTCGGTGACGAGGGCAAGGGCTGGGGGCTCGTCAGCGCCGATGGCTGGAGGGTGCCGATGCGGGGCAGCGACTGTGTCGTCTACCACGAGGGCGTCGGGCATGCGATCGGCCTGCCGCATCCCGATCCGCTCGATGGCTCGGTCATGGGTCTGGGTCAGTACCGAGGCTGGCTCGGTGAGTCGTGGATCGACGACGCCCAGAAGCGGCGGCTCGGATGGCAGCACGCGGGCCGGGCAGCCGAGCCGCGGCGCGACCTCTTCACGACGTTCCGCGCGCTTCCGGATCCAGTCCAGCCGCACCCCGGGGAGGAGGTGTCGCTCGTGCTCGAGTGGCCGAACGACGTGCCAATCGGTGATGCACGGGTCGAGATCCAGACGTCGATGCGTGGGCCGTGGACGAGGATGCCGGTCACGTCTCGGAGCCTGTCCGACGGCCGGGTGGCGATCGGCTCGTTCGATCGTCCCTGCGGTGTGGCGTATCGCGCCGTGGTCGAGGGTCAGGCCGGGGGCATGCGGCGCGACACCGCCGAGGTGTGGGGGTTTTTCCAGGTCCGCACGCGCGCGGACGAGCCACCGCCGCCCGAGGATGTGCATCCGACCGATCGCGCCATGGTGACCGAGGATGCGGCCACAGGCAGCGGAGCGGACGGTGTGGAGCTGCTGCCCCTGCTCGACGCGCACCGTGCCGTCGCCGGCACGTGGCGCACGGAATCCGCTGTCGAAGAGGAGCCACCGACGCTCCTGGCACCGAAGGCGTTCGGCGCCCGGATCGAGATTCCGTACCGACCTCCGCCCGCCTACCGCCTCACGGTGGTCGCCACGCCCCTCGACGAACCGAACGCGCTCGTGCTCGGGCAGCGGTCGGCGGCGGGCCGCTTTCTCGTGCTGCTCGATTTCCGCCTCGGCGACGGCCGCGTGTCGGCCCTCGAGAACGTGGACGGGCGGAACGTGCAGGCGAACCCCACGCGGACCGACGGCCCGGTGTTCCGCCGCGGGTGTCCAGCGGTCGTGGTCTGCACGGTGCGCGGCGATGGCGTGGAGGTGGAGGTCGACGGACGCACGCTCATCGACTGGCGGGGCGATCCCGCCAGGCTGTCGCTCGCCGAGTACTGGACGACCCCGACCGCCGATGCCCTGTTCCTGGGGGCGTACGACTGCCGCTATCGCTTCCATCGGGTGACGCTCGAGCCGCTCGAGGCTCGTGGGGCGGATGACGACGGGAGCGGACCGCCATGATGGTCGCCGCACTCACACCGGAGGCGACGTCGCTCGCCGTGATCGTGGCCGCGGTCGTCGTGCTCTGGATCACGGAGGCGTTGCCGCTGCCGGTGACGGCGCTGCTCGGCGCGGTGGCGTGCGTGCTCGCGGGCGTCGCCCCGGCGGCCGAGGTGTTCCGCCCGTTCGCCGACCCGCTCATCTTTCTCTTCATCGGTGCCTTCATCCTCGCCGAGGGAATCCGCGTGCACGGACTGGACCGGCGGCTCGCCTACGGCGTGCTGTCCCTGCCGTGGGTCGACGGCCGACCACGGCGGATTCTCACGGCGGTGGCGGTGGTCTGCGCGTGCATCACCGCCTTCATCTCCAACACGTGCACGACGGCGATGATGTTCACGATCGTCATGGGCATGCTCGCCGCGATCGACGAGGCGGCCGACGCGACGGGACAGCGGCCCGCCCCCGCCTTCGCCACGGGCCTCCTGCTCTGCGTGGCCTTCGCGTCGTCGGTCGGAGGCCTGGCGACACCCATCGGCACGCCGCCCAACCTCATCGGCCTGGGGTTCATCCGCAACCAGCTCGGCGTGGACGTGTCGTTTCTCGGCTGGTGCGCGGTCGGCGTGCCGATCGTGGTGGTGATGATCGCCGCGACCGTCGTCCTGCTGGGGACGCTCTGCCCGGCGGGTGTCACCAGGCTCGATGGTGTCGCCGACCACGTCCGTGCCGAGCGGGCGAGACTCGGCCCGTGGACGTCGGGCCAGCGGTCCGCCGCGTGCGCCTTCGCCGTCACCGTGGGTCTGTGGATGGGGCCCGGCATCATCCTGGTCGTGCTCGGTCCGGAGCATCCGGTGTCGCGCTGGCTGCAGGCGCGTCTCCCGGAGGGGGTTGCGGCGCTCATCGGCGCGATCCTGCTGTTCGTGCTTCCGGGGGATCGTCGTGCGACCGACGGCAGATGGCCACGGGCCCTCGGCTGGCAGGAGGCGCGCATCGACTGGGGCATCGTGCTGCTCTACGGAGGCGGCATGGCACTGGGCACGCTGGCCTTTACCACCGGACTGGCCGCGGAGATCGGCGTCGCGATCACCGGTTGGCTGCCGACCGGGCCTGCACGCGCGACCGCGCTCGTGGCCGTCGGCACCCTGGTCGCGGTGCTCACGAGCGAGTTCACGAGCAACACCGCGAGCGCCAACATGGTGGTGCCGGTCGTGATCGCACTGGGTGAGGCGTCGGGCGGCGATGCCCTTCCGGCGGCCCTCGCGGCGACGTTCGCCGCCAGCCTCGGCTTCATGATGCCGGTGAGCACGCCCTGCAACGCGATCGTCTATGGCTCCGGACGGGTGCCGCTGGCCGCGATGATGCGTGCCGGAGTCCTGCTCGACCTGATCGGATTGGGCGTCGTGACCCTGGTCATGCTCGTCGTCGCACGCATCGGCATGCGGTGAGCTCCGCCAGGCCGGCAGGATGCGCGGCGGGATGACGACGAGGACGTCGGGTCCCGAAACGACGCCGCGGCCCGGCCGGGAGCGGGGTTCCGGCCGGACCGCGTCAAGGGTGTCGTCGTCTTCCGCGCCTCGTCGGGGCGTCGCGTCGAAGGGGGCCGAGCGCCGTGCGGCCGCTCAGAAGCCTCCCTCGATCGGCGCGCCGCACTGGCGGCAGCGGGGCTGGGACGGCGGCCGCGGCGTCGGCATCGAACCCGTGGCCCACAAGGCGTGCAGCCTCGGGAACAGCGGCGGATTCTGGAGGCAGCCGTGGTGGAGTCGGCTTCCCCAGCACTGTCCGCACGCGTCCGCATGGAACATGTTCGGCGGTGCACAGCGCGGGCAGCACTCCGCCGGACGGACGTTTCCATGCCACGGGGGCGCCATCATGTCGCGGGAGACGGCACCCGGCGGGATCGAGTCGATCATCATCCCGTCGATCGCCATCTCGCCGGCAGCGGGGTCGGACGACCGGGCTGCCACGGCGGCGCATGCGAACAACAGGCACGTGATGACGGGGCGAGCGATGCGCACCGGGAGGCTCCTCGAGCGACGTGGGGCGGCCTTTCCGTCCCTCCCGGTACTTCGTCCGGAGATCCGTCCGCCGGTGAGTCCGGGGCGTGTGGAGTCCGGCCGGGAGGACGGGTGAAGCCCTGCGGGCTGGCGCGACGGGACGGATTGAGCGGATCACGACGGGTCGGCTGCCGAAGCCCCCGCTCGTGCGCTACGATGGGTGTGCCGCGGGGATGGCCCCGGCCGTGTCCTCCGGGAGTCTGTCCGCCATCGTGCCAGTCGTGACCCTCGCCTATGGCGCCGCAGATCCCCTCGTGATCGAGCCTGGGCCGGGGGCGGATGTGCGGCAGTGTCGGGGGCCGGGCGGGGTCAGCGGAGCGGCGGCGACGCGCACGGTCACCGCGGCGCTCGTGGCCGACGCGCACGGGCCGCCCCTCGCCTCGCACGTCGTGGCCGGTGATCGGGTCGTGCTGGCCGTGGCCGGCACACTGCCCCAGTCCGCGGCCGCCGTCACGGCCCTGCAGCAGGTGCTCGCCGACGCGGGCGTTCGGCACGACGACATGACCGTCCTCCGGTCCGCATGGCGACCGGACTCGCTGTCGGCATCGACGGCGGGCACCGCCGCGGCCACGAGCCCGGACCCCCGCGATCTGACCTTCGATCCGACGGTCGGCGGTTCGACGTCGTATCTGGCCGCGGATGCCGATGGCGGACCGGTCTACCTCGCGAGGCCCCTGGTCGATGCCGACGTCGTGGTCGCGGTCGGGCCGTGGGGCTGGAACGCCGCCTGCGGTGGCCGGGCCCACGAGGGTGAGCTCTGGCCGACGTTTTCGACCGACGTGGCGCGACGGGCGTTCGCCGCGTCGCTCGCGCGTCGGGGCCGCCATGCGCTGCCGCCATGGCGGCACATGGTGCGAGACGTTTCGTGGCAGCTCGGCATCTGCGCGAGCCTGAGGCTCGTCCCGGGCGCCGGTGGCACGCTGCATGCCGCCCTGTTCGGGCTGCCCGCCGAGGCGGACCATGCAGCGCGCGTGGCCGCGAGCGGCTGGCGTCCGCGGCTTGAAGCGGCCGCGGCCGTGACCATCGCGCTGGTGCGCGATGCCGACGCGGGCTTCGACGCGGTGACGCGGGCCGTCGCCGCCGCGGCGCGCTCGACCGTGCCGGGCGGCACCATCTGCATCGTCAGTCGCAGCCTGAGAGGTCCGGGGATCGTGTTCCTGCGTTGGCGGCAGGGTGCGCCGCTCGTCCCGTTGGTGCGCGAGGCGGTGGCGTCGGGCGATCCCGCCCTCGTCGCCGACGCGCTGGTGACCAGGCTGTTCGCACGGGCGCTCGGCGACCGCCGCCTCGTGCTGCTCGGAGCCCTCGGCGAGGCGGAGGTCGAGGAACTCGGCTTCGGTCATGCCGCGACCCCGGAGGTGGTGGAGCGCCTCGCGCATCGGGCGGAAGGTGTCGTCGTGCTGCACGAGGCCGACGGGATGTTTCCGCGGCGGATCGGCCCGCTCGCTGGACCCGCCGATCCCGCCGGATCACAATCCTGACGAGTGGTTTCGGCCGCACGAGGTTCGCCTCGGACCCGAGAGGACTTGCCGCCATGCATGCCCGGTCTCGAAACGTCGGTGCATTCCGTCTCGTCCTGCCGGCCGCACTGACGGCGCTCTCGTCCGCGTGCGCCGCCGCGGCCCCACCGACCGACGGCACCGGCAGCGCGGACGGGTCGCTCCACCTGCGGTACGTCACCGCGCGGCTCGAACTCGCGAAGCTCGATCTCGAGAAGGCGCGGCGGCAGAACCAGGTGGCCGGGTCCCCGCAGGTTCCGGCATCGGACATGCGGCGGCTCGAGGCCCGCCAGGCGGCGCTCGAGCAGGTGGTCGCCGCCGAGAAGGGCCAGCAGGACGCTGGCCAGGTCGAGGGACAGATCGCCCGCGCCAAGGCGGCGCTCGAGGTGGCGCGGGAGGACCTCGCCCGGCTCGAGCGCCTGCGGGAGTCGCAGCCCAACTCGGTCGGCGAGCTCGACCTGCGACGGCAGCGGGTCCGCGTCGACATCGCCGAGCTCCGGGTCGCGCTCTGGCAGGATCCCGAGCACATCCCGTCACCGATCGACCGGATGCAGATCCAGCTCGATCAGCTCAGCGATCAGCTCATCGACATGATCGACCAGATCTCGAATCGCCGGCTCGTGACCCCGCCACCGTGAACGGGACACCGGTCGTTTCCACGGTGGGAGCGCGCGAGGTCGGGAAGCCGATCGGCATGCGCCCGCTCTCGCGTCGTGATCTGCTCGCCGCGTCGGCGGCCGGCTTCGCCTCGGGTGCCCTCGGCGGGACGACCGAGCCGGCCACCGGCGACGGGGCGTTGCCCGAGGCGGACACGCGCGAGATTCACGTCGCCTCGTTCCGCTTCGACGTCACCCCGCCGCTCGGCCATGGGTGCTGTGGCAATTGGATCAAGCCGATCGTCGGATACGACGATCCCCTGGAGGCGATCGGCCTGGTCATCCTCGGAGCGGGCAGGCCGATCGTCCTCTGCGCCGTCGACTGGACGGGCATCCTCAACGACGCCCACATCGCCTGGCGTGGCGCTCTCGCCGAGGCGGCCGGAACCTCTCCCGACCGGGTCGCCGTGCAGGTCGTGCATCCGCACAATGCGCCGATGGCCTGCCTCGAGACGGCCCGCCTCGTCGCCGGCGCCGGCGACCTGCCCCCCGTGCTCGACCCGGACTTCTTCGCTCGCTGCCTCGACGCCGGCCGGGTCGCGGTACGGCAGTCGCTCGACCGGGCGGTCCGCGTGACGCACGTCGGTCGGGGGACGGCCCGGGTGATCGATGTCGCGTCCAACCGGCGCCTGCTCGGTCCCGACGGCACCGTGCGGGCCCAACGCAGCAGCGCGTGTGCCGACGAGGCGATGCGCGCGATGCCCGAAGGTCTCGTCGATCCGCTGCTGCGCACCGTGGCCTTCTACCACGGCGACGAGAAGATCGCCGCCTGCCACGCCTACGCGTGCCATCCCATGAGCTACTACGGGGATGGCCGGGCGAGTGCGGACTTCTGCGGGCTGGCCCGACGGCGTCGCCAGATCGACGAGCCCGGTTGCACGCATCTCTACTTCAGCGGCTGTGGCGGCAACATCGCGGCGGGAAAGTACAACGACGGATCGCGTGGCATGCGGCCCGTGCTCGCCGCACGGATGTACGACGCGATCGTCGCCGCAGACGCCGCGATCGAGCGACGGCCGGTGGAGCGCGTGTCGTGGACCACGGCTCCGTTCCTCCCCACGCCTGATGCGCGCTGGGTGGAGCGGGACCTGCTCGCCGCCCTTGCCGATCCACGGCAGTCGCTCGTCGCGCGGACGCGTCCCATGTACACCGTGGCGTGGCTGCGCCGCGTGGCCCGGGGTGAGCCCGTGGTGCTCTCGGCGCTGCATCTCGACGACGTCGTCATGGTGCATCTGCCTGGCGAGCCGTTCGTGGAGTACCAGCTGCGCCTGCAGCGGGATCATGCCGACCGCTTCGTATTCACGGCCGGCTATGGAGACGGCGGACCGTGGTATCTCCCCACGGCCGCGGCCTATCCACAGGGCGGGTACGAGGTCGGGGTCGCGTGGTCGGGACGGGGTGTGGAAGCCGAACTGCGCGACGGGATCGCCCGGCTCTTCGGTGCGTGAGCCCGCTGAAGGGACGGCTCGGCTGCGGTCACGGCGAGACGGGGCCGTGCACCCGGTGCTGCAGGGCCGCGCGCGGGAGCGGGCCAAAGTGGCGTGAATCACGGCTCGTCACCGGTCGGTCGCCGAGCACGAGATGGGCATCGCCGGTGAGCGACCAGCGTGCGTCGCCGGCGACCGCGGGCCGGTAGAGCACGTCGCGCCAGACGCCCACGTCTCCGATGGCCGCGGCCCCGGGGACGTCGGTCGCGACCAGTGCGAGGCCCAGTGAGGGTGCGGCCGTGGCGCCCGCATCCGGAAGCGATCCCGGCCAGGGGCGCGTGACGTCCCATCGTGCGGGGGCTGCCGCGGGAAGGCACGAACGGCCGTCCCAGGCGTCCCCCGGTGGCACGAGCCAGGCGGCGGCGACCACGTGGCCGTCGAGCCGCCCGGCGACGACCGCGTGACGCCCGACGGATTCGAGTCGCCACGTCACGGCGAAGGGGCCGACTCGTGCTCGGACTCGCGCGTCGCCGACCGCCTCGACGTGGACGATGCCGGCAAACCCGGCGTCACGCACCGGCAGCAGCAGTCTGGTCGGTCCATCCGGCTCATCCGGGTCGTCATCCAGGATGGGCGCGGGCGGTAGCGACCAGGCGGTATCCCCGGCACCGAGCCCGCAACGCGGCCCGACGGGGGACGCCACCTGAGCGAGAATCGCCGGGGGCTTCAGGACCGCATCTCCCCCGACGTGCAGGTCGCCGTCGATCACCGCCACCGTTTCGCCGGGAAGCCCGACGATCCGCTTGAGTCCGGCCGTGCCATCGGGCAGCGCGACGACCCAGCGCTCGAATCGACCGGGCCGGTGCCAGTGGTCGCGAAACGGCAACCAGCCGGTGGCCACGAGATCGCCCGGCCGCAGCGCAGGCCCCATCGAGCGCCCATCCACCTCGTAGCGTCGCGGGCGTGCGACGAGCGCTCCCATGACCGGCAGGACGACGAGCGTGACGACGAGGATCCGTCGTGTCAGCCGAGCGGGCGGGGCACGGGCGTCGCGTGGCTCCACCGGTCGTCACCTCGCCCGCCGCGGTCGTCCCGCTCAGCCGACCTTCACCCACGCGTGGCTCTTCGCGCTGTTCAAGACCGCATCGCACACCTTCTGTGTCTCGAGCGCGTCGCGAAACGTCGGCGGGCAGGGCTGCTTCTTCGCGTAGGCCTCGAGGAAGTCGGCCACCTGATGCACGAACGAGTGCTCGTAGCCGATGGCGAGGCCCGGCACCCACCACTTGCCCATGTAGGGGTGGTCGCCGTCGGTCACGTGGACGCTCTTCCAGCCACGCATCGGGCCCTCGTCGCGATAGTCGAACACCTGCAGCCGGTGCAGGTCGTGGAGATCCCACTTCAGGCTCATGTTCTCGCCGTTGATCTCGAAGGTGTAGAGCGCCTTGTGGCCGCGGGCGTACCGCGTGCTCTCGAACAGGCCGAGCGAGCCGTTGCGGAAGTGGCACAGAAACGAGCAGGCGTCGTCGATCGTCACCGGCTCGACCTTGCCGGTGAGCGTGTGCTTCCGTTCCTTGACGAACGTCTCGGTCATCGCCGTGACGTCGCTCACCAGGCCGTTGAGCCAGATCGCCGTGTCGATGCAGTGGGCGAGCAGGTCGCCCGTCACGCCGCTGCCCGCCGCCGCCGAATCGAGCCGCCACAGCGCCGCCCCGCCCTGCGGAAGGTCGGCGTTGATGGTCCAATCCTGGAGAAACTCGGCACGGTAGTGGAAGATGCGGCCGAGTTTCCCGGAGTCGATGATCTGTTTCGCGTACGTGACGGCCGGGATGCGGCGGTAGTTGTACCAGACGGTGTTCGGCACGCCGGCCTTCTCGACGGCGGCGCACATCCGCTCCCCCTCGGCCACGTCCATCGACAGGGGCTTCTCGCAGAGGATCGCCTTGCCGTGCTTCGCGGCCTCGATCGCGATCTCCGCGTGCAGGTTGTTGGGCGTGCAAATGTCGATCGCGTCGATGTCGTCGGCGGCCACCAGCTTTCGCCAGTCGCTCTCCACGCGCCGATAGCCCCAGCGGTCGGCGAAGGCCTTGGCCTTCTCGACGTCACGGGCGGCCACGGCCTGCAGCACCGGCAGGTATTCGAGGTCGAAGAAGTCCTTGACGCGGTTGTAGCCGTTGGAGTGGGCCCGGCCCATGAAGCCGTAGCCGATCATGCCGATGCGAAGCTGCTTTGCCATGTGAGGGGTTCCCGGTGTGAGGGTCCAGAAGGAGGTTCGAGCCGCGGGACTGCGGATGCCAGGGGTGTCGGTCGTCAGTTCCAGCCGTGCGCGTCACGGACGGCGATCATCGTCTTGAGGATCGTGTTCCACGTCGCGGGATTTTCCAGCGTCGCATTGGGGAACATGCAGCCGTCCCAGCAGATGTGCTTGATGCCCCGCGCCG